>JASJCV010000020.1 GCA_030065275.1 Desulfobacterales bacterium | reverse complement strand
CCCCCTGGCCGATCATTCCGATCAGGCACTCATCGCGGCGCTTGAAATCCAGCGGCTTCTGCATGACGACCGGCGTTCGGGCAACGCCCTGCTCGAAGCGGTGGGCATCAGTATTCACACCGGGATGGTGCTATCGGGCAATATCGGCTCCAGGCGCCGCCGCGAGTACACGGTGATCGGCGATTCCGTCAATGTGGCTGCCCGCCTGAACGGTGTCGCCGGCCCGGGCGAGATCGTCATCACCCAGAACAGTTTTGCCAACATCAAGCAGACCATCGAGGTCGACAAGCTGCCGCCTCAAATGATCAAGGGAAGGGTTTCACCAATCGATGCTTACCGCATTCCTCGGCGCGATACCACGGGCTGACAGTCGCGTGGCGGCAGGGCGCTTGGCTGCACGCGTCTGCCCGCTGCTGTGGCTGTCATTGCTGGCCTTTTTGACGGCAGCCTGCGCGCCGCCCCTGCAGGTGCGTCCCCCCTCGGAACTGTTGGCCATATCGGTGGGGCCCGACGAAAATCTGGATGACCTGGCCCGCCGTTATCTGGGGGCGGCGGACCGCCGATGGATTATCCAGGATTTCAATGCCATCGAATCGGCTGCCCCGGACCAGTTGCTCCTTATCCCACGGCGGAACTACCGGCCGGGTGGCCTGACCCCCGATGGATATCAGATGGTTCCCGTGCTGGCCTACCCCGATATATCCACGGTCAAAAGCGAGCAGGTGTCGCGCATCGCCGATCGTTTCCGGCGCCAGATGCAGTACCTCAATACCGAAGGCTATCATGTCGTCGGCATCCACCAGATGGCGGCCTTCATGGCCTTCGAGGCCACGCTGCCGCCCAAAGCGGTGGTGTTGACCTTCGATGACCAATCGCGGCTTTTCTTCGATCTGATTTACCCGATTCTGCGCACCCAGCAGTTTCCAGCAACCCTTTTCATTGAACCGGGGGCCGTGGGGACCGAGTCCATGGCCACCTGGAGCCAGCTCACTGAAATGATGGAATCGGGGATCAGCATCCAATACCGGATGCCCCGGGCCGTGGCCCAATCGCTCAACCCGGCCCGGTTTCCCAAGCAATCCGATCTGGCGCAGGCCGTATCGGTCCTGGCCCGCGACCGTCTGGATATTGAAACCCGGGGAGGGCAGCCCTGCCGCTACATGGCCTATTCCGGCGACCAGATGGCCGCGCTAAAAATTCTGCTGGCCGAGAAGGCCGGTTTCACCGGCGGATTCAATCTTGCCGGCGGCAGCAACCCGTTCTACCGTCACCCGTTTGCCATCCAGCGCGAGCCGGTCAGTTGGGATGAAGCGCCGAAGGCCTTCCAAAATCACCTGCTGGTCTTCAAAGCCGAGGTCCTTCGATGAGCCGGCCGCTAATTGCCCTGTATCTGGTTGCCAGCCTTGTGCTGCTCGGCTTTGCGGGCGATAGATGTCGGTATGCACTTGCGCAAGGGCCGGACCGGCAACCGGTTATCACGACGCTTGCGGAAAAGGCGGCCACTTACGAGGCCGCGGATGAGATTCAGCTGGCTTTGCTGTGTTGGCGCAGCATTCTGGAATTCGATCCGGAGCACCAGGAGGCCCTGGCCAATCGTCAGCGCCTCGAAGCCCAGGCGCAGGAGCGCGCCCGCGCGAGCTATCAGGCCGGGCGCGCCGCACTGGCCCAAAGCCGCCCCAAGGACGCCCGTCGCGCCCTGCTTGTGACCCTGCGTTTGGATCCCCGGTTTCTGGATGCCCGCCGGCAACTGGAACAGTTCATGAATCCGCCGGTGTACAAATGGTATCGTATCGAGCCGGGGGAATCCCTTGCCGATCTCTCCCGGAAATTCTATCGCACCGCCGATGGCGCCGATCTCATCGCCTTTGCCAATGATCTGCCCGCCAATGCCCAGCTGCTGACCCCCCGCATGCTGAAGATTCCCGTTCGGGCGGCCCCGCCGCCTTATAAGGCCCAGAAGACCGATCACGACCTGGCGCGGGCCCGCAAGTTGTCCCAAGCCGGGCGCCACGAAAAAGTGCTCGTTCTCACCGAGCGGCTACGGCGTGCCGATCCCAAGCTCCGCGAAGCCGTCCAGCTGGAGAATCGAAGCCGCTTCACCTTGGGCCAGCGCTTTTTTCGGCAGCGGCAGTACATCAAGGCCAAACAGATGCTGGATGGCATTCAGGGGAAGTATCCTGGGCTTGAAGCCTTGCGTACCGATCTGCGTGTGCAGTCGCAAAAGCAAGCGGAGGTCCACTATCGTGACGGCGTCAAATTCTTTCTCAACGACGAGCTCGAGCGCGCCGTCGAGAACTGGCGGCTGGTGCTGGGCCTAGACCCCGATCACGAGGAGGCGGCGGCCAGCATCCGCGAGGCCGAAACGCTGCTCCAGAAATTGAAAACGGTGGAAGAAGAGTAGGAACGGTGGCTCTGGGGCCCATGAGCTCGGAAGCGATACAGTTCGGGAAATATACACTGCTGGACCGGATCGCCTTCGGCGGCATGGCGGAGCTTTACCGCGCCAAGATCAAAGGTGAGCAAGGTTTTGAAAAGCTCGTGGCCATCAAGAAGATCTACACCCACCTGCACTCGCAGGAGGAGATGGTCCGCGCCTTCATCGACGAGGCCAAGCTGGCGGCCTATCTTCAGCATGCCAATATCGTGGAGGTCTACGATTTCGGTTGCCTGGAGGGAACCTACTTCATCGTCATGGAATACCTGCGCGGCAAGGATCTGCGCTCCATCAGCAACCGCCTGCAGGACAGCGAACAGTCCCTGGGGCTGAACAACAGCCTCTTCATCGCGAGTTCCATCTGCGCCGGGCTGGAATACGCGCATCAACTTCCCGATATCGCCGGCAACCCGCTCAACATCGTTCACCGCGACATCAGTCCGCAGAACATTTTTGTCACCTACAGCGGCCAGGTCAAGATTCTCGATTTCGGCCTGGCCAAAGTCGCCGGGCGCCAATCCGCCACCGAGGCCGGCACCCTCAAGGGTAAACTGGCCTATATGGCCCCCGAGCAGGCCCAGGGCAAGGTCATCGATCAGCGCAGCGATATTTTCTCTCTGGGCATCATCTTGTATGAAATGCTGTCCGGCCGCCGGATGTATGAAGGCGACACGCTCAAACTCCTGCGCCAGGCCCAGAACCGATCGTTCGTACCGCCCGAGTTGCTCATGCCCGAATTGCCCCGTTCGCTGCAGGACACGCTGCAACGGATGCTGGCCTTCGTCCCGGCGGATCGCTACAGCGACTGCGGCGAGGTGTTGAGCGCGCTGGAAGGATGTCAGGCGGATTTCTCCTACCGCAGCCAGGAACGCCAGCTAAGCCGTATGGTCTGCAATCTTTTCGCCGACGACAAGCAAACCGAAGAAGATAAACTGGCAGCCCTCCTGAAGGCAAGTGACGATGCTTCCCCCAATCCCTACGTCCGTCCGGACACGGGTGCAGCGGCGGGCGAGGGCACGTCGTCATCGGTAGGCTGGGCGGCTCTCAAGGCGTTGTGGCGCCGTCCGGGCCCACGGATGGCCTGGCTGGCAGTCGGCGTCGCATTGCTTGGGTTGGCGGGGGGGGTGACGTTCTGGGTCAGCCGCCCGGCATCGCCTCCCGCGAAGCCGGGCAGGGAGAAAACGGTATTTGCGGCCCGGCCGTACACCGAAGCGCCACAGGCGACGCCAACGCCTGCCGCCGAACAAAAGGCGGCGCCGGATCAGGGGAAGCGTGCGCAACAGGCGCTGGCGCTGATGGATTCTGACATCGAGGCGGCGCGGCGGATCTGGCGCGAAATTCTGGCCGACACCCCGGATAACGCCGAGGCGCACTTCAACCTCGGATTGCTCTACATTCGTTCCGGCGAATACCAGCCGGCCGCGGCCGCTTTCCGCAGGGTGCTCGCACTGCAGCCCCAAATGCCGGATGCCCTGTTCAACCTCGGTTTCGCCTATGCCAAAAGCGGCCGCTACGACGAGGCGGTCGAAAGTTACACCCAGGCCGTCGCCCTGGATCCACCCTACCAGGACGAAATTCTCTACAACCTGGCCACGGTGCTCGAAATCCAGGGCGAGCGCCAAAAGGCGTTGCAAAAATTACAAACGGCGATAGAATTGAATCCTGAAAACGAGCGCGCCCGGGACTATTTTGAACAGCTCCAACGCAAATATCGCCAAACGCCATGATCAGACCTTTCAACGGCCGTACCGGCCCTGTTTTAGCCGCATTGGCGGCTGCCCTGCTTTTCGGCTGCACCGCCCTCAAGCCGAAGTCGGTGGTCCCGCCGCCGCCCCAGGAAACGAATCGGGCGTCAACCCCGCCCAAGGTCAATAAAACGACGATACCCACACGCGGCGGGAAGCTGCCCATCGCCCATTTCCGCAACCGCTCGCACTATGTCCATGAAGTGCGCTGGCCGAACGAATCCCTCGTCTTGATCGCCCAGTGGTATACCGGCAGCCGGGCCAACTGGAAAGCGATCGCCAAAGCCACCCCCAACCTGCGGAACAACCGTTTGTACAAGGGCCATGTGGTATTCATCCCCATCGATCTGCTGCAGATCGAAACCCCGATGCCGAAGCAGTATGTTCAGCAGCGGCCCACCCCTACCAGCGCGCCGCCACCCGCGGCCCCCCCGAGCGATGACTACGAGCCCCGGCCCTACGGGCCGCGCCCCTACCCCAAGAAGACAACGCCCTAACCTGACGTCCACAAGTGTGTGAACGACGCCGCAACTTTTTCCAGGGGCTTCGCAGCTCAGAGCCGCTCCAGCAGATCGCACAGCAGGCGCACGCCGAACCCGGTGCCGCCGGCCTCGCTGTAGGCACTCGCCTTCTTGGTATGGGCCGGCCCTGCGATGTCGATGTGTGCCCAGGGCGTGTCGCCGACAAAACGCGAGAGGAAAAGGGCGGCCACGATGGCCCCGCCCCAGCGGCCCGGGCCGATATTGCGCATGTCGGCCAGATCGCTTTTGAGCAGCTCGCGGTAGTCGTCCGGCATGGGCAGAGGCCAGCAGCGCTCGTGTGTGTGGCGGCTGCTCGCGATGATCTGCTCGCGCAGGGGTTCCTCGGGGCTGAACAGTCCGGCGATGCGCTCACCCAGCGCCACCACGCAGGCACCGGTCAGAGTGGCCAGATCGATGATGCAGCCGGGCCGGTAATGCTTGACGGCGTAGGCCAGGGCATCCGCCAGAATCAGACGCCCTTCGGCGTCGGTGTTGCCGATTTCGATGGTCTGGCCCGAATAGCTGCGCACGATGTCGCCAGGACGGAAGGCCGTCCCGGAAACCATGTTTTCCACCAGGGGCAGAATCCCGACGACGCGTTTTTTTAGTCCCAATCGGGCCGCTGTGATGACCGCGGCGGCCACGGCGGCCGCGCCGGCCATGTCGATCTTCATCATTTCGATGGCGCCGGTCGGTTTGAGATTGAGCCCCCCGGCATCGAACGTGACCCCCTTGCCCACCAGCACCACGGTTTGGCGGCTTTTGGGCGGCTTGTGGTCCAGGAACAGCATCTGGGGAGGGTGTCGACTGCCGGATCCCACGGCCAGGAGGGCCCCCATTTTATGGCGCTGGAGCTGTCGCGCGTCCATCCGTTTGGTGGTCACACCGGCTTGATCGGCTTCGCGGGTGATCATGGCGGCCAGTTCCCGGGGCGGTTTGTCGTTGGCCGGCAGATTGACCCAGTCCCGGGCCAACGTTGTACCCCGGCAGGTGAGTTCGACCCGTTTCAACAGGGGCCGAAAGGCGCGGGTGTGTTCGGCCGCCACCAGCAGCCGGATGCCTTTGAGCGGGAATTTTTTCTTTTTGCTTTTGTATGCGCTCAGGGTGTGATTGGCCAGGTAGGCCCCCTCGGCGGCCGCCGCCAGAACCTGCGCGGGCGTCAGCGCTTCGGGCAGGTTCATGTCCGGCACCGCCAGCACGGCATTTCCAGGACGATCCTGCCAGGCGCGGCGGATGCCTTGTCCGGCGGCCTGCCGCAGCCCCTCGGCGGTCAGGTCGCCGACTGGGCCCAGACCGACGAAAACGACCCTTGCGATCGCCAGCCCTTCGGGCTGGTAAATATCGATGATGTCTTTGGCCGCGGCGGAAAAACTGCCAAGTGCTTCCGGCTTCCGGGCCCAATCAGACAGCGCTGCGGAGCGATAGAGCGCCTGGTCGTCGCCGACCGGAATGATCAGGGTGTCGGTCTTGATCCGCGATAAATCTTGAGAAGTCAGCTGCAGCATCGTGATCCTCCTCCGTTTTCAGGACAGCGTCAGTTGCTTGAGTTGCGCCAGGGCCTCCCACGAGAAAGCATCGGTCTGACAGGGAAAGATGGCGTTGTTGCAATAGATCGGATCGGCTTCGAGGTCGTAGCGCGACACCGCCACCGCCCGCCTCCAGAGCGTCGTGTGGGGGATAGGGGTATAGTAAGCCAGAATCGGGCGGATGCCTACGGCCCGGACCGCCCGAATCGATTTTTCCAGGTCTTTGCGGCGCTGATCGGGAAGACCGGCCAGCAGGTAGGCGCCGACCTGGCGGGCGTTGAATCCGGCCGTTTTGAGGTGGCCGGCGGCCCGTTCGAACTCGCGGATGCCGACCTTGCGGTCCATGCGGTGCGCGACGGCATCCACTGTGGTTTCGAGACCGAGCCGCACCGTCTCGAAGCCGGCCCGGTACATCAGCGTGGCCATCTCGGGGTTGATCTGGCGGATGTGGAGGGCATTGGGCGTATGAAAATGCAGCCCCTCGAATCGGCGCACCAGCGACTCCAGAAGGGGCAGGGCATGTGTCTCCGGATCGATCAGGAGGGCATCGTCATAGAAGACAAAATTTCTGATACCATGGCGCCGATGCCAGTATTCGATTTCGGTGGCAACGGCCAGGGGATCCCGGCGGCGTCGAACGGGTTGCAGCCGATGCGAGGCGCAGTAGTCGCAGCGGAAGGGGCAGCCCACCGAGGTCAGCAGGGGCGCATAGGCGATGCGGTGCTGAAGATCGAGCGCCGGGTAGGGCCAGGCGTCCAGGTCATCGCTATCGAAGGCGGCCGGGAGAATTTCGCCGGTGTGGCGGGCGACGATATCGAGCAGCGCCGGTCCGGCCGGCCCCGCCACGACCTCGTCGGCGCCGACAGCGCTCTCGGCGTGCGCGTGGCAGAGGGTGGCGTAAATGCCGCCCAGGACGACCGGGGTGTCCGGGTGAATTTTTCTGATGGCCGCCACTGTCGCGGCCACGCCCGGGTACCAGTAAGTCATGATCGAGGTCACCAGGATGAGGTCCGGCGGGCTCAGGGCTTTCAGATCGTCATGGAACCATGCGGTGGGGATGCCGTAGCGTGAATAGCGGCGGGGCAGGTCCTCAAGACCGGCCGGGGCCGGCAGAGGCGTCTTGGTATAGGGGCCGCGGCCGTGGCGGGCATGGCGGTCCGTGGGGATGGCCTGCGGGTGGAAGCGATCCAGGCAGTCGATATAGGACACGCGGCAGCCGTGTCGGCGCAGACTGGCGGCGATCCGCAGCAAGCCCAGGGGCTGCGCCCAGACGTCGTAGGCGGCAAAGTCGTGGATCCAGGGATTGACCAGAAGGATGTGCGGGCCGTCAGCCTTCATAGCGGCGCGACATCAGGCGTTGTCGTCGAGCGTATAATAGGTCATCGAGGTTTTTTTCAATTCGCGCAGACTGAAAAGAAGGGTGTATTCCTCGACGCCCGTGGCGCGGGCCATTTCGCGGGCGATTCCCCGGCAGGCTTCGGGCGATTCGGCATGGATCATGGTGTAGAGGTTGTAGGGCCACTCGGCGTTGGGGTTGCGGCGATAGCAGTGGGAAATCTGACGGCAGGCGGCCATGCGTTCGCCAACGGCTTCGATGCGCTCCTCGGGCACCTTCCAGGCGCCCATGGCGTTGGCCGCATAGCCTGATTTCTGGTGGCGCAGGGTGGCCCCGAAGCGTCGGATGATGTCCCGGTCGCGCAGCCCCTCCAGGACTTCGATGAAAGTCGCCTCGGTCATTCCGACGCGCTCGGCCAGCTCGCGATAGGGGTGGGTCGAAATCGGCATATCGCCTTGGATGGCAGCGATGACTTTCTGTTCGGTTTTGTCCAGCATGGCCTGATTTATGTTGCCCTGCCGCGGATTGTCAAGGCAATTCATCTGGTTGATCTGGATGGGTGGGTGGTTTCCGACGATCGAGGCGGCGGCAGAGGGCGCGCGTTCGGCTACCAGGCGCGCACGCGGCCGATATCCACGTGGACAAAGTCCGCTCGGGGGTAATAGCCGACCCCGCCCCGCCCGAGTTTGACGGCGATCTGCCGAAGCCGCCGGAGGGGCAGTTCCGGAATGCGGATGTCGGCGGCATGGCCGGTCATGTGCAGGCTTTTGCGGGCCACGCCGCCGCTGTGCCTGCGCAGCATTTGGTTCGTGCGTGGCGAGCGGTATCCGGAAATGATGTGCAGGCAGGCATCGGAGCCGGCCTGTGAGCGGATGTCACAGAGAAGATCGAGCAGACGGGGGTCAATGGGTCTGACTTCGTTGGTGCGATGGTCCCGTAAAATCGCATTCACGGCGTCCAGTGCTTCGGGTCGATAGGATGCCCCCCGCGCATAGCAGATGTCCAGCTTTTCCCGGGTGTGGGTATTGTAAAAGACGAGCCGCCGCTCCTGCGGATCACCCGGTGTCAGGGTGGCGTGGAGCGTCCCCGGCAAGGCCAGGCCAGCCGTGAATGCGGCCCCCAGGCGCAGAAACTGGCGCCGGGAAAGCGCCAGACGGGTGTCGTTCGTTTGCGGGTATACGGTCTCTCGATTCATTGCGGGCATCTTATTACGCTGACTCGGCAAGTCAATAGCGTGCCGCTAAAAAGGTGTTAGGGCAACTGACGGTTACTGCTAGCAATATGAATGCCACAATTCGAGGTGTTGGCCATCAGGGATTAAGGTCAAAATAAGCAATAATTACGATTTGATATGAGCTTCGGTCAGTTTGCGTGCCAGGTTGGGTCGAGGCTGGGTGTGCAAAATTTTTAACGGTCCCTTAATACTTTTTAATCCTCGAACCGCGTTGCCTTTGACAAGCCGCACGGCAGCTTGCTCAATCCCGGTGCACGGGGAAGGTGGTCTCCATGCCAAGTGCCCGGCGGACAGCGGCCGATCTTTTCTGCAGGGCTTCGCGATCGCGGCAGTTGACCAGGCTCTGGATCTGGCGAACGGCCTCGTCCGGGTTTTCCCCGCGTCGCTCGAGGGCCAGACGGAACCAGTGGGGCAATCCGTCGGACGTCAGCGCATGCAGTTCGACCGCCAGTTGCCGCAGCCTGTCGCGGCCGGCGCCGTCCAGCTTATCCGGCCGGTCCGGACCGACGATGGCCCGGATTTGGTTTTTCAGGCGCCGATACCGGTGGGTCGGGCGCCAGGCGAAGCGGAACAGCACGTAGCCGAAACTTCCCATGGCCAGTCCGGCGAAAACACCGCCGATAAGGACCGGATCGTTGAACATCCCTTAGCCCTCCAGAATAACCTTGGCTGAAATCAGCCCGGTGGCCCTGGCGGAAACGATGTTGCCGGCCGCTCCGGGACCGTCACCGGCGACGTACATTCCCCGGATCGGGGCTTCCAGGCGGTGGTCGGTCTCGATCTGTGTGGCCAAAAATTCGATTTCGGGCGCGTCGAGCAGGGTCTCGTCATTGGAACCCCCCGGAATCATCGGATTCAGCTTTTCGCGCCCTTCGATCAGGTTGCGCATGATCCTTTCGGGCAGGGCCATGGCAATGCCGCCGCAGACCACGTTGGTCAGGGCCGGCTCGATGTCGCCTTTGTGGATCCGGTTCCAGGTGCTGCGCCGCTCGCGCTTGAGGTCGCCGAAGCGCTGCAGGATGTTGCAGGGCTGGCAATTGAGGCACTGCTGGTTGGTGCTGATCGGGCAGTGACGTTGGCCGCGCATACGGCCCTTTTCGTGGAGCAGCCCCTTCAAATCGGAAGGCTCGGCCAGATAATAGGCCGCGAACGGCCCGGCCGGTCCACCCCCCACCACGATGGCGTCATATGTTGTTTGTCTGGCCATGCGCCAATTGCCTTCTGAAAATCGTCTTGCCTGCCGCTGGCCGCCCGCAGGATCGGGCGCACATAACACAACCGGGCAAGGTTTACAAATCAATCAGGGCGCGGGGGTTCGTCCCGCGATGCCCGAGACCGATTTGCGGACCTGTACGCCGCGTCAGCCGCGGCACAGACGGTCGAGCGTCAGTTGCGGGAAGGTCTTTTTGCACACGCCCGTAAAGGGCAGGGCGTTCAGTTCCTGCGGCCGGACCCAGCGGAAGGCCTGCGGGCCGTCGAGGCGCACACGCCCGCCGGCTTTGCGGCCCAGGAAGAGATCCAGCTTGATCTTGAAATGGGTATAGGCGTGGTCCACGCGGATCAGCCGGCGCTCGATGGTGACGTCCAGAGCGGTGGTTTCACGCAGGAGGCGCCGGCAGGCCGTCGGCCCGGATTCCCTTTGCTGGCGCCGCCCGCCCGGGAATTCCCACAACCCGGCCAGAAGGCCCTCCGAAGGGCGCTGGACCACCAGCACCCGGCCGCGGTGGCAGACGACGCCGGCCGCCATGGCGTGCTTGGGAACCGGGGCCCGGCGGATGCGCCGGGGCAGCCAGTCGGTGAGGTCGTTGCGGCAGGCGTGACACGACGTACGCCAGGGGCACTCCGGGCAGTATGGCCGGCGCGGGGTACACACCAGGGCGCCGAGTTCCATCACCGCCTGGTTGAAGGTTCCCGGACAACTGTGGTCCAGGAGACGATCGGCCGCTTGCTGAAAGACGCGATGGGCCGCGGACTGATTGACGGGGTCCCCGATGCCGCCCAGACGGGCGAGGACCCGTTTGACGTTGCCGTCCACCACCGCCCGGGGCCGATCGAAGGCAATGCTCATGACGGCATTGGCGATGTAGTCGCCGACGCCGGGCAGCGCCCTGAAAGCCCGGTGCCGATCGGGTACCCGCCCACCGCCGGCGTCCATCATTTCCATGGCGGCCCGGTGCAGGTGATGGGCCCGGCGGTAGTAGCCCAGCCCTTCCCATTGTTTGAGCACCGTCTGGAGGTCGGCTCGGGCCAGGGCGGCCAGGTTGGGGAAACGTTCCAGGAAGCGATGGTAGAAGGGGATCACCGTGGCGACCTGGGTCTGCTGCAGCATGACTTCCGAGATCCAGATGCGGTAAGGGTCCCGGGTGCGGCGCCAGGGCAGATCGCGCCGGTGGGTGGCGTACCAGGCGAGCAGATCACGCCGCAGCTTGGGTATCAAGCTGCTCGGCGGCCGGGCGGTTTGGGGTTTCGTCGGGGTCGGCATCGAAACGGGGTCATAACCAAATTCGGCCGTGTTGACAATCAAAAAGGCCAGGTGGGTGGCCGGATCCTGGGTTATTAGGCGCGCTCTGCCTTCGGCCGGTGGGCATAGGGCGGATACGTCTGCAGGCGCGGGTCTTCGAGTGGCAGGCCCACGGTGAAATGGTAAAGATCCTGCCAGTCGTGATCGTCGATACCGAGTAGCGCGTGCACGGGATCGTCGAGATAGCAGCCGATGCCCGTGCCGCGATAGCCACGGGCTTCCGCCTCGAGGTAGAGCACCTGGCCGATGAGGCCGGCCTCCCAGAAGAGGCGCCGATAGCGCCAGGGGGCGTCCCGGAGGGTTAAGCGAAATTCCGCCAGCATGGCAAGAGCGAAGACGCCAGCGCCGGCGATTTCCTGCCAGCAGGCCAGATCGGCGGCAATCGCGCGACAGTCGCCCGCCCGCAGCAGGTAGAGCGGGAGGTCGGCCGCTGCGGGCTGCCAGGAAAAAGCGGGGTCGCATTTATTCCGCAGGCTGTCGCGGTGGGGCGGATGGCGAATGAAGATATACAGCCCGGGTGCAAGCCCGACCACCCGGTGGACGAAGAGCAGGAGGCTGATCCGCGGACGATCGGGGGCGACATCGAAGGGCGGACAATCCGGGGCGGGAAGGGTGCGGGTGATCAATTGCAGAAAGGTGTCGCGCTCCATCCGGCCGCGATGATCATACGCAACGGCGCTGCGGCGCCGGCGGATGACCTCGGCGGCGTGGATTCCCATGGCGGCTTGGGGATCGGGGCGAACCGGTGGCGGCCCCCAGGGCGTCTCGTCGACAGCGGCCTGGCGCGTGGCCGCGGCCACTTCGTGGATGATCTCCCAGCGGCGGCATTCCGGGCTCAATTGATCGGGGTGCCCCTGGATGGGCGCGGCGGCGACGGCGTCGACGACCTCCGGCGACAAGGACGGCCGCGCCGGGGAGGCTGTCGACGGTGTCACCTGGAGAATGCGTTCGGGCGTTTCCTCCTCAAGCGGATGCCAGCGGGTGCGGTCGAAGCCCAGGAGCCGGCCGAGCCCGTCTTCATCCACGCCGGACAGGGCCTGTATCCGCCAGCCCAGGAGGCGGGCGGAGAACGACAGTGCGGCCAGGGCATGCCCGACGTCGTGCTGGCAGTAGCGGAAGGCGCGCTCCCCGTATTTCCAGGCCTCGCGCCAGACCACGCTACTCAAAGCCACCATGAAAACGGGAGATTTCTGGTTGGCCGCCAGCATGGCGCCGGTGGCGGACGGCAGGATCAGGCGCTGCTCGAGGGCGTGGATCTCGGGATTGTAATGGTAAAGGCCGTCCGTGAGGCCGTCGACACGGGCAAGGAGCAGGTAGGCTTCGGTGGGGTGCAGGTTGCCACTGGAGGGGTTGATCCTGAGGGCCCAGCGGTCGCCCCCGAGGGATTTCCAGGCGGACAGCCCGAGCGCGCGCTCCAGGAAAGCGGCCACGGTCGGCTTGGTCAGCGGTGCGGCTGGCGGCGGGTCCGGGTGAAAGAGGCTGCTGTAGTCCATGGCCGGGTCCGATGCGGCCAACGGCAATGCGACCGCCTCAGCCCCGGCGTAGCGCCGGAAAGGCACGGGCTGGTTGGCCCAATCCATGAATCCGGTCGAGCGCGCCATGCGGTCGTAATGGTGCTTGGTGCGTTCGTGAAAGGCGTAGACGCTCTGCAGGTGGCTGCGGCGGGAAGCAGTCACGACACCCCCCCCTACGTGAATTGGCCCCCCCCTTCGTGTGTTCTTGCGGGTGGTGGCGGCTTGCGACGATCGCTTGTCGTCCGGCGGAAGGCGTCAGCCCTGCAGGGCCAGCGCCCGGCCGATCACCCGCATGTGTTTCTTCTCCGCCTGGGCGATGGTCAGCAGGGTGTCGCGCTGCTCCGCATCTGAGGTCTTCTCCGCAATATTGCGATACAGATCGTAAGCCCGGTATTCGATATCCAGCGCCAGTTCGAGAATGTTCAGGCCGCGATCGGGTGCGGCCGCAGACAGGCGCTGCAGCACCGTCTCCAGCGGTTGGCCGCTTTCCAGGATTTCGCCTTGCAGCGTTTCGAACAGCGTGTCGAAGGGCGGCGGGTCGGTCTGGCTGCGTTTCCAGAAGGCGTAGATCATGCGGGCATGTCCTTCTTCGGCCAGGGATAGCTCCCGGATGGCCGGGGCGAAGGCCTCCTGACCGCTCGTTGCGAGGATCTGCCGGTAGAAGCGCCAGGCGCCCTTTTCCAGGTCCATGGCGGTCCGCAGGACGTCCGCGTCGGCGCTTACCGCGTCAAAGACCTGGACGCGGGGAAAATCACTCAGTTTGCGGCCCCCCCAAGCCAGAACCCCGCCCACCAGATTGTAGACCGTCTTTTCCGAAAGCTCCGCTTCGGCGGCCAACATGGCGGCGATTTGGGAGCGTGCGCCGGTGCGGCAGTAGAAGACCAATTCGCGGTCGGCGGGCAGTTCAAACAGACGGGATTCCAATTCCATGAGGGGCATCAGGACGGCGCCCGGAATGTGCACGGCAGCATATTCGGCCGGTTGGCGCACATCGACCAGAAGATACCGGTGCTCGTCTTCGACCTCCATGTACTGCCGGAGTTCGTCGGGCATGAATTCTTTGAGTTTGAGATCTTCCATTAAGGCCTCCGTTCGCAGTGGCAATCGGCCTCGCCGCAGCGATCGCAGACGTAGACCGCCGGCTTTTCGGGGGCGGGCTTTTTTCCCTTTGCACGGCGGCGCAAAAATATAATCGCCCCTAAGACGATAAGGCCGATGACGACGATTTCCAGCATGATCGCTCCACGAATTGAAAGGGACGGCCGTGCCGGGACAGCGACCGCACAGAGGGGCTACCCGATGTTGAATTGGCCGGATTCAATGTAGGCAATGTCTTCCACCTCGATGGCGTGAATGATCTCACGGTTGAGCCGGCGCTTCAGTTCCTGGACGATGCCCCTTTTTTTCTTGAGGGTTTTAGCGAAGGCCAGGGAGGTATCCATCAGCGCGTCGATGTGGCAGGCTTGCCGCACGATATGATCCGCAGCGCACTGGTCGGCCGTGAGCCGGCAGCCGGTGTATTGCATTTGCTCAAGCATGTGTCGCGGAATGGCCTTGCTCAGAATGGCGTTCATGCCGGGCAGGAAAGGAATCCCCAGGTCGACTTCGGGCAGGCAGAAGAAACCGCGGTCGGCGCGCATGAACCGGAAATCGAAGGCACAGGACATGATGGCGCCGCCGGCAAAGGCGTGACCCGTCATGGCGGCGATCGTGATTGTCGGGAAGGTGGCCAGGCGCAGAAGCAGCCGGTTCAGCAGGTAGAAAAAACCTTTGGCCGTGTCGATGTCGCCCTGCTGGATGACCGGCACCAGCCATTCCAGATCGATGCCGTTGCTGAAGATTTTCTCGTGGTTGCCCTTGACCACCACGGTGAGAGCCTCGGTTCGCTGCTCGACTTCATCCAGGGCATCCAGGAATGCGTGCAGGAAATCGGGGTTGAATCGGTTCTCGCCGTCGTTGAGGGCGAGGATGGCCACATGTTCGTCGATTGCGATGTCGACCAGACCCATATTCGGCACCTCCATTGGGGGATTGCCCAACCGGTTGAGGGTTGTGGCCTTGCGCCGGTGCGGGCTGTATCCGCGCCGATCGATCGCGCGGTCAGTGGCCGCCGGCCATTCGGGGCAATCCCGGTGGTCATTCACTTCGATCAGCGCCGTTCTGTGGTGCTCGACGGCAGGCCGTCCGGCGGTTGGGCAATCAGTTTTAGTGAAAACTTAGGTGCGGCGTAGGGGAGAGTTAGCATTTCGACCAGCACCCGTCAACAACGGGTGCTGACGGCTATCGTCGGGCCGGGTAAAAAAAAAGGCGACACGCATAATGCGCGCCGCCTTTTATTCGGTGTTCGAGACTTTAGCCGCAGTTGCTTGCGGAGCCGCAACCGGAGCAAGCGCTGCCGGCGCTGAAATCGACGGAGCATGATAGACGGAAGCCAATGTCGACGAAATCGACTTTGATGGGTTTGACTTTTTCGATGAATTCCGTATCCACCAGATAGGAAAAACCATCGACGTCGTAAACTGTATCCGTTTCTTTAGGCTCATCCAGAGCCATGGCCAGGCTTGGCCCGCCTCAGCCGCCGGAGTTGAGAAAGATACGGATCGGTGATGGGTCCTTGTCCTTGAAATACTCAGCGACCTGTGTCGTCGCCGCCGTGGTGACTTCAACCATTATGCGCTTCCTCCTTACGAAAAATGGGCCGGGACAACCCATCGCCGGCCGCAGAACGTGAAATTTACGCTAAGATTAATGATTTTACCCCCGATGTCAATACCATTCCGACGGATCGTGGTCAGCGCCTGAGATCGAACGTTCCGGCGACCGTCCGGCGCTTTCGCCGCTAGGGCAGATGGGGCTCACGCCTGTCCCCGTCGGGCGATGTGATCCTCGTAGATGCGGCGGTCGCTTGCGGAGAAAAGCACGTAGATCACGCGTTCGATCCGATCTTCTTCCGCCAGGTAGGCCAGGGTGGCGTCGACGGCGATTCCGCAGGCCGCCTCAATGGGATAGCCATAGACGCCGCAGCTTACAGCCGGAAAGGCGATCGTACGGGCGCCTCTTTGGGCCGCCAGGGCGAGGCTATGGCGATAGCAACTGGTGAGCAGGCGGGCGTCTTCGTGACGTCCACGGTAGACGGGGCCCACTGTGTGGATGACGTAGCGGGCCGGCAGACGGTATCCCATGGTCAGGCGGGCTTCGCCCGTGGGGCAGCCTCCCAGGGTGCGGCATTCGGCCAGCAGCTCGGGACCGGCGGCCCGGTGGATGGCGCCGTCCACACCGCCGCCGCCCAGAAGCGACCGGTTGGCCGCGTTGACGATGGCGTCGACCGCCAGACGGGTGATATCCCCTTGCCGGACTTCCAGCTTTTCAATCGGCGCGGTCATGGTTGCCGTCCCTTGGCACTGACTGGATTGTGGATGCGGTGAACAGCGGTCGGCATCGAAACGCCGTCGCCGGCGCCGCCGCGATCAAAGATCGTAAAGGGTTTCGTCTCGATCCGGCGCTCGGCGCCGCGTGCGCCCGCCCGGCCCCTTCTTGCCCTTGAACTGGAAAGGGTCGTCGCCTTCGAGCAGGTCCCCCATCTCCGCTTCGATCTGTTCGGGGTCTTCTCCCTGCTCCATGCGGCTGAGCGCTTCTTCCATGCCGTCGCCCAGTTCGAGACCGGTCATGCGCGTCAGTTTGCGCATCAGCTGGGCTGCCTGGCGGGGGTCGTCTTCGCTGATCTTGTCGGCTTCGCCGGCCAGCATCTGCATGGCTTTTTCCATCTGCCCCTCGTCCAGGGGCAGATCGCCCATGTCGCCGTCTTCCTTGGCCCGGCCGGTGACGGCAAAGGTGGACACCTGGCGCGCGAGCCTGTTTTGCTTGCAGCGCGGGCAGAGGGGAACCTTGCGCGTATTGACGCTGCGGGAGAAAAAGTTGAATATGGTGTGGCACGAGTCACAGTAGAATTCATAGATGGGCATGGTGCAAGCCGCCTTTCCTTGAATTTGGGCGCAGTCAACAAGGGAATTTATAGTTTCCGGCCCGAAAGATGTCAAACCATACGCGACGAGGATTTACGCATGACGCCGAGCAATTACGATGCCATTATCCAGGCCAACCTGCAGGCGGCTTTTGAACTGGGCAAGACCGAATTGGCCGCGCGCCTGGAAGCCGAATACGCCGCGGGCACCCTGGCTTTCAGGGCTTTCGGAACGACCTGCCACGTAGACCGCTCTGGTGTCCGGCTCCAAGGGGCAGTCGACCGGGGAGCGCGCGGCGTGATCATCAGTCTGCTGGCACGGCATGCCCAGCGGGAGGCCTGCATCGCAGAGCCCTGGCGGGCTTTCCGCGAACTGCCCGACAGCATGCCCTATGTCGGTGCTTTCCGCGCGCACGCCGAATTGCCGCTGGTGACCCATGTGGAGGCCCTGGTGGCGGCGGCCGCTGAAACAGCGGTCCGATTGGGTGGCGGCGTGGCGGCCCGACCGGTTTCGGGCGACTGCGGGCTAACGCTCGAACCGCTCCCCAAAATCAGACTGTGCTATCTGCTCTATCGGCCGGACGAGGATTTTCCGGCCAACGCCACGTGCCTCTTCTCCGCCAACGCGGATCGCTTCCTGCCCACGGACGCCCTCGCCGACGTCGGGGAATACACGACCCGCGCGATGATCGACGCCCTGGCCTGAGGGCTGCGTTGACTTGGCGCAGACCTTCTGGTATGGCAGCACCCGAAATTTGACGGTGGCCTAATAGGCGCGGAAACGGCGGCGGTTCTGCCGCCGCCACGACCGTTCGTTCATGGGGCGGGACGATGCCGCCAGGCCCAAAGCGTCTGTTGCGCGCCCTTTGCGAAACCGTTTGACCTTGTCACGATGTGGCGTCCACTACATATGGAAAGGAATAATCGCATGGAAAGAACATTGTCCATCGTCAAGCCGGACGGCGTCAGCCGCGGGCTCATCGGCGAAGTGGTCAAGCGGCTGGAGGCCAACGATCTCAAGATCGCGGCCATGAAGATGATCCACATGAACCGGTCCCAGGCGGAAGGCTTCTACGCCGTCCATCGCGAGCGGCCCTTTTTCGACAGCCTGACCGCCTTCATGTCGTCCGGCCCCTGCGTCGTCATGGTGCTGGAGGGTGCGGACGCCATCGCGAACTATCGCCAGCTGATGGGCGCGACCAACTACAAGGAGGCCGACCCCGGCACCATCCGGGCCGACTTCGCCACCGACATCGAAAAAAATGTGGTCCACGGGTCAGATGCGCCCGATACGGCGGCCTTTGAAATCGGCTATTTCTTCAACCGCTTTGAAATCGTGGGGTGAGTCCCGGACGCGTCAACCGGGAGAAGGTGCGCATCGTTCTGCACCGGCCCCGCTTTCCGGAAAACATCGGTGCCGCCGCCCGGGCCATGCGCAACATGGGACTGCGCCGGCTGGCGGTGGTCGCGCCCGAAAACTTCATCGAGGCGCGCGTCCGCATGATGGCCACCCACGTGGCCGGGGACGTGGTCGATGCCATCGCCCGTTTTGACAGCCTGGCCGAGGCCGTGGCCGACTGCGGCTACGTGGTCGGCACCACCGCGCGGCTGGGCGGGGAGCGGCAGGCTGTGGTCTCGCCGCCCGTGATGGCCCAACGCCTGATTGCCATTTCCCGGGAAAACGAGGTGGCCCTGGTCTTCGGGCCCGAAGACCGCGGGCTGACCAATCAGGAAATCCGGCTCTGTCACGCCCTGGTCAATATCCCCACCGATGCGTTTTCCTCCCTCAACCTGGCCCAGGCCGTGATGGTCATGTGCTACGAGGTGTTCACCGCGCGTACGACCAAGGAAGGGGGCTCCTCTCCCCGGCTGGCCACGCGCCACGAACTGGACGGCATGTACGCCACGCTGCGGGACATTCTCGTGCGCATTTCCTATATCAACCCCGAAAACCCGGACTACTGGATGAACCGCCTGCGGCGCTTTTTCACACGGATGCAGCTGCGGGCACGGGAGGTCAGTATCATTCGCGGGATCATTCGCCAGGTCGAGTGGTATGCCCGCAAGAACTTTGAAGACGGTCTGAAGGAAGGCCGCCGCCAGGCGGCGGGGGAGGAATAGATCCGCATGCGTTTGATTCGTTTCGGAGAGCCGGGGCGTGAAGCTCCCGGATTGTGGCAGGACGGTCGCGTCGTCGCTTTACGGCGGCATTTTCCGGAGATCCCCGACGTGGGCGCGGCTTTTTTTCGCGAGGGCTGGCTGGCCCGCATCCGTGGCCTGGACGATCCCGGCGAAGCCCAAGATGTCCGCCTGGGCCCCCCGATTGCGAGCCCTTCCAAGCTGATTTGCCTGGGGAAGAACTACCTTGAGCATGCCCGCGAAGGGCATTTCGAGCCTCCCGCAAAGCCGCTCCTGTTCGCCAAGGCGCCTTCATCCCTCAACGGCCCCCGCGACCCGGTGATGCTGCCGCGAAGCTGCGGTCAGGTGGACTGGGAGGTGGAGCTGGCGCTCGTCATCGGCCGCGAGGGCAAGCGGATCCGCGAGGAAGAGGCCTTTGACTACATCGCCGGCTATACGGTGATGAACGACGTCTCCGGCCGCGAGGCCCAGTTCGGCGACGGTCAGTGGTTCCGGGGCAAGTCGTTCGACACCTTCGCCCCCATGGGCCCGGCGCTGGTGACGCCCGATGAAATCGGGGATGTCGCCAATCTCCAGCTGACAGCCACGGTGGACGGTGAAACCATGCAGACCGGCAACACGCGCGATCTGATCTTCGACATTCCCTATCTGCTGAATTACATCAGTGCGGACATCACCCTGCTGCCCGGCGACGTGATTTCCACCGGAACCCCGGCCGGCGTGGGGATATTCCGGGACCCACCCATCACGCTGCAGCCGGGCAACGTGGTCGAATGCCGGGTGGAGGGGATCGGATCGCTGATCAATCCGATCGTTGCCGGTTGACGGCTCTCCAAGCCGGTCACTTCTTTAACGAATGTCCATCCAGAGATGTAGATTTTGGTTCCGACCAAGGCCGCAGGGTTTTTTATACCGACGGCGTCGCCGTCGTCGCGAAGCGACGCGTAGTCTCTCTACGTCGAGGATTTTAAAAGCGCGAGAACGCCGGCCGGGGCCGAAAGGTGCCGTCTATGGTTGGACATTCGCTAATAGTGCTGGTCGGCGTACTCCACCCAGCCGCCGACTTCCACCAGTGCGCGGTCGAATGGGGCGATGTCGAACAGGAAGCGCTCCTGCCGTCCCGCGGCCTCCAGGGTGAAGGCGCTGCCCTCCAGGTCCATGGTCAGGAGGGTGGGGTGCGCCGCAAATGTTTCGAACAGGCCGGCAATGCGGTTTTCGGGCAGTTCGATCGCCAGCAGGCCGCAGTTGAACATGTTCTGCCGGAAGATGCGGGCGAAACTGGCCGCGATCACCACGTGGATGCCGTTGGCTTCCAGCGCCCAGGGGGCGTGCTCCCGGGAGGAGCCACAGCCGAAATTGGCGCGTGTGATCACGACCTGCTTGTCCTGCGTGCTCTTTCCGGGCATGAAACCCTCGAGACACAGATCCTCGAGCAGATGCGGACCCAAGGCCTCCTTGGTGATTTCGGTCAGGTATTTGGCCGGGATGATCTCGTCGGTGTTGATGTCGGCACGATCGAGAAAAAGCACATTGCCGCCGAAGGATTTCATAAAGCCGTCTCTCCTGCCAAGTCGAGGTTTGCATTGGCGATATGGCCGGCAATGGCGCTGGCGGCCGCTGTGGCCGGGCTGACCAGGTGCACCCTGCCGCCGATGCCCATGCGGCCGTTGAAGTTGCGGTTGGTGGTGGCCGCGCAGACCTCGCCTTCGGCCAGGACCCCGTTGCTCATGCCCAGGCAGGCCCCGCAGGTGGGATTGGTGACGCAGAAACCGGCGTCCATGAAGATCGCCAGAAGCCCCTCTTCCATGGCCTGCCGGTAGACTTTGGGCGTGGCCGGCGAAACGATGCCCCGCACGTCCGGGGCGATGGTGCGGCCCTTGAGCACGGCTGCGGCCACGCGCAGGTCTTCGATCCGACCGTTGGTGCAGGAGCCGATATAGACCTGGTCGATCTTCTGGTCGGTCATCGCCGCCACCGGCTTGACCTGGTCGGGTTTGTGGCCGAAGGTGACCATCGGCTCCAGCCCGCTTACGTCGTGTGCGATCACTTCGGCGTATACGGCGTCGGCATCGGGCCGGTAGGCGCTGAAGGCGGCCAGTGCCGCTTCCCGGTCCGGATAGTCCTCCTTGATAAACGGCCAGAGGTAATCCACAGTGGTAGCATCGGGCGCGCAGATGCCGCAGGTGCCGCCGGCCTCGATGGCCATGTTGCACAGCGTCATGCGCTCTTCCATGGTCATGCCCGCCGTTACCGGTCCCCCGAATTCAATCACCTTGTCGGTGGCGCCGCCCACCCCGAGGCGGGCGATGACCGATAGAATCACGTCTTTGGCAAATACGCCCTTCGGCAGGCTACCGTTGAGGTCGATCCGCAGGGTCTCGGGATAGCGAAAGGCGCACACGCCCTTGAGGATGCCCACCTCGAGGTCGGTGGTGCCCACCCCGGCCGCGAAGGCGCCGAAGGCCCCGTAAGTGCAAGTGTGCGAATCGCCCATGATGGCGGTGTAGCCGGGGCGGATAAAGCCCTTTTCGGGAAACAGGGCGTGGCACACGCCGTTGCGGCCGATGTCGAAGAAATCGCGGATGCCCTGACGCCGCGCCCAGTCACGCAGGATTTTACCCTGGGCGGCGGTTTTCGAATCCTTGGCCGGGGTAACGTGATCGATGACGGCCTTGATGCGCTCCGGGTCGAAGACCCGGTCCTTGCCCCGGGCCACGAGGTCGTTGATGGCGATCGGGGTCGTGATTTCGTGGCAGGCCACCACGTCCAGGCGGATGACATGCACGTCCGC
>JASJCV010000019.1 GCA_030065275.1 Desulfobacterales bacterium | reverse complement strand
TTGCCGAGCTTGGGTCATTGCGATGGGATTCCTTCTGACGGCCTTCACTTTTTCGGGTGCCGGACTGCCGGCGGCGGCGGCCGAGGACAAAACCTACGTGGGCTCCGAATCCTGCCAGGAATGCCACGAGGACCAGTACGAGAGCTATAGCGCCCATTCCAAGAAAGCGCAGTCCTACGAGAGCGTCAAGGTGATGCGCAAGGGCCTGACCGAGGCCGAATACCTGGAGTGCCTCCAGTGCCACGCCACCGGATTCGGTAAGCCGGGCGGGTTCACCTCCGAGGACCAAACGCCCCACATGCAGAACCTGGGCTGCGAATCCTGCCACGGCCCCGGCAGCGACCACGTCGATTCGGGCGACCCCGACGACATCGTCGGCGAACTTTCGCCGGCAGATTGTGAACGCTGCCATAACAGCGAACGGGTGGAAAATTTCAAATTCAAGCCGCTGCTCTTCGGCGGGGCGCACTAATCAGCGATCGGAGGATCCCATGCGAAAACTGTTGAGCGCCATCGAACACCATCTCTGGGCCAAGGTCATGCTGGCACTGCTGCCGATCGTCCTCATGATCTTTGGGCTGATCATTTTCAGCAATGTCCGCGCCCAGTCCCGGATCCTGGAGCGCCAGACCGAGCGGAACGCCAACCTGACGGCCACAGCCATCGAGGGCGGTATGTTCGACGCCCTGGCCATCGGCAACAACGACGAGGTCCGTGCCCAGTTCAAGCGTCTGGATGCCAAAGCCGCGGGACTCGAGGTCCACATTTTCGATTTCAACGGCGACATTGCGTTCGCCACCAAGGCGGAGCGGGTCGGAAAAAATATCCAGGCCTTCATCCACTCGGACGCGTCGGGTCGGGCCGTCCAGACGATCCTGACCCGGGGCACGCAGCCCGAGCGGGCGCTTGCGGAAACCATCGCGGCCAAGCCCTATCTGAGCGTCTATCGCCCCATCCGTAATGAATCGCGGTGTTTTCACTGCCACGGCCAGTCCCGCCAAATCCTCGGCGGTATTCACGTGCGCACCGCCACCGAGGCCACCGTGCTCGCCGCCCGCCGCCTCCGCAACCAGAGCGTCCTGATAGGCTGCGCCGGAGCCGTGTTTTTGTCCATGCTGATCTACTTTCTGTTTCACAAGCTGGTCAACCGCCCCATCCGCAATGTCCTGGCCGTGGCCGGCAGCATGCGCCAGGGCGACCTGACCCACAGCATCGAGGTGCAGGGCCGGGACGAAATCAGCCACATGAGCGCCCGGATGAACCTGGTCAACGAAAACCTGCGCGAGATGGTCGGCGAAATTGCGGCCGCTTCGCAGAGCGTGGCCGAGTCGGCATCCGAACAGGCGGCGGCCATCCAGGAAACGAGCGCCTCCCTCGAAGAGCTCACCGCCATGGCGAGCCGCAACAACGACAACGCCACCATGGCCGACCAGCTGATGAGCGAGGCCATTGCCAAAGCCAGCAGCGCAGGCCAATCCATGGAGCGCCTGTCCACGGCCATGCAGGAAATCACGGCTTCCAGCAGCAAGGTGGCCAACATCGTGGGCACCATCGATGAAATCGCCTTTCAGACCAATCTGCTGGCCCTTAACGCGGCGGTCGAAGCCGCGCGGGCCGGCGAGGCCGGGGCCGGGTTTTCGGTGGTGGCCGACGAGGTCCGCAACCTGGCCATGCGGGCGGCGGAGGCCGCCCATGAAACGGCCGCCCTCATCGACGGCACGGTCAAGACGATCCAGGAAGGCAGCGCCCTGCTGGGGGACACCTCCCAGGCCTTCGGCGACATGGTCGACAATGCCAACAAGGTGGCCAGCTTCATGAGTGAAATCGCCGGCGCCTCGCAGGAGCAGACCAACGGGATCCGGCAGATCAACTCGGCCGTGACCGAAATGGACCGCAGTACCCAGCAAAACGCCGCAACGGCCGAACAATTGTCCGCTTCGACCGGGAGTTTCAAGGTCCACGGCTAAGCCGAAGCCTTTATCCGCTAATCCCGGCCGGCGGTGCCCAGGATCCCTGAGGCGCCGCCGGCCGGTTGTCCTGACCCGCACAGACCGCCGAGCCTACCGCACCTGAATTTTGACGGGATGGCTCCCGCCCGGATGACCCAACACGGATATTCCCTTCACCAGTCTGTTCTTTCTGGCCGCACAGGTGAAGCGCCCCGGTTACGACGTCCCGCATCTCAGCCCGGCCGCCCGGCTCGTGGTGGACGCCGGTCTGCGGGTTCCGGTTGGCCTGACCCGCAAACTCTGGTACGATGCCCTCAATCTTGTTCGGAGGTCGGTGGCCCTGTGTTGCCTGGTCGGCACTTTCGGGGACCGGGCCCGGGAGAAGGGCACGTAGCGGCGGGGCGGACCGGCCGGCCGGCGCCGCCGCATCGATGCCAAACGGAGGAATAGCGTAGACGATGAAAGTTTACACCGGTACCGGGGACCGTGGCAAAACCAGTCTGTTCAGCGGGGAGCGGGTCGAAAAATCCGATCGACGCGTGGAAGCCTACGGCGACGTGGACGAACTCAACGCCCTGATCGGGTCGATCCCCAATCTTCTGCCCGGGGAGGGGCGCACCGAAGGGGAGGTTCTCGAACAGATTCTGATCGATCTGTTTCATGCCGGCGCCTGCCTGGCAACGACGACCGGCGGCCCGGATGCCTTCGAGGATTTGCCCGCCGCACGCACTGCCTGGCTGGAAGCGGCCATCGACCGGATGGATGCCGCGCTGCCGCGCCTGACGCATTTCATCCTGCCGCTGGGGCACCCCGCGGCCTGCGCCTGCCACGTGGCCCGCTGTGTCTGCCGGCGGGCCGAGCGGCATGTCGTGCGCCTGTGCCGGGAAAACGCGGAGCGCGGTCGTGCACCATCCTACCCCGGCCTGCAGGTCTACCTGAACCGCCTTTCGGATTATCTCTTCGTTCTGGCGCGCTACTGCAACCATGTCTCCGGCACGGCCGAAAAGATCTGGAAGGTCTGATGGGGGACATGGGCCAAGCGATCGCGAAGCCTTCGTGGTCGAGCCGCCTGCTGGAGCGACGCCGGTTGGCAACCGGCACGTTCGAGCTCCATTTGTCCCGGCCGACCGGATTCGACTTCAAGGCGGGACAGTACATCACGCTGCGGATCGGAGACGCCGCGAGGGAGTATTCCCTGGTGGGCGCACCCCAGGCGCGCTCACTGGCGATTCTGGTGCGCCGCATCCCCGGGGGACGGATCACCACCCATCTCGACCGGGTCGCCACCGGCACCGAGCTGTTCTTTGACGGCCCCGACGGCCACTTCACCTATCGCGGGGGCGAACGCCCCGTCGTGATGGTGGCCACCGGCACCGGCATTGCGCCCCTGATCGCCATGATCCGGGCGGGCGCCCGACCGGATGTGCTTCTGCACGGCGTTCGCACGCCCGAGGAACTCTACTACCGGGAAGAATGCCGCAAGGCTGCCCGAGGCTACGTGCCCTGTCTCAGCGGTGACGCTACCCCAGGTGACCAAGCTTTCAGCGGCCACGTGACCCGCTTCATCGAAACGCGCCTCGACCCGCTGGAGGCCGATTTCTATCTGGCCGGCCGGATGGCGATGATCCACGCCGTCATGGGCATCGTCGACACGCGCTTCCCCTCTTCAAGGGTCTACACCGAAGCCTTTTTCTAAGGAGGGTTTCGCAAATAGCCCGATAGCAGCGTTACGCTTCACCCCTCGTCAGCCTTCCGCATCCAGCTCTTCCGCCAGCCGCACCGCCCCGTCGAGGTCGAAATCGTCAGCCAGCCTGCCCAGGCGCCGGCCGAGCGACCGGCGTTCCTCCGGGCCGCTCTCGAGATCGGTGGCGATGGTGCTAAGCGTGCCGATATCGCCGATGTCCGCGGCTTCACGAATCCGTGCGGCGATAAAGCGGCGCACGTCCGCCGGCAGGTCGGCGATCGTGTCGGCCGCGTCCATCGCGGCGAAAACCGGTCCCAGCCGACCGGCCGCGGCGACGACTTCGCCGAGATGTTCTTCCAGACGTTCGAGGGCCCGGGTCAGCGGCCGGGTTTCGGGCGCTGATCCTGTGTCCTTGACCAGCGCTTCCATATCTTGTGCGGCCGCGTGAAGACGCTCGGCCGCGAGATTGCCGGCGGCGCCTTTGAGGCTGTGGACGAGCTGGTGGCAGGCACCCAGGTCCCCGGCGGCCAGGGCCTTGCGGATGCGATCCGGCGTGTCTTGGTAGGAAGCCGCCAAGTCGATGATCAGTTTGCGGTAAAGGGCGCGGTTGCCCTGCAGCCGTTTCAGACCAGCCGCCAGGTCGAAACCCGATAACTCGGCCGGCAGTTCGTCCGACGCGGCCGCTGCAGGCAAGGCCGGGGCTGTCCCGCGGGGCGGCTCGGAAGGTGTTGCCGGTCCTTCGATCCACTTCTGCAGCGCCGCGAACAACTGATCCGGATCGATGGGTTTGGTCACATGCCCATTCATGCCGGCCGCCAGGCTTTTCTCGGCATCCCCGGCCATGGCATGGGCCGTCATGGCGATGATCGGCAGATGCTCGAAGCGCGCATCCTGCCGAATTTCGCGCGTGGCCGCGTAGCCGTCCATCACGGGCATCTGGATATCCATCAGGACGGCGTCAAAATCACCCCGGGTCACCGCCGCCACGCCTTCCTGCCCGTTGTCGGCCAGATGCACCGCGATACCGATGCCTTCCAGGATTTCCTTGGCCACCTGCTGGTTGATTTCGTTATCCTCCACGAGCAGCACACGGGCACCGGCGAGGCGTTCGATCCCCTGGGCTTCCGCCGGCGGGCCTTGGCCGGCCGGGCCAACGTCCGTGGTTTCCGGACTGAAGGACTGCGTAATCGTGTCAAAAAGCACGGAAGCATTGACCGGTTTGATCAGAAAGCCATCCAGACCGGCGTCTTCGGCCTGGCGCATGACCTCCTCGCGGCCGTAGGCCGTGGCCATGATGATGGACGGAATAACCGCCAGGGATCGATGATGCTTGATCCGGCGGGCGGTTTCGATGCCGTCCATGTTCGGCATCTTCCAGTCCATGATCACCAGATCGAAAGGCGCTTCCGCCGGCGCCGCCTCGAGCTCGCTCAGCCCCTCTTCGCCTGAGGCCGCCTGGGACACCTCAAAGGAAAAGGATTCGAGCATTTCGCGGAATATATTCCGGCTGGTGGCGTTGTCGTCCACCACCAGTACTTTCATGCCCATCAGATCGGTGTGGGGCACGAACTGCTTCTTCGCTTTTTCGGCCCCCAGCTCGAAGCGGGCGGTAAAAATGAACCGGCTGCCTTTGCCCGGCGCGCTCTCCACCCGAATGTCCCCACCCATCATCGCCACCAGCCGCTGGCTGATGGCCAGCCCCAGGCCGGTGCCGCCGAATTTACGCGTGGTGGAAGTGTCGGCCTGAGAGAAGGATTGAAACAGCTTGGCCTGCTGCTCCGGGGAAATACCGAGGCCCGTGTCGCTGACCGTGAAACGCAGGATCACGCCCTGTTCCCGGCGTGATTCCAGAATGGTGGAGACCACGATCTCGCCTTTTTCGGTGAATTTGACCGCATTGTTAACCAGGTTGAGCAATACCTGGCCCAGCCTGAGGGGGTCACCTACCAGGAACCGGGGCACATCCGCCCCCGTGGAAAAAAGCACTTCCAGGTCTTTTTTCTCGGATGCCTTGACTCCCACGAGATTGCCCAGACTCTCGAGGACGTCCTCCAGATTGAAGTCCACCGCCTCCATGTCGAGCTTGCCCGCCTCGATTTTGGAAAAGTCCAGGATGTCGTTGATGATTCCCAGAAGCGAATTGGCCGACGCCTGGATCTTGCTCACGTAGTCGCGCTGTTTGGCGGTGAGCTCGGTCTTGAGCGCCAGGTGGGCCATGCCGATCACCGCGTTCATGGGCGTGCGGATTTCATGGCTCATGTTGGCCAGAAAATCGCTCTTGGCCTGGTTGGCCTCGTCGGCCGCTTGCTTGGCCTGGAGCAGTTCTTCCTGCAGGTGTTTGCTTTCGGTGATGTCCCGCAGCGATTCGATGGCCCCGGTGACGTTGCCGGCCGTGTCGTAGAGCAAGCTGGCCGTGGCGTTGAAATAGATCCCCCCATCCCCCAGATGAGGATGAAAAGATTCACCCTTGAGGTTTTCGCCGTCTTTTTTGACGGTGAGGTATTTTTCCTTGTAGGCTTCGTTCCATTCCCGCACGAGATCGATGAGCACCGGACGGCGCTCGTCGTAGAACGGCAGCGCATACGCGTAGTCCCCTTGGCCCACGATGTCGCTGGCGGCCACCCCGGTGAGCTTTTCAATGGCCCGGTTCCAGGTCACCACCACACCGTCGCAGTCCACGACCCAGGTGGGATCCGGCAGAAAATCGACGATCTGCGAAAGCTGCCGCTGGGAGTCCCTGATTTTCTCCTCAGCGTGCTTGCGTTCGGTGATATCACGGGCCACATGGACCACCTGATGCACGGCGCCTTCCTTGGCGCGGATCGGAAAGGTGGCGACCTCCATGATCAGTTCCTCCCCCAGAGGGCCGGTGTGAACGTGCTCGGTCATGCACTTGCGCCCGGTGCGCATGGTCTCGAGCATGGGGCACTCGTGATGCGGGGGGGCGCAGATCTCCTTGAGCCCGTGGGTCATTTCGAAACAGGACCGGCCGATCACCTCTTCGCGGGATTTATCCAACTCCGCCAGAAAAGCCTCGTTCGCGTCGACGATGGCCCCGGTCTCGACATCGAGGATCGAAATGGCGTCCGGGATGCTGTTGATCACCGTTTCCACGAAATCCTTCTGGGCCCGGATGGCCTCCTCCGCCTTTTTACGCTCGGTGATGTCGCGCACCGAGGCCACCACCAGCGTGCCCTCCCGGGTCTCGATCGGACTCAGGCTGATGTCGACCGGAATGAGCGTGCCGTCCTTGGCCTGGGCCGTGAGATCGAGCGCCTCGCCAATGGCCCGCACGATGGGCTGATTCAGATACTGATCGCGCAGGGCGGGGTGGCCCGCGCGCCTATCGGCCGGAACCAGTTGCTCGATGGCCTGCCCCAGAAGTTCCTCGCGCGGATATCCGAAGAGTTTTTCGGTTTGGGAGTTCACGAGCACGATGCGGCCCTTCCGGTCCACGATCACCATGGCATCCGGCGCCGCCTCCAGCAGGGCCCGGAACCGTTCCTCCTGCTCCTTGCGCTCGGTGATGTCCTCCTCCAGGGCCACGAAATGCGTGATCCCGCCGTCGTTGTCGAAAATCGGCGCGATGGCCGCGCGCTCCCAGAACAGTTCGCCGCTTTTGCGGCGGTTGCGCAGTTCCCCCGACCAGATCCGACCGGCATCGATCGTCCGGCGGATTTCAGCGTAGACCGTCTCAGAGACATCGTCGGATTTGAGGATGCGCGGCCTCTGGCCCCGGGCCTCCTGCATGGAATAGCCCGTGACCTCCACAAATTTCGGGTTGACGTATTCGATCCTTCCTTCGGCATCGGTGATCACCACCGAGATCGGGCTCTGCTCGACCGCCTGGGAAAGTTTGGTCAGCTGGATCTGGACCCGTTCGCGTTCGTCGATCTCCCGAGCCAGGCGGCGGTTCCAGAACAGAATCACCAGCACGACTGCCGCGGCGGCCGCGGCCACGCCGCCGATGATCCGCCACACAAACCCCCAATCCACGGCCCGCTCGATGATCACGTTGACCCAACGGTCGTGAATCTGGGCCCGCTCGTTCTTGCCGATGGTCTCAAAGCCCTTCTCCAGAATCGCCACCAGCTCGGGCCAGTCCTGCCGCACCCCCATGGTAAGATCGAAGTTGTATTCAGTGGTCGAGGCCACCTTGAGCGCATCCAGACCCAGCCGTTTGGTGATGAAGGTGATCGAGGCCAGGTTGTCCACGAAAGCATCAATCTGGCCCCGGTTCAAGGCCTTGAGCCCTGCCTCCACGTTGGCATAGGTCTTGAGATCGATGTCCGGATAGTCGCGCCCGATCGACTCGTGGCTGATGTAGCCGTCGACGACCCCCACCGCCTTTTGGTTCAGGTCCGCCAGGCCGCTGATGAAGGGGGCCTCCCTTTGGGTCACGATCACCATCTGAAAACTGAGATACGGTTTGGTGAAAAGGAGGAACTCGGCCCGCTCGGGCGTGGGCGATATGCAGGGCACCACGTCCAGCTCGCGCCGGCGGGCCTTCTCCATCACCTGGGCCCAGGTAAGCCCCATGGCGGGCGCCATCCGGGTGCCCAGGCGCTGGTTCAACAAGCGGATATAATCCGAGGTGATGCCGGCATAGGCCCCGCTGGAATCGCGCTGTTCGAAGGGCGGCCAGGTGGGGTCGACCCCCAGACGAATCGTCTCGTGCGCCCGCAGCCATTTTTTTTCGGTTTCCGTCAGATCGGCGGCTTTCGTACGCGCCTCGCGAGGCGCGATCCAGCGGGCGTGGAGTTCGCGCCGCTCGCCATCGGCAATCATCCCCATACCCTTGGTGAGGATCCGGGCCAGCACGGCGTCCTCGCTGCGGGTGGCCATATGGAGGGGGATGGGCTTGCCCCCGGCAATGCCCAGGTCGCCGCCGACCTTCAGGTTGGTGACCTGGAGCTGGCTCATGAGATGGCTGACCACCGGCATCAGGTCGAAAAGGGCGTCGGCCTTGCCGGTGGAAACCGCCAGGATGGCGTCGGTGGTGTTCTTGACTTCCAGCACCTCGATCCGGGGATAGCGTTCCCGGAGCAACTCCTCGAGGAAAAATCCGCGGGGCACGGCCATGCGCCGGCCGAAAAGATCTTCGATGCGTTCCACCGCGGGGAAGTCGTCCCGGGTGTAGAGCGCCTGGATCATCTGCAGATAGGGTGGCGTAAAGGTCAGAAAGGCCTGCCGTTCCGACGTCATGGCGATGTTGAGCATGACGTCCAGCTCACCGGTTTTCATTTGAGTGAGAAATTCGTCCCAGGTGGGGCCGGATACGAATTCGATCTCCAGCCCGGTCTTGGCCGCCACCAGCTCGATGAATTCGATCGAATAGCCCTGGGGAGCGCCATTGCGGTTGAAGTTGAACGGGGCCCCGTCGGCTTCATTGTGGACCTTGATCGTCTCGGTGCGGGCCAGATAGGCGGACTCGTCCGGGGTGAGCTTCAGGGCGAAATCCGTGGGAATGGTCTTGGCCCGGCGCGCAATCCATTTCTTTTCCATGCTGCGGCGTTCGTCCGGACGGATGGCCTGCAGGCCCCGGTTGACAACCGCAATCAGGTTCGCATTGGCCGTGGTGGTGGCTGTGAAGTAGGTCTGGGTAAAGAGGGGCTTTTGTCGCTTGAAACCGAAAATATTGGCCAGCCGCTGCTCGCTCAGGAAGTAAAGCAGGCTGATTTTGGTGGCCACGAAGGCCTTGACCTCCCCCTTGAGGGCGGCTTTGAATAGGTCGGCGTTACTGCTGAAAAAGGCGATATGGGGCGAGGGAACCTTGGCCCGCACGAGTTCCTCGGTGTAACCCCCCCGGACCATGCCGATGATGAGACCGGCCGCCTGGTCCAGATTGTCGAGGGGCTGGATGCTGGGATGCGTAAAGATATGATAGTCGAGCGTCAGGAGCGGCTCGGAGTAAGCCAGGAAGCGCTCCCGCGCGGGTGTCTTGAACAGACCGGCATGCAAATCGGCTCTTCCGCTGCGCACCAGGGCGAGGGATTCCTCGAAGGACGCCACCCGGACGAATTCGATCGAGCGGCCGGTTTTGCGACTCCACTGGCGCCACAGTTCAGGAAACAGCCCCTGGGGCTGACCTTGGGCGTCCTCGAATTTGAGCGGGGCGACTCCCGCGTTGTAGACAATTTTAAGGGTGTCCTGGGCGCATAGGGGCGGGGCGCTGGTCAAGAGGACGAAAACCAGCGCCACCGCAGGAAAGAATCGAATCCGTTTCATGGTTCCTGCCTTCATGCTCGAGCCTGAGCGTTCGGATACGAAACAGCGGATCATGGCGGTCCGAATAGGGTTGTCGTATCACATTCAATGCCGTTTCAAAAGGTTAGGGGCCGTGCCCGACCATCGCCTTGACAAACGGGGGGCAACCATTTAAGACCGTCCCGTTTTCCCTCAAGCAAGGAGATTCGTTCATGCCTGATCGCAAGGTCGACCTGCCAACCTGGGAGATTCCCCGGCAATGGTACAACATCCTGGCGGATATTCCGCTCAATCCCCCGCTCAGGCCGGACGGCTCGCCGGTGGCCCCCGAGGATCTGGCGCCGGTTTTTCCGATGAACCTGATCGAGCAGGAGATGAGTACGGACCGCTGGATCGACATTCCCGAGCCGGTACTGGACGTGTTGAGCCTCTGGCGCCCCTCCCCTCTGATGCGCGCCCGGTCTTTGGAAAAGGCGTTGAAGACCCCCGCCAAAATCTACTACAAATACGAGGGCGGCAGCCCGCCCGGCAGCCATAAGCCGAACACGGCCGTTCCCCAGGCCTACTACAACAAAGCATTCGGCATCGAGCGCATGACCACCGAAACCGGCGCCGGCCAGTGGGGCAGCGCCCTGTCCTTTGCCTGTTCGCAGTTCGGCCTGGAATGCAAGGTTTATATGGTCCGGATCAGTTTCGACCAGAAACCCTACCGCAAGGCCATGATGCAGGCTTGGGGCGGAACATGCGTGGCCAGCCCCAGCACAGAAACCCAGGCCGGCCGCAACGCGCTGGAAAAAGACCCTCAGACCCCGGGCAGTCTGGGCATCGCCATCAGCGAAGCCATCGAAGCGGCCGTGTCCGACACCAGCGGCAAGACACGTTATTCCCTGGGCAGCGTGCTCAATCACGTCATGCTGCACCAGACCATCATCGGCCTGGAAGCCCGGAAGCAGTTTGCCCTGATCGGCGAAAACCCGGACGTGATCGTAGGGTGCGCCGGCGGGGGTAGCAATTTCGCCGGCCTGGCCTTTCCTTACGTGCGCGATAAGATCAACGGGCGCGACATCGCCATTCATCCGGTCGAACCGGCCGCCTGCCCCACCCTGACCCGCGCGCCGTTTGTCTACGATCACGGTGATACAGCCGGCTACACGCCGCTTCTGCCCATGCACAGCCTGGGGCACGCCTTCGTGCCGCCGCCGATTCATGCCGGCGGCCTGCGCTATCACGGCATGGCACCGACGGTCAGCCAGCTGGCGGCCGAAGGACTGCTCGAGCCGCGGTCGGTACACCAAATCGAAGCTTATGAAGCCGGCGTCCTGTGGGCCCGCAGCGAAGGGTTCATTCCCGCCCCCGAGACGACCAACGCCCTGGCCCAGGTGGTCAAGGAAGCCCGCCAAGCGCGGGAGGAGGGCAAGGAAAAAACCATTGCGGTCAGCTTCAGCGGCCACGGGCTGCTTGACCTTGCCGCCTACGACAAATACTTCGAGGGCGCGCTGACGGATGTCTGCATGCTGGACGAGGAAATGCAGCAGTCCCAGGAGGTGTTTGCGGATTTTCCCAAGCCCGAAAACCTCAGGAGTGAAAAATAAAAAGGGAGAGAAGTCAGGCGACAGAAAAGGGATAGGCGTCAGGAGACAGAATTCAGAAGTCAGAATAATAGGATGGCTTCCCTGTTTCTCCTGGCTTCCGACTTCTGGATTCTGGATCCTGATTTCTGACTTCTGAATTCTGGATTTTATCTTGTTCTTCGACGAGCTTGAAATGCGCTGCCCCCGGTTGGGCGGCCCGGTCACCTTCGGCTATTGCCGTCAGGCGGAAAAGGATGCCAAGCCCTGCTTCAAGATCCTGGACTGCTGGTGGCAGCGTTTCGATGTGGCCGGTCATCTGTCCGCCTGCCTCACCCGGGAAGAATTCGAGGCATTAGGCCGACACCGCCCGCCCGAAAAACTCACCAGTCTGATCGACCTGATCGATCAGGCCAAAAAAAACACCGGCAGTCTATAGGGCCTGTTCCTAACTTGTCTTTTGCCCCCAGCGCTGTGTTGGGCGTTCGAATCGAATCCTCGAAATACCGAAGTATTCCTCCGGCTCGATTCTCACGGCCGCCTTGCGCTGAAAACAAAATCCTATTTTAGGATCAACCCCTAAAAACCCCTGTGTTCAGATGCCCTCCGTTTTGAATCAAGAAAAATATATTTTGGCGTGATCATAGTCACGCACACAAGGCCTGGATGAGGCCTGGGTTGCGAGTTTAATTCCCTTTGCCCCGCGCCGAGCATCGTTGAATTGAACGGATAAGGCTCGCGGACTGTCTGAGCGAAGCGAGTTTCCGCGAGACCCGTTCGAATAAACCGGTTTATGAAGCAAGCATCTTGCTGTCAGGCAAGGCGCCCAATAAAGCGAGACGCGCAGCAATCGTCGGATTGTGAGCACCCGAGCAAATTGGGCAACACCGCATGGCGGCATGAGGCGCCGCGTAATTGACCGGTTTGGCGACGCGCAGGATAAAGCGGGGCACAGGCGTTTTCTTTTGGTTCGTTTTCTTGACGGTCTCGTAAAAAGTCCGATATCGGCGTTACGCTTCATCTCTCGTCATTGCAGCGTACCATAAGTACGCTTCATTCCTCGAGATTCGCAAGCCTTGATCTCGAACTTTTTACGAAACCGTCTGGAACATGACTTTTTACGAAACCATCTTGTCTTTCAACGTGAAAGAAAATGAACAATCGATAGCGATATAACGTCTGATCGCTTGAAATTAAACGGGTTTTAAGGCATCTGGGGAGACTTTAGCTATAAGTATAGACCATGTACTACCGCCCACTGCTCAGATCTCGAAATCCTTGTCCAACCGCTCATGCTTGAAGGCCCTGCCCTCGGGGCCGCTGTAGTCGGCCACGATCTGGCCGTCGCCCACCAGGCGCCACTGGTAGATCAATAGCCCCTCAAGCCCCACCGGACCCCGGGCGTGGATCTTGTTGGTGCTGATGCCCACCTCGGCCCCCAGACCGAAGCGGAACCCGTCGCTGAAGCGACTGCTGCAGTTGACGAAGACGTCGGCGGTGTCCACGCGGTCCATGAAGCGCAGGGCCCGCTCCCGGTCGGCGGTCACGATCACGTCGGTGTGGCCCGACCCGTAGCGGTTGATGTGCGCGATGGCCGCATCCAGGCTGTCCACCACCCGGACCGACACCACGAGATCCAGGTACTCGGTGTGCCAGTCCGCCTCGGTGGCCGGCGCCACCGGTATGATGTCCGCCGTTCGCGGGCAGCCGCGGATGTCGACGCCCCGCGCCTCCAGGTCGGCTTTCAGGGCCGGCAGAAGCGGGCCGGCCACGGCGGCATGCACCAGAAGCGTTTCGGCGGCATTGCAGACCGCCACGTACTGGGTCTTGCTGTCCACCGCGATACGCCGGGCCATTTCCGGGTCGGCCGACCGGTCGAGGTAGACGTGGCAGATCCCGTCCGCGTGCCCCAGCACCGGGATGCGGGTGTTGTCCATGATGTGGCGCACGAAATCGTTGCTGCCCCGGGGGATGATCAAGTCGATAAAGGCGTCCATTTCCAGCAGGGCGGCCACATCGGCGCGGGTCTCCATCAGGTGGAGCCATCCATCGGGTATGCCGGCCTCCCGGCCGGCCTGGTCGATGATCTCGGCCAGGATGCGATTGGTTCCGGCGGCCTCGCTCCCGCCCTTGAGCAGCACGGCATTGCCGCTTTTGAGGCACAGGGAGGAAATCTGCACCAGCGCGTCCGGGCGCGACTCGAAAATCACGCCGATGACGCCGATCGGTCGGCTGACGCGGTAGAGGGTCAGGCTGTCGTCCAGCGCGGTGGCGCCAAGGGTGGCGCCCACCGGATCGTCCAGATCGATCAAACTCCGAAGCCCCGCGCAGGCCTCGGCGATCTTGGCCGCATCGAAACGCAGCCGTTTCAGGAGTGGAGCGGCCAGCTGCTCCCGAGCGGCGCGTTCCAGGTCGGCCTGATTGGCAGCCTGAATGGCCGCGGTCTGCGACTCCAATGCCCGGGCGATATTGGCCAGGGCCCGGTTCTTGGCATCGGTGCCGGCCGCCGCGAGCTGGATGGCCGCCGCCTTGGACTGCCGGGCGATGGATTCCATTTCCATGGTCGAACCTTTCGGCAAGGCATGTTGAGCGTTTGTCGCCCAGAGAGGTCGCCACCGTATCCCAAGGACGGCAAAACATCAACTCCCGCGCCGCCGCCCCCAACCGGGCGCAGATTGATCTTTGAGGGTCCGCGTGCCATAATCGCGGGCCTTGAAACGCGCCCCGAGGAAAGGACGGATCTGATGGCCCTCTTTGCTGAACGTGCATCCACGATCGGAACCGAAAACGCTTTCAAGATCGGGCCCCATATCGCCGGGCTGGAATCCCGGGGCCATCAAGTGGTCAAACTCAACCTGGGCGAGCCGGACTTCAGCGCGCCGCGTTGGGTCAAGGATGAGGTCATTCGCCAGATCGAGGCGGACAATACCCACTATTGCGACCCCCAGGGCATTCTCCCGTTCCGCCAGTCCATCGCCCGGCAGGTGACCGCCACCCGCGGACTGGACGTCTCCGCCGACCGGGTTTGCGTCTTTCCGGGCGGAAAGCCTTCCATCGGCTTCGCCCAGCAGATCTACTGCGATCCGGGGGACGAGATCATCTACCCCAGCCCGGGGTTTCCGATTTACGAATCCTTTATCCGCTACGTGGACGCGGTGCCCGTACCCCTGCATCTGCGCGAGGCCAACGGCTTTACCGTCACAGCCGATGAACTGGCCGCCCTGATCACGCCGCGCACCAAATTGATCATCCTGAACTTTCCCTCCAACCCCACCGGGGGGGTCGCCACGCCGGACCAGCTTCAGGCCGTGGCCGGGGTGATTCTGGCGATGTGTCCGCCGGATGTCCGGGTCTATTCGGACGAGATCTACGAAAACATCGTCTTCGACGGCCAGGCCCATTTTTCGATCGCCTCGGTGCCCGGCATGGAAACCCGCACGATTATCAGCAGCGGTCTCTCCAAATCGTTCGCCTGGACCGGGGGGCGAATCGGCTACGCCGTTCTGCCCACCGCCGAAGAGGCGGCGGCCTTCAAAAACCTCAACATCAATTATTTCTCCTGCATCCCCCCCTACAACCAGGAGGGTGGGCGTGAGGCCCTCGAAAATCCCCGATCCGGCCCCTGGATGGCTGAAATGGCCCGCACCTTCGAGGCCCGGCGGGACGTGATCCTGGCGCAGCTCAATGCCATCGACGGCGTGACCTGCCGGAAACCGGGCGGGGCCTTCTATCTCTTTCCCAATGTCGCCGGGCTGTGCGAACGACTGGGGGCGCTGGAGGCTTACGCGAAGCTGCCCGCGGCGGTTCGCGTCCAAACGTCGCCGGCCACCCTGTTTCAGATGTTTGCGCTCTACCGGCACCACCTGGCCGTGATGGACCGGCGCTCATTCGGGGCCATCGGCGCGGAGGGCCTGCATTTTCTACGGCTCTCGATTGCCGCCGATCTGGAGACCCTGGAGGAAGGGGTACGGCGGCTCGAACGGGCCGGCAGCGATGTGGCCGGCTTCCAGGACTTTCTGAAGGCGGGCGAGAATCTGGGTTGAAAACACCCGGCCGGCGCCTTTGCCGGTGGAGCGCAGGACATGCGACGGCCGTGGCGCAAAAAAAAACGGCAGGGGCATGCCCCTGCCGCCGGTTTCAAGCTCACCTGTTAGGCCGCCGCAGCACGGGGGCCCAGGTCGGCCGTCTCGTCGACGTTTCCGGTCACCCGGACGGACGATGCCAGCCGCTCGAGTTTATCGCCCTCGATGACTTCGTCTTCCAGCAGCGTTTTCGCGGTTTCGTCCAGAAGCCTGCGGTTGGCCTTGAGAATCCGCAGCGCCAGGGCGTACTGGTCGTCAATGATGCGGCGAACTTCCTCGTCAATGATCTGCGCTGTCTCGTCGCTGTATTCGCGGCCGGCCTCCGGTGTTGCGCCCAGAAACTGCATCTGCCGCGGGGCCGCGAAGTAGACGTTACCGAGGCGCGAACTCATGCCGTATTCTCTCACCATGCTGCGGGCGATGTCCGTGGCCCGCGAGAGGTCGTTGTGCGCGCCAGTGGAAACATCGTTGAAGATCAGCTCTTCCGCGGCCCTTCCGCCGAGCAGGGTCGCAATCCGGTTCTCCAGCTCGGTCTGGCGCATCAGGAAACGATCTTCGATGGGCACCTGCATGGTGTACCCCAACGCGGCGATGCCCCGGGGAATGATGGAGATTTTCTGCACAGGGTCGGTGCCGGGCAGCGCCATGGCCACAAGGCCATGCCCCAGTTCGTGGTAGGCCACGATTTTCTTCTCTGCCGGATTGATCAGGCGGTTTTTCTTTTCAAGACCCGCCACCAGACGCTCGACCGCTTCCTCAATCTCGGCCATGCCGATGGTGCCTTTATCGCGCCTTACAGCCAGCAGCGCCGCTTCGTTGACCAGGTTGGCCAGGTCGGCGCCCACCATGCCGGCCGTCATCCCGGCGATCTTCTCCGGATCTATATCATTTTCGGTCTCCACCTTGGATAGGTAGATCCTAAGAATATCCGCGCGCCCGACCTTGTCGGGGCGATCGACCAGTACCTGGCGATCGAAGCGCCCGGGTCGAAGAAGGGCCGGGTCCAATATCTCCGGCCGGTTGGTGGCGGCCATCAAGATGACGCCCACGTTGGGATCGAAGCCGTCGAGCTCCACGAGGAGCTGGTTGAGGGTCTGCTCGCGCTCATCGTGGCCACCGGTCATCCCCACACCGCGCGCTTTGCCCAGGGCGTCGAGCTCGTCGATAAATATGATGCAGGGTGCCTTTTCCTTGGCCTGCTTGAACAGGTCGCGTACGCGGGCGGCTCCCAGCCCCACGAACATCTCCACAAACTCGGAGCCGCTGAGGCTAAAGAACGGCACCCCGCTTTCACCGGCCACGGCCTTGGCCAGCAGCGTCTTGCCCGTGCCCGGAGGCCCCACCAGAAGAATGCCCCGCGGGATTTGGCCCCCGACCCGCGTGTAGCGTTCGGGCTCCTTCAGGAATGCGGTCACCTCCTCGAGTTCCTGTTTGGATTCGTCCACCCCGGCAGCATCCGCAAAACGCACACCCACGTCGTCATCCATATAGATCTTGGCCTTGTTCTTGCCGAGTTGCATGAAACCCGACTGGTTCTGGAAGCGTCGCATCATAAAGATCCATATGCCGAAGAAGAGTGCAATCGGAATCACCCAGGACATGATCGTTCCCAGGAAGTTCGACTGAATCCTTCCGGAGTATTTTACGTTGTTGGCCTCCAGAAGCTCTGAGAGCTCCGGGTCGACTCTCACCGTCCGGAACAACATTTCTTTCTCGGTCCCGGCTTCGGTGGACAGATATTTGCCCTGAATATCGTTTTCGGAGATCGCGATTTCAGACACTTTCCCGCTTTCGAGCAGTTGCGTGAACTCGCTGTAGGGGATGGTCTTAACGAGAAATGCCGAGGCAATGATGTTGTGCAACAGCAAGACCAGCCAGACCCCTAGCAGCGCATACCAGATTGAGAAGCGATGCTGTTTCTTCATGATGTTACCTTTCTATACAAATATTGAAAATTTGCGTTATCGCCTTGTAAATGACGGTCTCACTGCGAGCGGCCAGACCACGGCCTGGCCGCTCGAGTTTCATTGTCCGCAAGCGCCGCAGGGATCAATCACCTACCGCCCGACCGGACCCCTTGCATGTCAGCGGCACCCGCCGGCTGTCGGCGTCACCGCCGCGCGCCGGGGGAGGACAGGTCCTTGCCGTCGTCCCGCCCCCTCGCAATGGTTCCACACCGAGCACCGTCGGAATGACTTCGTCGACTCGGTCGGCAGTGATTACCTCCAGTCCATCGAGGACCTCGGCCGGAAGATCATCGAGATCCGAACGGTTGCGTGTCGGCAGGATCACTGTTTTCAGCCCGGCCCGATGGGCGGCCATGAGCTTCATTTTGATCCCCCCCACCGGAAGTACGCGCCCGCGCAGTGTGATCTCGCCGGTGATGCCCACATCGCTGCGCACCGGCCGGCCGGAGAATAGGCTGACCAGCGCCATCACCATGGCAACGCCGGCCGAAGGGCCGTCCTTGGGCAGGGCCCCCGCCGGCACATGCAGGTGGACATCGGTCGTGGCGAACGTTTGCGGGTCGATGTGCAGCGCCTCGGCCCGGGAGCGCACATAGGCGTAGGCGATTTGAGCGCTTTCGCGCATGACGTCGCCCAACTGCCCCGTCAGGTTCATGCGACCGGAGCCGGGCATCCGCGTGGCCTCGATGTAGAGGATGTCACCGCCCACGGAAGTTACCGCGAGTCCGGTGGCGATGCCGGGCATATCGATGGCGCCCGAGACTTCCGCTTCGAAACGCTCTTTCTTCAGGTAGCTCCGCACCGTTTTTGAAGTGATCACCACGTGCGGCCAGCCTTTTTCGCTGAGCTGCACGATGCCTTTGCGGCAGACGGCGGCGATGTGCCGTTCCAGATTGCGCACGCCGGCCTCGCGGGTGTAGTCCTGAATGATTTTCTGAATCGCATCGTCGATGAACGTGATCTCTTCCTCACGCAGGCGATGGGCTGCGAGTTGACGTGGTATCAGGTGCCTTTTGGCGATCTGCAGTTTTTCGAGCTCGGTGTAGCCATCCAGCGTGATGACTTCCATGCGGTCGCGCAGCGGCCCCGGGATAGTGTCGAGCTGGTTGGCCGTGGCGATGAAAATCACCTCACTGAGATCGAAATCCACGTCCAGGTAGTGGTCCCGGAAAGCGCCGTTCTGGGCGGGATCGAGCACCTCCAGAAGCGCGCTGCTGGGATCGCCGCGCCAGTCCTGACCGACCTTGTCGATTTCATCCAGCATGAAAACGGGGTTGCGCGTTCCCGCACGCTTGATGGCCTGGATGATGCGCCCGGGCATCGCGCCGATGTAAGTGCGGCGGTGGCCGCGAATTTCCGCTTCGTCCCGTACGCCGCCCAGACTCATGCGTGTGAACGACCTTCCCAGGGCGCGGGCGACGCTTCTACCCAGACTGGTCTTGCCGACACCCGGCGGTCCTGCGAGGCAGAGGATAACGCCCATGGCCGGCTGGTCATCCGAAGTGTCGGGCGCCTCCTCGCGGTTGTTCATCAGGCGCCGCACGGCCAGGTATTCGATCAGCCGCTCCTTGATCTCCTCGAGCCCATAGTGGTCATCCTCGAGGACACCTCGGGCGGCGGCGATATCGGTATTATCCTCGCTGACGCGGGACCAGGGAAGGTCGATGAGCCAGTCGAGGTAGTTCTTGATCATCGCGTATTCGGCCGCCTGCGGCGACATGGCCTGAAATCGCTCGAGCTCACGCTGGGCCTCTTTGCGGGCTTCATCCGGAAGCCCGGCCTCGTCGAGGCGCCGGGCATAGTCATCAGCCTCCGAGGCTTCCTCATCGTCTTCACCAAGTTCCTTTTTAATGGCGTCCAGCTGCTGCCGCAGATAGTAGTCCCGTTTGGACTTGGTCATTTTCTCCTGCACTTCATTCTGGATCTTGTGACCGATATTCAGCATTTCTTTTTCGCGGGAAAGCAGCTCGAGCAATTTTCGCAGCTTGGCATTCACACCCTCCATTTCCAGAAGGTTCTGACGGGTCGCCGTCGCCATCTTCATATTGAACGCCGCCGCGTAGGCCAGCTGGAGGGGATCGTCAATCCGTGCGACCGCCTTGCCCATCTCTTCGGAGGCATCCGGCAGCATCGCCAATACTTCCCGGAAAGTTCGTTGCAGGTGATCCCGCAAGGCCTCGGTCTCGAGGTCCGCCTCGACGACGTCCGGTGCGCGCACGATGGCCGCGCGCAGGTAGGGGCCGCTGGTTTCCCAGGAGGCAATGTGGAAACGATCCATGGCGTTCAGCAGGACCACCCAAATGCCGTCTCCGTTTTTCTTGGCGTGCATGATTTTAGCCAGGGTACCAACGCCGTAAAGCTGATCCGGGGCAGGATCTTCGGCTTCGTTGTCCTTGACCGTGATCAGGCCGATCCGTCCATCCGCGTTAACGGCGTCCTCGATGAGTTGGGATGATTCCAGCGACACCATAAAGGGTAGCGTCATATGTGGAAAAGCGACCAGACCGCGAACGGGCAGGATGGCCACAACATCGGTATCGGTTCGCGTCGGAGCAATTGGATCGGCACTATTGTCCGTACTCGGATTGTTGATGTTGTCAATATCCATTTAATCACCTCATGGGTAATATTGTTTTGGTTTATGTCTTTATTCTGTGTGCTAAAATTTATTTAAACAAATTTTAAACACTGTATTGACAATATCAACATCCCAGCGTAAAATAAAAACATGAAAGTTTCTCAATACCACCCCATAAAATATGTGGCGTCGCGTACGGGGCTCAAAGCGCACAACATAAGGAGTTGGGAAGAACGCTACGGCGCCGTAAAACCGGCCCGATCGCAAACCAATCGAAGGTTGTATTCGGATCGGGATATCGAACGCCTGGCATTGCTCAAGAAGGCGGTGGAAGGCGGCCATACGATATCCTCTGTGGCCCGGCTCAGTGACAGTGAACTCTCGAAGATCGTTCAGGACGACCATCTGTCCAGGCCCGCCTCCGCCGATCGAACGACAGGCGAAGCACAAACCGAGAATGGGGCTGAGGTGGATGAAGACTGCCGCGTGATCGTGAGACAAGCCCTGTCCCACGTCGTCAAGTTGGACGCGCTTGCGCTGGAAAAAGTGCTCAACGATGCCGCCGTGGCGCTACCGCGCCAGGCATTTCTGCACCGCATCATCGTGCCTTTGTTTGTGGAGATCGGTTCGCTTTGGCAAAGCGGACGGATGAAGATTATCAACGAGCACATGGCCTCGGTCATCGTACGCGCGACTTTATGGGATATGCTGCGTACCGTCGAGCCGTCTGCATCCGCCCCGCGGATTGTCACGGCCACACCAACGGGGCATTGGCATGAATTCGGTGCGCTGGCCACCGCCTTGGTGGCTGCGGAGGCGGGATGGCAGCCTTGTTATTTTGGCCCCAACCTACCGGCCGAGGAGATCGCCTATGCCGTTAAAAAAACCAACGCGAGCGCGCTTGCATTGAGTCTCAGTCACCAGCTCAACCTGCACAAGACCCTTCAGGAATTCAGGAAAATACGTCGCCTCGTGGATAACAAAATGCCAATCATCGTGGGAGGCAGTGGCGCTGATGATCGTTTCGCCAAAGACCAGTCAGTCAAAGCCGTACTGGTCTTTAGCCTTGAAAAATTAAGAAACTACATCGATGGTTTATCGAAAGAAAAGGAAGAAAAGATGTAATGTTTTTTATTTTGAGAATTAAAAGTTTACTATTTAGTGAATTTATCAAGAATAAAACATTAATATTTTTAAAAACACTTATTTTCATAATTTAAGACCATTTTAGTGAAAACGACGATCATATCCCCACTTCATTGCCCGCGCCAACTCAGACATCAGATCAAAAGCTTCCGCTTCGTTTAGCCGTATTATTTGTCCAGTCGACTTCAACTCCAGACAGACTCTTTTTTGGGCATCTGCGGCGGTGTGAGGCTTGTTGTCGTAGTAGACCTTAAAACGCTTACCTATCTTAATATTATTATTCCCTGTATGACTGTTTCCGCTAATCATCATTGTAATACTCCCGAAATAACAAAGTTTATTAAGTGAGGCGATACGGTTCAATCGATCCGTATCGCCGTCTAAAATCAACTTTTAGGGCTGACGCCATGCACTTTCAAAAATGTATTCCACTCATCCTCGTTGATCTTGCCATCCTTGTTCGTGTCGATCATGTCGAACCCGGCACGTAACATTTCCATCTGGGATGCACTGAACTCCTCGAATGAGATGGTGCCGTCGCTGTTG
>JASJCV010000018.1 GCA_030065275.1 Desulfobacterales bacterium | reverse complement strand
CGGGGCACCGACATGCTGACCGCCGGAATCCCCCCCGGCACCGCCCAGTACAACCAGCTGGAGCTTGCCAGACAGGCCCTTAAAGAATATGATTACGAATGGGTCAAACTGAGCTTGGCCACCAAACCCCGGGAAGACCTGCTAAGCCTCAAACTGCAGCTCAGCGGTCGGCCGACCAACCCGCTGCCCTTTATTTACGATACCCAAGCCGGCGGTTTTGTCCCGGCGGACCCCGCAAGCCCGGGGTCCCGATTCGAGGAAATCAAACTCGATGTCAACTTTTCACTGCCCCTCAATCGTCTACTGGAGTACAAAGACCTGCTGAATCTTTTCTCCTAACCGAACGGAGATCCGTATGCGCACAAAATGGCTTTTGCTGACGGTCGCCCTGCTGGCCGGCACCGGCGCCGCCTGCACCCAGCACCGTGTCGAGGTCGCCCCCGTCGAGGTCAAGCCGATTCACATCACCATCGACGTGAACGTGAAGATCGATCGGGAAATCGACGATTATTTCGGCGACCTTTTCGAACAGGAAGAGGCCCTGCGCCAGGAACAGGAAAATACGACCCCGGAATGATCAGGGAGGAGACGAACACGATGACGGCACTTAAGCGTAAATTCATCGGCGGGCTGGTCATGTTTATGGCCTTAACCTTTCTGTCGATTCCCGCTGCGGTCCAGGCCGCCAGCGTGAAAGAACGCATGGCGGCCCGGGCGCCCGAAATTCTCAAACTCAAATCCCAGGGGATCGTCGGGGAGAACAACCAGGGATATCTCGAAATCCGCGGCAAGGGCGGCGGCGCGGCCGACCTGGTCAAAGCCGAGAACAATGACCGAAAGAAAGTCTACCAGGCCATCGCCGCCAAAACCGGCGGCAGCGTGAAGCAGGTGGGCCAGCGCGCGGCCGCCAAACGCGCCCAGGTCGCCGGCGCCGGCGAGTGGCTCCAGAAACCCAGCGGGGAATGGTACCGGAAGTAGGGATCAGGCCACATGAAACGCCGGGGGGGCGATGTGCGTCCGACGGCATCGCGGGCATCGCCCGGGCCGGGTGAAGCGCCCGCGACCCTTGAAGGTGAAGCCGCAGGACCGACAGACAGCCGGCTGAATAACGAGTTGCGCCCCGCTGCCCTCCAGACTGCGCTTGACATGGGGCAGGTGAGCGATCACCTCCCGTTCCGCAATCCCCAGCGCCTGGGAAAGACCCCGCACATCCCATGCGCCCGCCTCGAGAAGCACCACCAGCTGCTGCCGGATCGTCCCCGTCGTCATGTGCGGCGCACCTCCTCTTTGAGCAGGCAGCAGGCGATCGGATACAGGGGTTGGCCGTCCGGTCCGTAGTCGATATTGCCGGGCTGCACAAGGCGATTCATGACACAGCCTTCGGGTATCGCAAGCTCGAATAGGTCCGCTTCGTTGATCTTCGGCGTGGCGCTCAGCTGATCGTCTTCGAACACCAGGCTGTGCAGGGGATAGTCCTCGCACAGCGGACAGCGGTAAACCCGGCCATTGGGGAAAACGAAATAATTCTCCGCCACCCGGCCGGCGCAAGCAAAGGCTTCGCCTGGCGCCAGAAAAACCTTGGGGTAGACCACGGTGAGGCCCGCATCGGCGATGCGTTCGGCCACCCGGGGCACGACCTGCATCCACTGCTCGCGGGAGACCTGCCCCGTCGAGCCCGCCCCCAATGCCTGTGGAGGGCCGGCGGACTTTCCCCGCAGACCGATCACCTGGATAAAAAAACGCTCGACCCCCAGATCCTCGAGCAGCGGCCCCATGCGATCGAGGTGATCGATATTGGCCCGGCTCACCGTGTAGATCAAACTGGTGGTGAAGCCGCGTGACACGGCCTTGCGGATACCGTCAACGCAGGCCTGGAAGGATCCTTGGCCGCGGAGGGGATCGTTGACGGTGGGTGTGGGCCCGTCCAGGCTAAAGCTCAAATAATCCAGATCCGCGGGGGTCACCCGCTCGAGAATGTCGTTAAAGAGATAGCCGTTGGTATCCACCGTAACGGAACCGAAATCCATCTCGCGGGCCAGGTGGATGATGGGCGCCAGATCCGGGTGCAGCGTGGGCTCCCCGCCCAGGAGCACCAGGTTGGTTTCGTGGCTGCGGGCCTGGAACGCGGCCAGCCACCGGCGGACGGTTTCCAGCGGCAGGGTCTGGTTGCCGTGCTGCGCTGGATTGATGTAACAGTGGTGACAGTTGAGATTGCAGCGGGTCAGCAGGTGAAAGAAAAGATTGACGGCGTTGCGGGAGAACGCCACCGTGCGTTTGCGGGCCATTTAAACAAACTATTTTAGGGTCTTGAGAATTTTCTGGGCCTTGATCAGCTCGTCGCTGGTCAGCCTCAGCCGGATGGACAGAAACTCGGCGAAAATGCGGTAGAGCAGCAGCAGGAAATCGAGCTGCTCGTCGCGCCCGTCCTTGCCCTCCATGCGGTCGGTGGCGGACGTATTGACCGCCAGACAGACGACCCGTCCCAGGGCGATGGCGGTGGCCGAGCGGGCACGGCTGTCGATCACGCGCATTTCGCCGAAGATCTCGCCCCGCTCGCTGAAGACCCCGATTTCGATACCGCCCTTCTCGATGCGCACCTGGCCGTCGAGCAGGAAGTACAGCCAGGGATCGTTGTCGCCCTCGCGGATGATCTGCTCGTCCTTATCGTATTCGCGGATCTTGCTGAGACGCAGCAGGCGGCTCAGGTTGCTGGTCTCGAAATTGCGCAATGCCGGTATGGTCAGCAGCCGCTGGATATTCTCGATGCTGTCTTTAAGATATCGCGTTTCCTGCATATGACCTCGCGTGCTGGTGGGAAATGCAGACCCTTCATCAGGATCAAATCATTTCCATGCAGTTTTTGGACAATGATCCATCAAAATCGACCGGATAGCAACCATCGAAACAGGCCTTGCAAAAATGATTGCTCGGATCCGTCACGCCGGTCGACGCCAGAAGACCGGGCAGACTCAGATAGGACAGGGAATCGAGCCCCAGATGCCGGCCCAGCTTTTCCACGGACATACTGGCCGCGATCAGTTCGCCTTCGGTGGGAAAATCGATGCCGTAGTGGCAGGGATGCCGGTGGGGCGGCCCGCTGACCCGCATGTGGACCCGTTTGACCCCCAGTTCACGCAGGGCCTTGACGCGGGTTTTGGCCGTGGTGCCCCGGATGATCGAATCCTCGATGATAATGATGTCTCGGCCGCGCAGCAGATCCTTGACCGGATTGAGTTTCACGCGCACGCCGAAGTCGCGCATGCTCTGGGTGGGCTGGATAAAGGTACGCCCCACGTAGTGGTTGCGGATCATGCCCATCTCGAAAGGCAGGCCGGCCTCCTCCGCATAGCCCAGGGCCGCATAGGTGCCCGAATCCGGGAAGGGCATCACGAGATCGGCATCCACCGGGGACTCCTGGGCCAGGCGGCGGCCATGCGCCTTGCGGGTCAGGTAGACGTTTTTTCCGAAAATCGTGCTGTCCGGACGCGCGAAGTAAATGAATTCGAAAATGCAGAATGCGCGCGGGACCCCTTCGGGTTGGGTGCGGATACTCCGGATGCCGTCGTCGCCGATGATGACGATTTCGCCCGGGTCAAGCTCACGGACGAACTCGGCCTCCACCAGGTCGAGGGCACAAGTCTCCGAAGCCAGGACATAGCTGCCATTGAGCTTGCCCAGGCAAAGCGGTCGGAACCCGTTGGGATCCTTGATGCCGATCACCTCGCCCTCGCTGGTCAGGAGCACGAAGGAGTAGGCCCCCTTGAGACGCTTGACGGTTTCCATCAAGGCCCCTTCAAAGCCATGGCGCAGGTTTTTGACGAACAGGTGCAGGAAGACCTCGCTGTCCATGGTGGTCTGAAAAATGGAGCCGGACTGCTCGAGTTCGTTCTTGAGCGTGTGGGCATTCACCAGGTTGCCGTTGTGCGCCACGGCGTAGGAGCGTTTCTGGTGGCGCACGAAAAAAGGCTGGGCATTGGTGAGAATCGAGCTTCCGGTGGTGGAATAGCGCACATGCCCCACCGCCGAAGCCCCGGCCAGCTGCCCGAGATGCTTCATGGTGAAGACATCCGAAACCAGGCCCATCCCCTTGTGGCCGACGATGCTCTTGTCCTGGCAGACGGTGATGCCGGCACTTTCCTGGCCGCGGTGCTGAAGGGCGTAAAGCCCGAAATAGGTGAGCTTGGCCGCATCCGCATGCCCGTGAACCCCGAATAATCCACAGGCTTCACGCGGCTTTTCATCAAGAATCATCATCGGGTCCTCTCCCGGTCGGTTGACTTGCCCCTGGTTGCGGTTCAGCCGGTGCGCTGCGCCCCGGACTGGGCGGCAAGCTGGTGATGGTATTCCTGGAGCGACATGACTTCAAGGCGCTTGCCCTTGAGGGCGGCCACCCCCTCGCACATGGCCACGGCGCCCGCCACCGTGGTGGCGTAGGGCAGGTTGAATTTGAGCGCCGCCCGGCGGATCTCATAGCCGTCACGTTTGGTCTCGTCCCCCGATCCGGTGTTGACCACCATCTGGATTTCGCGGTTCTTGATGGCGTCCACCACATGCGGGCGGCCGGTGGAAACCTTGTAGACAAACGCCGCCGGAATTCCGCGGGCCTTGAGAAAATCCACCGTGCCGCGGGTGGACATGATGCCGAAACCCAGCTCCACAAACCGTCGCGCCAGGTCGGCCACCGCCGGCTTGTCCCGGTCTTTGACGCTGATGAACACCGTACCCTCCACCGGCAGCTGCTGGCGCGCCGCCAGCTGGGCCTTGGCAAAGGCCGACCCGAAATCCGGATCGATGCCCATGACCTCGCCAGTGGACTTCATCTCCGGTCCCAGCAAGGTGTCCACCGACGGGAAACGGTCGAAAGGCAGAACCGCCTCTTTGACCGACACGTGCCCCGGAATGATTTCAACGGTCAAACCCAATGCTTCCAGGCTGCGGCCCAGCATGACCTTGGTGGCCAGTTTGGCCAGGGGAACGCCCGTGGCCTTGCTCACGAAGGGCACCGTGCGCGAGGCCCGGGGGTTGACCTCCAGGACGAACACCTGGTCCCCCTTGATGGCGTATTGGACGTTCATCAGTCCCACCACGTTGAGTTCGGCCGCCATGGCCCGGGTGGCGACCGTAATTCCCTCCAGCACCCGCGCGGGTATGGATTGCGGCGGCAGGATACAGGCCGAATCGCCCGAGTGGATGCCAGCCTCCTCGACGTGCTCCATGATCCCGCCGATGAGCGTGCGCCGCCCATCGCAGAGGGCGTCCACATCGACCTCCACGGCGTCCTCCAGGAACTTGTCGATCAGCACCGGATGCCCCGGAGAGGCGCTGATGGCCAGGCGGGTGAAATTCTCCAGGTCCGCACGGTCGTAGACGATCTTCATGGCGCGCCCCCCTAAAACATAGGAGGGCCGCACGATCACCGGGTAGCCGATGCTCTCGGCCACCTTGAGGGCTTCGGCCACGTCCATGGCCGTGCCGTTATCGGGCTGCACCAGGCCGAGCTTCTTGAGCATGGCCTGGAACTGTTCCCGATCCTCGGCCCGGTCGATGCTGTGGGGATGGGTGCCCAGGATAGGGACCCCGGCCTGCAGAAGACCCGAAGCCAGGTTCAGCGGCGTCTGCCCACCGAACTGCACGATCACCCCCGTGGGCTTTTCGGTCTCGACGATGTGCAGCACGTCCTCGAGCGTCAGGGGTTCGAAATAGAGCTTGTCCGAGGTGTCGTAATCGGTGCTCACCGTTTCGGGGTTGCTGTTGACCATGATGCTCTCGACACCTTCCTCCCGCAGCGCGAAAGAGGCGTGCACGCAGCAGTAGTCGAATTCGATCCCCTGCCCGATGCGGTTGGGTCCGCCGCCCAGGATCATGACCTTGGGCCCCGCGGTCTGGCGGGCCTCGTCCTCCTCCTCGTAGGTGGAATAGAAATAGGGCGTGGCCGCCTTGAACTCGGCCGCGCAAGTGTCCACCAATTTGTAGACCGGCCGCAAACCGATGGCCTGGCGGCGCGCCCGGATGGCCAACGCGTCGCTGCCGGTCAGATGGGCCAGCTGCATGTCCGAAAACCCGAAGGTCTTGGCTTTTTCGAGCAACCGATCGTCCAGGCCGTCACCGGCGGCGGCCAGTTCGCTCTCGAGATCGACGATTTGCCGGATCTGGTAGAGAAACCAGGGGTCGATCCTGGTCCGTTCGTAAATGGCGTCGACCGAAAACCCCTGCTGGAGGGCATGGCGCAGATAGAAGATCCGCTGGGAGTTGGGGGTCACCAGGTGGTGCTCGATCTCGGCGCGGGTGAGGGCGACGGAAGGATCGTCGGCCGTGTCCTGGGGGTCGCGCCCGTCGGCCCCCAGGCCGTGGCGTCCGATCTCCAGCGAGCGCAGGCCTTTTTGCAGCGCCTCCTTGAACGTGCGGCCAATGGACATGGTCTCGCCCACGGACTTCATGGCCGTGGTCAGGAAATCGGGCGTCTCCGGAAACTTTTCGAACGTCCAGCGCGGGATCTTGACCACGCAGTAATCGAGCGTGGGCTCGAACGAGGCCAGGGTCTCCCCGGTGATGTCGTTGGGAATCTCGTCCAGGGAATAGCCCACGGCCAGCTTGGCCGCGATCTTGGCGATCGGGAAACCGGTGGCCTTGGAAGCCAGGGCCGAACTGCGCGAAACCCGCGGGTTCATCTCCACCACGATCATCTCCCCGGTTTGGGGATGCACGGCGAACTGGACGTTGGAGCCCCCGGTGTCGACACCGATCTCGCGCATGATGGCCAGCGAGGCGTTGCGCATGATCTGGTATTCGCGGTCGCTCAGGGTCTGGGCCGGCGCCACCGTAATGCTGTCTCCGGTGTGGACGCCCATGGGATCCAGGTTTTCGATCGAACAGATGATCACGACATTGTCGTGCTTGTCGCGCATTACCTCAAGCTCGTATTCCTTCCAGCCCAGGACGGATTCCTCCAGCATCACCTGGGTGATCAGGCTCGCATCCAATCCGGCTTTGGCCATGCGTTCGAGGTCGTCGGGGTTGTAGGCCACCCCGCCGCCGGTGCCGCCCAGGGTGAAGCTGGGCCGGATGATGATCGGAAAACCGATCTGCGCCACGATATCGCGGGCCTCCTCCATGGTGGTGGCGATGCCGCTTTTCGGAATGCGCAGGTCGATGTTGGCCATGGCCTGGCGGAACAGGTCGCGGTCCTCGGCCTTCTGGATGGAGGCCAGGGTCGCGCCGATCATCTCCACATCGTATTTTTCCAGTACCCCGCGTTCGGCCACCTTCACGGCGGTGTTCAGACCGGTCTGTCCGCCCAGGGTGGGCAGAAGGGCATCGGGGCGCTCGCGAGCGATGATCCGTGCCACGGCTTCCGGGGTCACGGGTTCGATATAGGTCCGGTCGGCCATTTCCGGGTCGGTCATGATGGTGGCCGGATTGCTGTTGACCAGCACGACCTCGTAGCCTTCTTCCTTGAGCGCCTTGCAGGCCTGGGTGCCGGAGTAGTCGAATTCGCAGGCCTGGCTGATGATGATCGGGCCGGCGCCGATGATGAGGATTTTGCGGATATCCGTTCTTTTGGGCATGAATTCTGATCTCTGTATAGGGCTTCAGGTTGTCACCGTTGCGGGCGTTGATGCCCGACATCGGAGGCTTGCGCTATTGGGTCGCCTCGTCCATCAGCCGGTTGAAATCGGCGAATAGATAGCGGGCGTCGTGGGGTCCGGGCGAGGCCTCCGGATGGTACTGTACGGCATACAGCGGGTAGCGGCGACTGCGAAACCCCTCCAGGGTGTTGTCATTGAGGTTGATGTGGGTGATCTCGATGTCCTTGTCTTTGAGGGAATCGATGTCAACGGCAAACCCGTGGTTCTGAGAGGTGATTTCGATACGTCCGCTGGCCAGGTGCTTGACGGGCTGGTTGGCGCCCCGGTGACCGAATTTGAGTTTATAGGTGCTCCCGCCCAGGGCCAGCCCCATGAGCTGGTGCCCGAGGCAGATGCCGAACATGGGCCGGTAGTCGATCAGTTCGCGGATGGTCTCGATGGCGTAGCGCACCGGTTCGGGGTCGCCCGGCCCGTTGGAAAGAAAAATGCCGCTGGGTGCCATGGCCCGGATGGTATCGGCCGGCGTCGCGGCCGGCACCACCACCACCTCGAAACCGGCCTGGTCCAGACAGCGCAGGATGTTGTATTTGATACCGAAATCCATGGCCACCACCGAATGCCGGCGGCTACGTGCCTGCCAGACGCCGCGGTCCAGGGCGTCGACGCCGCCGGCCGCATCCAGCGGCACGGGCGCATCACCCGCCCAACGGTAGGGCGCGCCGGTGGTCACCGTGCTGGCCAGGTCCTGGCCCTCCATGCCGGGAAGGGCACGGGCTTTGGCGACACAGGAATCCGGGTCCAGATCGTGGGTGGTCAACAGTGCCCGCATGGCGCCGGCCTTGCGGATGTGGCGGGTCAGGGCGCGTGTGTCCAGGCCCTCCACGCCGATGATATCCTGGGATTTAAGGTATTCGGCCAGGGAGAAGGTGGCCCGGTAGTTGCTGTGATACGGCTGGTATTCCTTGATCAGGAAGGCGGCCACCTGGATGCCTCCGGATTCAATGTCTTCGCGGTTGATACCGTAGTTGCCCACCAGCGGGTAGGTCATGGTCACGAGCTGGCCGCTGTAGGAAGGATCGGTCAGGACTTCCTGGTAGCCGGTCATGCTGGTGTTGAATACCACCTCGCCGCGGGCTTCCCCGGGGCCGGTAAAGGAACGGCATTTGAATGTCCGCCCGTCTTCGAGTGCCAGTAGCGCGTTCATTAGAGATCAATCACCTGAAGAAATTTTATGTTCACCCATGCGTCCGACGGCCGTTGCCGACGCGACCAATCCTTACGTTGTGTTCATTTCGAAAGGGTAGGTTTCGGTTCAGGCCAAGGCCGCAGTGAATTTGAAACCGCAGGCGTAGCTTATGCTACGTCGAGGATTTCAAATTTGCGAGAACGCAGGCCTGGGCCGAAAGATGCCCTTTCGGGATGGACACTAAGTAGTGGAAGCCCACCGTTTTATCAATAGAAATCCGGCCGCAAGCCCCGCGGCGGGGGGAGCGGCCGGATCGAACCATGGCCATCGCGCGCCCATGCGGTCAAACCAGGGGGGTGTTCTCCACCAGATCCCAGATCCCGCAGGGGCAGGCCCCGGCGCAAAATCCGCACCCGATGCAGCGCTCGGCGTCCACCACATATTCGTAGCCGCCGTCGGACGTCTCCTCGCGACTGATGGCACTGTAAGGACAGACGGCCGAACAGATGCCGCAATCGCGGCAGGCGCCGCACGAGGAACACTGTGAACCGCAATGGTCGATATCTTCGTAGTCCAGAATCCGAGGATCGAAATACTCAAGCGATATGCGGTTCTTGTCGATCATCGGGCGGATGTCGCTTACCGGACGGCGGCCCGCCAGCATCTCGGCGATGGCCGCCGCGGCCTGGCGCCCGGCCCCGATGGCATCGGTCAGCAGCCCCGGTTTGACGATATCGCCGATGGCGAAGACCTTGGCGTCCGTGGTCTGGTAGTGTTCGTTGACCACCACGAAGCCCCGCTCCGTGGTGACGCTCTCGGGAACGAAGCTCAAATCGGGTGCGTCGCCGATCGAAATGAAAACCGTGTCCGCCGGCAGCAGCTCGCCGTCGGTGAGCACGACGCCCTTGTCCGTGATTTCCCGGGTGAAGCAGGGCCAGCGGAATTTGGCGCCGACCTTTTCGGCATCCTCGCGCTCCTTGCCAAAGGAGAGCGGCTCCTGGATATCGATCAGGGTGATGTCCTCGGCACCCAGGCGATAGGCTTCGGTGGCCACGTCGCAGCCCACGTTGCCGGCACCGATGATCACCACCTGCTTGCCGACGCGGGCGCTTCCCGCCTTGGCTTCCGTCAGAAAATCGAGCGCCGTGATCAGGCGCTCCTTGCCGGGTACCGGCACCACCCGCGGTTTCTGGGCGCCGGTGGCCAGAACGACAAAATCATAGTCTTCGCGCAGCTGGGCCACATCGTCCTGGTTGACGGCCTGCTGCAGGTGGACATGCGGGATGATCTCCCGGACGCGCTCAAGTTCGGCGGAGACCACGTCCTCGGGGATCCGGCTGCTGGGAATGGCCGAGGCGATCTTGCCTCCCAGTATCGCCGAGGTGTCGTAGACCGTGGCTTCGTGGCCGCTGCGGCGCAGCTGCCAGGCCACCGAAATACCGGCGGGACCGCCGCCGACCACGGCCACCTTGCGGCCACTCAAGGGCGGCAGCGTTTCCATTCCGGCCTCGATGCTGGCCTGGCCCAGACCGCGGATGTCCACCGGCGCCATGAACGCCGATTGCCGCGTGCAGCTCGACATGCACAGGTTCGGGCACAGATACCCGCAGACCGTGGCCGGAAAAGGGGTGAAACTCAGCGCCAGGTCGACGGCCTCGTCCATTCGCCCCTGGCGCACCAGCCGCCAGCGCTCGTGCACCGGAATACCGCTGGGACAGGTGGCCTCGCAGGGAGCGGCGTATTTGCGGTTTTCCCAGACCGGAACGAAGCGGCGCAGTTCGCCGGTGACGACCAACGGGACCTGGCTGCGGTCCTGGTCGCTGAGATCCCCGATGATCCCGCCGCCTCCCAGCTCCTGGTCCCAGACCTCCTGGTGAAAGGCCGCCATGGGCCGGGTCTGGCGGGTTTTCTTCTCGTGGGGGCTGCGGGCCGTGATCATCTGCCATTGCGTGCGGTCCGCCAGTTCCGCGGTCAGCTCTTCGCGCCCGATGCGCTGGAGAAAGATGTTGACGTTGTCCTGAAGCCATTGCCAGTCGTCATCACCGATGGGCACCATTTTGGCGTCGCCCTGGCTGTAGCCCCCGTGGGGGCCGCGGAAGAACGCCTTGCCGCTGACCATGCCGACAAAAGGGCGATAGCCCAGCACGTTGTCGGGATTCTGGGCATCGATGCCGCAGATGACCGCCACACCGCCGGCCATGAACTCGCCGAAATAGTCCCCCACCGAACCCAGCACCCAGAGCTCGGGCGGCGCAAAGCGCGGGTTGCTCTTGGTCATGGTCATGCCGCGGGCGCCAATGTTGCCGGCCACCCGGACGCGGCCCTGGGCCATGGCGTTGGCCGTGCCGTTGCCGGCGTGACCGTGGACGATGATTTCGGCGCCGGCGTTGAGCCAGCCGGTGTCGTCGGAAGCCGGGCCCAGGACCTCGATGGTGGTGTTGGCAAAGCCCATCGAGCCCAGGCGCTGGCCCGGCGGGCCCTCGATGCGGACATGCACTTGCTCGTCCTCGGCCTTCCAGAGACGCCCTCCGATCCCGTGCTGGCCGAAGGCCAGGACTTTCAGGTTGCGCTCACCGCTGGCCACCGCCTCCTGGATTTTCTCTTCCAGCACGCGGGACTCGATCCGTTCCCCGTTCTGCTGGCCGCTGATGATATGATAGATGGATTGATCCTGATTGGCTTCACTGCTCATGCGAAAACTCTCCACTGCGGCGCGGCAACGCCCGCGCCGGTGACGGCATACCTAGACCACGTAATTGATTTGCAACCGCTCGGCCGCATTTTTATCGGCGATTCCCAGCGCGTCGGACATCCCGATCGGCAGCGAGGTCGATCGTCCCAGCGGCGCCAGGATTTTGCGCAGTTCGGTGTCGAAGGCCAGGAAGACGTCCACCACCCGTTCGGCCACCTGATCGACGTCCAGACGCCGATAGAGCCGCGGGTCCTGGGAGGTGATCCCCTTGGGGCACAAACCGATGTTGCAGATATTGCAGCGATCGGTCTCCGAGCCCAGACAGCCGGCCGCGGCCTGCATGATGTATTTACCGATCTGCACGGCGCTGGCCCCCAGCATGATCAGGGCGGCGGCGTTGGCCGCCATGTTGCCGGTCTTGCCGATCCCGCCGCCGGCGATGATCGGGATTTCGTTCTGCATGCCGACCTTGGCCAGATTGAGGTAACAGTCGCGGATGTTGCTGGCGATGGGGTGGCCCATATGGTTCATGGACACGTTGTAGGCGGCGCCGGTGCCGCCGTCCTCGCCGTCCACGGCCAGGGCCGAGGCGTAGGGGTTGCGGGTCAGGTTGTTCAGCACGGCCAAGGAGGTGGTGGTGGCCGATATCTTGGGATAGACCGGCACCCGGAAGCCCCAGGCCATGTACATGGACTGGATCATCTTGGCCACCGACTCCTCGATGGAATACTTGGTCTGGTGGGTGGGCGGGCTGGGTAGGCTGACCCCTTCGGGCACCCCCCGAATGGCGGCGATCAGTTTGTTGACCTTGTACCACATCAGCAGCCCGCCGTCGCCGGGCTTGGCCCCCTGGCCGTATTTGATCTCCACCGCGCAGGGGTCCTCCTTCATTTCGGGGATGGCGTGGATGATCTCGTCCCAGCCGAAATAGCCGCTGGCGATCTGCAAAATGACGTACTTGAGAAAGCGCGAGCGCAGCAGGCGTGGCGGGCAGCCGCCCTCGCCGGTGCACATGCGTACGGGCATGCCGAGTTCCTCGTTCAGGTAGGCCACCCCCATCTGGAGCCCCTCCCACATGTTGGGCGAGAGGGCCCCGAAGGACATGCCCCCGATCATGAGGGGGTAGATCTCGCGGACCGGCGGCGTCCAGCCGTTTTCGGCCATGAACTTGAGGTTCTGCTCGGGCGGCAGGACGCGGCCCAATAGCGTCCGAAGCTCGAACTCGTGGCGCCCGGCGTCCAGGGCCGGATCGGTCAGCATCGATATGCGAATGAACTTGATCTGGTCCAGAAGGCTGCCGGGGTCGTTGCGCCGCCCGCCGCGCCGCCGGGCCTGGCCGCCGCGGTCGCCGTGCATGCGCAGCTTGTCGATTTCGTCCCCGTGCATGGGGATGATGGCGTCGTTCGGGCAGACCATGTTGCACATGGCGCAGCCCACGCAGGCGTAAGCCGGATCGGTTTTCTGGCGGATGCCGTAGTAGAGCGTGTACTGGTTCTCGGGGGCCTCGAGAATGCCCACCGCCGGGGCCACCTGGCGCTTGCGGAAGACGCCGAGCTCGATGGCGTTCACCGGGCAGGAGGCCGTGCAGCGGCCGCAGAGCGTGCACTTGTCCTTGTCCCACGCGATCTGCCAGGGCAGATCCTTGATGCTCAGTGAGAAAGGTGCAATGGGTCCTTCTGGCTGCATATCTTGACCTCCTGACGATCCGCGTTCACGATGGCGGTGTCCAGATGCATGGGTTGAAAATCCTGTGACTTGTCACGCTCGGGGATGGCGGCATCCAGGCCGCAAAGCTCCGAGGAAAACGCGTAACGGCCCGGACGGCCGCCCACCACGCCGGGGCGCAGTTTCTTGCGGTCCTGGACCATGAAGAGACTGTGATCGGGCAGCGAGCCGATTACGCAGTTGGGCCCGTCGATGATCAGCTTGCGGCAGGTTTGCTTAAGACCCGTCAGCAGTTGGTGGTTGGGGTGCGCGTGCAGATCGGCCTCCTGCAACGGGGTGATGATGTGCTTGTAGGCCTCGACCCCCAGACCCAGGCGGTTGACGGCGAAGTGCAGGATGTGGGTGAACACCTCCGAGTCGGACTGGTAGCCGACATAGCCGGGGAATCCGCGTGAGGACAGGTATTCCCGAATCGGGATGAAGGCCGTGTTCTCGCCGTTGGTCATGGTGGAATAGCCCTGGATGAAGAACGGGTGACAGGCGTAAAGATTGATGGCGTAGTTGGTGTTCTGTCGCCCCTGGGCCATAATGATGCGGGCCTGCAGTTCCTTGCGGTCGAGCATCAGGTGTTTGGCCACACTCAGGGGGTCACCGATCTCCTTGATCATGATGACATCCGGCCAGAACGAGAAGACGATCATGTCACCGGTCTCATCCCCCATGGCCCGCAGGGTCAGGCGCGTCTCCAGCAGGCGGTTATAAAGCTCGCTCTGGGGCAACCCGTCCCAGTCCTCGGGGTATTCATAGGCACGCACCAAATAGATGTCCCGGCGCGGCACCCCCGCCGGCGGGGTCTTGGGCACCTTGATGGAGAGCTTGTATTTGGTCATGAAGCCCAGGTCCATCATATAGGTGTCCAACCGGCGCAGGCCGGCCTCACTGAAGATGCCGGACAGTATCGGGGCATCCTTGATTTCATCGAAGGGTCCGCCCAGATCCCGCAGGAAGAGCCCGACACCGGAGCCGTCGTGGCCTTCCCGCATCACGTCCAGGGCCTGAAGCGCCACCATGGGCGAAAGCGGGTCCTGGCTGGTAATGGCAAACAATCGACACATAAACGCTGATCCTCCCTATCGAATTGGCAGGCGCCTTCCGGTGCCCGCAGGCGGCAAAAATCCACGGATGCCCGCTGGGCATCTGTGCCATCGGCCTTCGACATCACTGTCCTCGTCATGCAGGGATGGGAAAGGTCCAACCGGTCACGCGCGGGTAGGCCGCCGTTTCACCCCTCAACCGGCAAAGCAATCGGCATGCCACGAGATGGAATGCTAATTTATGATTCCATATCAAGCGGTTACTGCCGGCAGCCCCTCTGGAGGGGATGATGGGATCACCGCAATCAGACATTTTTGTCGCCAAACGCTAAATTTTATGACAAATTTGTCTGCTTCCGGCATCCACCTGAATGACCCGCTTTTTCAGACGCATACTTCGCGGGGCGCCATACGGGAACGGGGATAATAACCGCATCCGGTACGAATAATCAAGCTGTAAATATGCGTCCAGCGGGTGGGTATCGGCGTAGCCTGTTTACTCCCCGTGCGTTTTTCGCTATAGCCTGAACCATTGGGATCGATTCGGTTCATTCCCCGGGCCCCCCGCCACCATCACCAGCGGCCCCCACAGCCCGACAACAAAATGAGGAAAACATTACCATGAAATGGACCCCCAAAGGCATGGCTCTCGCCGGTGGACTGAACCGCCGGGATTTCATCCGCTGCACTACGCTGGCTGCCGCCGCGTGGATGACGGGCTGCGCCACCAATCCGGTGACCGGTAAATCCGAACTCATGCTTGTCTCCGAGCAGGACGAACTGGCGGTGGACCGCCAGCATTCACCCTTCCAGATATCTGCCGACTACGGCGTCGTCCAGGATCGTAAACTCGCCCGCTACGTGGCCCAAACCGGCAAGCGCCTGGTGCCGGGCACCCACCGGCCCCAGATGCCCTATCGCTTCGAGGTGGTCAACGCCACCTATGTCAACGCCTATGCCTTCCCTGGCGGCACCATCGCCACCACGCGCGGCATCCTTCTCAAAATCGACAACGAAGCCGAACTGGCCTCCCTGCTGGGTCATGAACTGGGCCATGTCAACGCCCGCCACACCGCCCGGCAGATGTCGAAAGCGGCCCTCACCCAGACCCTTGTGGGCGGGGCGTCGGCCATGGCCGGCGGCCAGGGTTCGGGGCTGGGCGACCTCGTGGGTCAGGTGGGCGCTTTCAGCGCCGGGGCGCTTCTGGCCTCCTACAGCCGCGACAACGAGCGTGAAGCCGACGACCTGGGTTTGCAGTATATGGCGGCGGCGGGCTACAACCCGGACGGCTTTGAAGACCTGATGGACATGCTGCGCAATCTCAGCCGCCACAAGGCCAATGCGGTCGAACTGCTCTTCGCCACGCACCCCATGAGCGATGAGCGCTACGGGACGGCCATCGAGGCCATTCGCACCCGCTATCCGGATCGTACCGGCAAGCCCATCTACCGTGAACGCTACCAGGACCACACGGCGGATCTGCGCCGGATGGCCGGGGCGATCGAGGCCATGCAGAACGGCGAAAAGGAGATGGCCCGCAAACGCTACCCGGCCGCCGAGAAGCAGTTCCTGACCGCGCTAAAAAAGGCGCCCCGGGATTACGCCGCACACATCCTCATGGCCAAATGCCAATATATGCAGGAGCGTTTCGCCAACGCCACGCGCTACGCCCGCGACGCGAGCCGGATCGACCCCCAGGAGCCGCAGGCTCAGCTGATTATGGGCATCGCCCGGATCAACATCGGCCAATTCGACCAGGCCTTCGACAATTTTGAGCGCTGCGATCGCATGTTGCCGGGCAATCCGGAACTCCTTTTTCTTAAAGGCCTCTCGCGGGAGGGGGCTCAGCGGAAGGAAGAATCCGCCAAGCTTTATATCGCCTACCTCAAGGTCGTGCAGCAAGGCCCCCACGCGCAGCACGCCTACCAGCGACTGGTGGACTGGGGCTATATGCGGCCCTGAGAGCGCCGGGGTCGAACCGGTAGCGGACACAAACGTGCGCCTTTAGGGAAACCCCGCCCATGCACCCGTCCGAAAAGCATCTGGACAGCGATATCGAGCAACGATGGCAGGCCTTTCAAACAGCGGCCCGCCACAACAGCCTCCCCCTGCCCGCTGAGGCCGCTATCCGGGCTGAAATCCGGCGTGTGCTCGGCTTCAGCGACTTTATCGCCCGCCACGCGTCCCAAACACCCGCATGGGTGACGGAAATCCTCCAAAGCGGCGATCTGGACCGCACCATCGACCGGCCGGCCTATGCCCGGCGCCTGGACCGGCTGATGCCCGCCGCCAGCGACATCACCGACGACGAACTCGCCCAGGCCCTGCGCGCCTTCCGCCGCCAGGAGATGCTGCGGATCGCCTGGCGCGACCTTTCCGGGAGGGCCGCGCTGGATGAGATCCTGAGCGAGCTTTCCCACCTGGCCGACGTCTGCATCAAAAAAGCACTGGAGGTTCTCCATGCGGCTTTGGCACGAACGCACGGCCAACCGACGGGGGCGGACGGCCGCCCGCTGCGGCTGCTGGTGATCGGCATGGGCAAGCTCGGGGCCCGCGAGCTCAATTTTTCATCGGATGTCGACCTCATTTTCGCCTTTGCCCAAGGCGGGCATACCAGCGGCGGCGACAAGTCCATATCCAATGATGACTTTTTCACCCGCTTGGCCCGCCGGCTCATCCAGGCCCTGGGCCAGGTCCGCGCCGACGGATTCGTTTTCCGGGTGGACACCGGCCTGCGCCCTTTTGGTGAAAGCGGGCCGCTGGCCATGAGCTTCTACGCCATGGAGACCTATTACCAGACCCACGGACGCGAGTGGGAGCGTTATGCCTGGATCAAGGCCCGGGTGGTGGCCGGGGATGACGCCGACGCCCGCAGCCTGATGGCCATGATGCGCCCCTTTGTCTATCGCCGCTACCTCGACTACGGCGTTTTCGAATCGTTGCGCGAGATGAAGAACAAGATCGCCCTGGAAGTACGCCGCAAGGGCATGACCCACGATGTCAAGCTCGGTCCCGGGGGGATTCGGGAAGTCGAGTTCTTTGCCCAGTTCTTCCAACTGATCCGGGGCGGCGTGGTGCCGGCCCTCCAGGAGCCGCGGCTTATGCCGGTCCTCGACGTGCTGGCCCAAAATGGCTACATCACCGCGGATGTCCGCGGACGTCTTTGCGCCGCTTATATCTTCCTGCGACGGGTCGAGCACCGCCTGCAGGCCTTCGCCGACCAGCAGACCCACCGCCTGCCGACCGAAACGCTGGAGCGCGCGCGACTGGCCCGGTCCATGGGTTTCGACGACACCCGCGCTTTCGATAATGCCCTCGATCAGCACCGAGACTGGGTGCATCGTCAGTTTGCCACGCTCTTGGCCGATGAGGACGAGCCGCCTTCAGCGGACGACGCACACGGCATCGGGCTGGACGTCTTCAATGGCATTTGGCAGGAAGCCCTGGATGCCGAACAAGCCGACGATCTGCTGGGGCAGGCCGGATTCGCGTCTCCTCCCGACGTGCGGGCGCGCCTGGTGTTTCTTCGCCGGCAGGCGCAGCGCACCAAAATCAGCGCCGAGGCCCGGCGGCGCCTCGATCGACTGCTGCCGCAGATGTTGCAGACGGCCGCGCGGGCCAAGGCGCCCGACCGGACCGTCACGCGCATCATCGACATTCTCGCCGGCATCGGCCGCCGCTCGACCTATTTGGCCCTGCTGGCGGAAAACCCGCCCGCCCTGCAACACCTGGTTCAGCTGGCCGGGGCCAGCCATTTCATTGCCGCGCTGATCGCCCGCCGCCCCGTGCTGCTCGATGAGCTGCTCGACCCGCGCACCCTCTACACGCCGCCGGAAAAGGCCGAACTCATCGCCGAACTGCGCACGGTGGTGGCCAAGACCCCACCGGACGACCTCGAGTTTCTGATCGAATCCATCTGCATTTTCCGACAGGTCAACACCCTGCGCGTGGCAGCGGCCGACGTGACCGGCGTCCTGCCGCTCATGCGGGTCAGCGACCACCTTACGGATCTGGCCGAAGTCATCCTGCACGAAGTCGTCGGCCTGGCCTGGAACCACCTGGTCGCCCGACACGGCCGCCCGTCCGGGCCGGCGGGCGACTCGCCCTTCGACCAGGGGTTCGCGGTGGTGGCCTACGGCAAACTGGGGGGGTTTGAACTGGGCTACGGTTCCGATCTGGACCTCGTCTTCCTGCACGGGGCCGACCCGGGTTACACCGCCAACGGCCCCCAGCCCATCGACAACCGCCAGTTTTTTTCCCGCCTGGGCCAACGCGTCATCCATATCCTCACCACCCACACCCGCGCGGGCCGGATTTACGAGACGGACATGCGCCTGCGCCCCAGCGGAAGCGCGGGCCCGCTGGTCAGCCACATCGAGGCCTATGCCAAATACCTGCGCGAGGAGGCCTGGACCTGGGAGCATCAGGCCCTGATCCGGGCGCGCGTCGTCTGCGGCAATCAAAGCATGCACCACCGGTTCAACCGGATTCGCCGTGAAATTCTGGAGCGACCCCGCGAACAGGCGCGCCTGCAGGCCGAAATCGTCGATATGCGCGAAAAACTCCGCAAGGAACAGAACCTCAAGGCAGAGGATGTCTTCGATCTCAAACAGGGCCGCGGCGGTATCGTGGACATCGAATTCTTAGTGCAGTTCATGATCCTGGGCCAATCGCATCGGTTCCCGGCCCTGACCGCGTGGACCGACAACGTCCGCCTCCTGGTCGCCCTGATCGACAGTGGGCTGCTGGAGCCCGAAGCGGCCTACTTCCTGCGCGAGGCTTACCTGATCTTTCGGGCGGCCGCCCACCGCCTCAGCCTTCAGAACCAGCCGGCCCGGGTCGAGGCCACACGGTTCGCCAAACCCCGACAGCGGGTCCGAAGGTACTGGCAGCGCTTTTTGGCCCCCTGACCCTTCCCTTTATTCATTCCAACAAAATTGCAAAGCACCGATTATTAAAATCCAATTTTGTATTTATGCGGTCTTATAAATACAAAATTGTTTTATTTATAAGCTTATGCGCCGTGCGCGCATGTGAACCTTATCCCTATCATAAATAATGAATTCAAATGGTTATATTACATTTACCTCCGATGGCACACCCTTTGCCTTGGCTATCTCGCGAACTGGAACCCGGAAATTCAAATCAAAACGACAGAATCGCAACCGTCACGGAAAGGACCGCAGCCATGAAAAAGATCGAAGCCATCATCAAGCCCTTCAAGCTGGATGATGTCAAAAATGCCCTCAACCAGATCGGGGTCAAAGGCATGACCATCAGCGAAGTCAAGGGATTCGGCCGCCAGAAAGGACACAAGGAAACCTATCGGGGGGCTGAATATCAGGTGGACTTCGTCCCCAAGGTCAAGATCGACCTCGTCGTCGACGCTGAATTGAGCGACCAGGTGGTGCAGACCATCAAGGAAAACGCCTCCTCCGGCAAGATCGGGGACGGCAAGATCTTCGTGCTTCCCGTGGGCGAGGCCATGCGGATTCGCACCGGCGAAACCGGCAAGGAAGCGATCTGAGGAACAAGCGGACGAGGGTTGAAGGCGATCAGGCCCTCCCCGGACCACACAGCCTGGGCGAAGGCGACCGACGACGGCCGGCCAACCCACCGCCCGCCATCCAAAACAGCGAAGGAGAGGACACGTGAAAACGATTTTAACCGCACTGGTAACCATTGGTCTGTTGGCGGGCAGCGCCTGGGCCAGCGACGAGACGCCCACGGCCCTGAGCAACAAAGAGGCCATCGATCTGGTGCAGACCCACGCCAACTATCTCTGGACACTGATCGCCGCCGCCCTCGTATTTTTCATGCAGGCCGGGTTCGCCATGGTGGAGGCCGGGTTCACCCGAGCCAAGAACGCGGTCAACATCCTGATGAAAAACCTCATGGATTTTTCGATGGGCTCGCTGATCTACTGGGCCATCGGGTTCGGCCTGATGTTCGGGGCCTCGGCCACGGGCTGGTTCGGTACGTCCAGTTTCTTTCTGGCCGACTTCTCCCCCGACGGCGACCCCTGGGTGCTGGCGTTCTGGATGTTCCAGGTGGTTTTCGCCGCCACGGCGGCCACCATTGTTTCCGGCGCCATGGCCGAACGCACCAAATTCACCGGCTATTTGCTCTACAGCATCTTCGTGTGCGGTCTGATCTATCCGATTTTCGGCAGCTGGGCCTGGGGGAGCCTCTACAAGGGCAGCGGCTGGCTTGAGGCCCTGGGCTTCATCGATTTCGCCGGCTCGACTGTCGTCCATTCCGTGGGCGGCTGGGCGGCCCTGGCCGGCGCCATCGTGCTGGGTCCCCGCCTGGGAAAATACCGGTCCGACGGCAGCATGCGACCGATTCCAGGCCACAACATGCCGCTGGCGGCCCTGGGCGTCTTTATCCTCTGGCTGGGATGGTTCGGTTTCAATCCGGGCTCGACGACCACGGCCGACAAGAGCATCGCCATGATTTTCGTTAATACCAACCTGGCCGCGGCCACGGGTGCGGTTTTCGCGCTGATTACCTCCTGGTTCAAATTCGGCAAACCCGAAGTCAGCATGAGCCTCAACGGCGCGCTGGCCGGCCTGGTGGGCATCACGGCCGGCTGCGCCAACGTGAGCCCCATCAGCGCCGTGATCATCGGCGCAGTGGCCGGCGTTCTCGTGGTCTTCTCGGTCCTGCTCCTGGACAAAATCCGGATCGACGATCCCGTCGGGGCCGTATCGGTTCACGGCGTCTGCGGCGCCTGGGGTACGCTGGCCGCCGGCATCTTCAACATCGGCGGCACGACGGCCGGCATTATCGGCGTTCAGCTGCTGGGCATCGGCGCCTGTTTTGCGTGGACCTTCACCACGGCGTTCATCATGTTCAAGCTGATCGACAAGACCGTGGGCCTGCGCGTCTCGCCGGAAGAGGAGATCGAAGGCCTTGATTCCCTGGAACACGCGGGCAACGCCTATCCGGATTTCGAAGTTTCCTCCATCTGACGCCCCTCGCTGGGGAGGCGGGCCGGTGAAGCCCCGACCCGCCTCCGATCCTCCCCCCCTGCGGGCACCCTGAGCCGGGTGCCCGCTCTCTTTTTTTGGCCTCCTGCGGTTTGCGGTTGACATTCGCGCAATGATGGCGGAATAGACGCATTTATGGAAAAGCTCATTATTACCGCCGCTTTAACCGGCAACGTCCCCACCCGTGAAATGACGCCCCACGTGCCGCTGACCCCGGACGAGATCGCCGCCGACGTGCGCC
>JASJCV010000017.1 GCA_030065275.1 Desulfobacterales bacterium | reverse complement strand
TGCGCCGGCTCCCGGGACGAAAACCATCTGCCCTATTGCTCCTATATCTGCTGCATGGCCTCGCTCAAGCAGGCCCTGTACGTGCGTGAGCAGTACCCCGAGGCCACCATCTATATCTTCTACATCGACATCCGTTCGCCCGGCCAGCGCTACGAGCAGTTCTATCAGAAGGTCAAGGAGGACGAAAAGATCATCTTCGTCAAGGGCAAAGTCGCGGCGGTCGAAGCCGCGGCCGACGGCGGGGTGACCGTCACGGCCGAGAACGCCGTCACGGGCGAGAAACACAACCAGACCGTGGATTTGGTCGTTCTGGCCACCGGCATGCAGCCCACGGCCAGCGAAGCCAAACTGCCGGTCCAGGTCAATTACACCGAAGACGGGTTTGTCCTCAACGATTTCGCCAACGGGGGTATCTTTGCGGCCGGCTGCGCCAACAAACCGCTCGACGTGATTTCGTCCAATCAGAATGCAACCGGCATGGCCCTCAAGGCCATTCAAACCCTGGCAGCGAAGTAGGAGGTAATCAATGGACAAGAAATATGGTGTGTATATCTGCACGGGCTGCGGCATCGGCGATGCGCTCGATATCGATGCGCTCAAGGACATAGCCGATGAGGAAGGCCTTCCCGTCCAGACCCATCCGTTCCTTTGCGGCCAGGAGGGTGTGGGCGTCATCAAGCAGGACATGGAGGCGAAAGGCATCAACACGATGGTCCTGGCGGCTTGCTCCCGCCGGGTCAATTTCGATACCTTCCGGTTCGTGGGCAGCATCGTGGAACGCGTCAATATCCGCGAAGGCGTGGTCTGGTCCCACCCGCGCGATCAGTTCCCGGCCCTGACCGCGGAGGAAAAAGAAGACGAGGCCAACTTCGACCGTGTACAGATGATGGCCGAGGATTACCTGCGCATGGGCATGGCCCGGGTCGAAAAAGTCGACCTGCCCGAGCCCTATCAGCTCGAGACTTTGAGCCGCAAGATCCTGGTGATCGGCGGTGGTATCACCGGCATTTCGGCCGCCATCGACGCGGCCAAGGCCGGCTACGACGTCACCATCGTGGAGAAGGAAAACGAACTCGGCGGCCAGGCCCGAAACTGGCGCAAGGAGCTGCCGGGATTCCCGTATGACAGCCTGGCGGCACCGACGATCGATGCCAGGATCGCCGAGCTTGACAACCACAGCAACATCACCGTGCGGACCAACACCATGGTGGCCCGTCTGGCCGGTGAGCCGGGCAACTTCACGGTGACCCTCAAGAAACCCGGCGAGAAGATCGAATTCGACGTGCCTTATCCCATTCCGGATGAGATGAAGGTCGACGAGGCCGGCAAAGAGCTCAATGCCGAGCAGCTGCACGAGGCCTTTCTCAAATACAATGAGGGCAAGCAGGACATCCTGCAGTTCGATCCCGACGGCGAGAATTTTGGCGCCGTGGTGCTGGCCGCCGGCTACAAGCCCTACGAGCCGGCTGAAGGCGAGTTCGCCCACCTGGGTTATGGGGAACTGCCGGACGTGGTCACCAACGCCACCTTCGAGCAAATCGCCAAGGCCGGCAAGGTCACCCGCCCGTCTGACGGCAAAGAGGCCCAGTCGGTGGTTTTCATCCAGAGCCCGGGCCAGGGCAACGACACCGACTTCGACTATGCCGGCGCCGTCACCAGCCTGGTGGCCCTCAAGCAGGCCACCTACGTTCGCGAGGATTACCCCGAAGACGGCAGGGCCTTTGTCTTCTGCCAGCACATGCGCACCCCGGGGTTGCAGGAGAATTTTTACAAGACCGTCCAGCAGGACACGGGGATCTTTCTGACCAAGGGGGAAGTGACCCGTGTTTCCCCGAACGGATCCGGCATGATCGTCGAGGCCGAGAACACCCTGCTGGGGGAAAAGGTTCAGGTGAATGCCGATCTGGTGGTGCTGGGCACCGGCATGGTCCCGGCCACCAAGGACGATCCCGTGGTCAACATGGCCTATCGCCAGGGGCCGGCCTTCCGTGACAATGTCGACCTCTTCCAGGGGTACTGCGACAGCAACTTCATCTGCTTCCCCTACGAGACCCAGCGCACGGGCATTTACGCGGCCGGCGCTGTCCGCCGCAGCATGACCACCGAGGAATCGGTGGAGGATGCCACCGGCGCGGCCCTCAAGGCCATCCAGTGTCTGGAGTCGGTCAACCGCGGCATGGCCGTGCACCCGCGTTCCGGGGACATGACCTATCCGGACTTCTTCTTCCAGCGCTGCACCCAGTGCAAGCGCTGCACCGAGGAGTGCCCCTTCGGGGCGCTGGACGACGATGAGAAGGGCACACCCAAACCCAACGCAGCCCGCTGCCGGCGCTGCGGAACCTGCATGGGTGCCTGCCCCGAGCGTATCATCGGCTTTGCCGACTACAGCATCGACAGTATCGGCTCTCAGGTGAAATCGGTCGCGGTACCCTCGGAGGACGACTACGACGAGCCGCCCTTCCGCATCCTGGGCCTGGTCTGCGAGAACGATGCGCTGCCGGCGCTCGACATGGCCGGCATCAAGGGGCTGTCCTATTCGGCCGATGTCCGCCTGATCCCGGTGCGCTGCCTGGGATCGGTCAACGTGATCTGGATCAAGGATGCCCTCTCCCAGGGCATGGACGGTGTCTTTTTGCTGGGCTGCAAGCACGGCGACGACTACCAGTGCCACTTTGTGAAAGGCAGCGAACTGGCCAGCATCCGTATGAAAAAGATCGGGGAGGCCTTGGAGAGTCTGGCCTTAGAGAATGAACGCGTGGCCCAGTTCGAGATCGCCATCGACGAATATGACAAGATCCCCAAGGTTATCAACGAATTCGTTGAGTCCGTCGAAGAGATGGGACCGAACCCCTTCAAGGGCTTCTAAGATGATTGTCCGGGCGGCGGCCGTGCATGCGGACGCCGCCCGCTGAATAATTGTATTGATTCGTGCGGGGCCGAGGCGGAACCACCGCGCAGGCCCCGGAACAAGGAGGTATAGACATGGCGGAAGCGACCGTGCTTAACCCTGATCTGGGCTTTATCAAGGACGTGCAGGCGCTGGGTGCCGGTGATCTCAAAAAGTGCTACCAGTGCGCCACGTGCTCTGTGGTTTGCCCGATTTCCCCTGAAACCAGACCCTATCCCCGCAAGGAAATGATCGCGGCTTCCTGGGGCCTTAAGGATAAAGTCGTCCACAGTGCCGACATCTGGCTGTGCCACAACTGCGGCGACTGCAATACGCGCTGCCCCCGCGGCGCCAAGCCCGGGGATGCCCTGGGTGCCATCCGGGCCTACGCGATTTCCGAGTACGCCGGGATCAAGGCCATTGGCCGGATGGTGCGTGAAAAATCCAAGCTGCCGATTCTGATACTCATCCCGTTTGTCATCCTGTTGGGCGGTGGTCTACTGTCCAACATGGTGGGACTTAACTGGATGACCTTCTCCCCTGAAGGCGGGCACGAGATCTGGCAGTCTTCGTATTACAACAACTATTTGGTGGACATCATCATGATCCCCACCTTTTTCTTTGCGGTGATCACCTTTGCCCTGGGCCTCAAGCGGTTTATCGGTGATATCCACGCCAACGCCCTGGCCGAAGGCAAGACCACCCAGGAAAAGATCGACCCGGCCGGCTTCGTCCAGGCCCTGATCAAGGTCGTGCCCACGATCTTCAAGCACAACAAGTTCACGGAGTGCACCGAGAACCGGGAGCGCTCCACCGCCCACATGATGGTGCTTTTCAGCTTCATCGGGCTGTTCATTGTCACCAACTGCTTTTTCATCGCCGAGTGGGTGCTGCACATCGAGGGGCCCTATTCCCAGATCAACCCGGTCAAATGGCTGGGGAACATCGCCGGGATCGCCCTCATCGTGGGCGGCCTGCTGCTGATGAAAAGCCGCCTGGCCAAGACCGACAGCAATTCCAGCTATTGGGACTGGTATCTGGTTGTGCTGGTATTGGCGCTGGGCATTACCGGCATGCTGACCCAGCTTCTGCGCCTGGGCGGATTGTATGACCTCATGGCCATTGTGTACTGGCTGCATCTGATCGCGATCTGGTCCCTGTTTGCTTATACGCCTTTTTCCAAGCTGGCCCACCTGGTCTACCGTACCACGGCCATGGCGTATGCTGAGTATTCCGGTAGACGTTAGAATTACCTTTCATCGAGATGACCAATGGAGCCGCGTAAGCGGCTCCATTTTTTTTGCGTCAGGCCGGATGAACCCTTCGTGAGTCGCTAACAATCAGATATAATTGTATATTTGTTGTTCATTTGCTTTCACGGGAAATAAAACGAACCAAAAGAAACCTCCCGTGTCTCGCTTACCCCTGAACGTCGCCAAACCAGCCAATGACGCGGCGCTTCATGTCGGTAGCGGCGTTGTCCCGCGCTAACGCATCAGAGTGCGCGATAACAAGAATGCCAAGATGGAGACTTCCTGCGGCAGGTTACAGGTGGGTTGATTTAGAGCTGTCATCGGCTGACAGCTGAAAATAATAAAAGGGGTGATACCATTCAAACGGTATCACCCCTGGTTTTTAAGCAAATCCTTCAGGCTCGAAGCCTGGTGAGACTAGTTGCCGGTGGCGGCCTTGTGGGTCTTGATCTCGACCTTCTCGGTCAGGCCTTCATAGTATTCGCGCAGGATGGCGACGACTTCGTCGCGTCCGAAGTGATCGGGCAGTTCGCCGCCCTCGGAGAGCATCTTGCGCAGCATGGTGCCGGAGAGCAGGACGCGGTCTTCCTTCTGATGCGGGCAGGTCCGCAGGGAAGCCATGCCGTCGCATTTGTAGCAGTAGAACGTCCAGTCGATCTTGAGCGGCTGGCAGAGCAGGGCCTTGCCACCTTCGGGGCTCGGGATCTTGTCGAAGATGGTCTGGGCTTCGAACATGCCGTAGAAATCGCCCACGCCGGCGTGGTCGCGGCCGATGATCATCTTGGAGCAGCCGTAGTTCTGGCGGAAGACGGCGTGCAGCAGGCCTTCACGCGGTCCGGCATAACGCATGTCCAGCGGGTAGCCGCCCTGAACCACGTTCTTTTCCACGAAATAATGTTTCACCAGGGCGTCGATGCATTTCACGCGCACCTCGGCCGGGATGTCGCCGGGTTTGAGGTTGCCGACCAGGGAGTGGATATACACGCCGTCGCAGACTTCAACGGCGATCTTGCACAGGTACTCGTGGGAGCGGTGCATGGGGTTGCGCAGCTGAAGGGCGGCCACATCAGACCATCCGGCGTCTTCAAATATTTTGCGGGATTCGGCCGGGCGGTGGTAGACCCCGGCGTACTTGGTCGGGTATTCGCCTTCGCTCAGCACCTTGACCGGGCCGGCCAGGTTGACGTCTTTCTGGCCCATGACCATCTGAACGCCCGGGTGATCCTCTTCGGCGATTTTCCAGAATTCCTCGGCCGTGGGCGTGCCTTCGCCCATGAAAACCTTTTCACATTCCCATTTCTTTTCGTCAGCGCTCTGTTCCCACTTCTCGGTGACTTTCATGGTGGCCATGATTTCGTCGCCCTCGGGATCGTAAAGCGCGATTTCATCGCCTTCATTGATGGCCGCGGCATCGTCGCTGGTCACATCCAGGTTGACCGGCACCGGCCAGAAAGTGCCGTCGGCGGTCAGAAAGTTCTCGCAGACGCCTTTCCAGTCCGCCTTGGTCATAAAGCCGCTCAGGGGGCTGAAGCCGCCGTTGCCGATCATGATCAGGTCGCCTTTGACACGAGGTGAAATTTCCACCTTTTTGAGGCCTTCGGCTTTTTTCTTTTCGGCGTCCAGCGCCGCCCCTTCCAGCAGGCAGATGGTGAGGCCTTTGCCACCATGAGGTTCGATTAAGTTTGCCATTTGCTCTCCTCTCCTTTGGTTTATTTATGTCATTCTCAAGTCGTATGTCACGACGGGCAGTCCGCGAAGATCGAAATGATTTGAGTAATAGGGAATGGTGATTTTGTCAAGCACTATTGGGCGTTTCCGTCACGGCCGGGATTTGGCGGGAAAGGTGGCGGATAGGGGCGGTGCGCAATGCGGACGGCCCGCCGACTTCCTGGTTGCCAACCATCCCCGTGGCGCCGTTCAAGCGATGGACGACTTGGGTCGATAACCAGGGAAAGGCATGTCGATCACCCGATGCGAGTGAAAAACCCGCGCGATTTGTCCGCACCGGCACGCCCAAACGAAGGAGACGAACCATGATGACCTTAATGCTGATCGTCTACCATGTCGCTCTGGTATCAGCGGTATTCTGGACGGCTTACCGAACCGGCTACAAGGCTTGTGCCGATGAATCACGGCGGAAAGCCGAGGCACACGTCGCACCGTTGAGAGAGATCCTGGAGAAGCTCAACCTTGATGCGGGGGCGTTTCTGGACGACAAAGAGAGGCGTCGCAAAAACTGAAACGCCGGGCCAACCTCAATCCCGTGGGCGCGGCGTCATGAAAGAAAACGCCCGGCGCCTGGCCGGGCGTTTGGCGTTAGCGTGGCGGAGAGAATGGGATTCGAACCCATGGTGGAGTGTTACCCCCACACTCGCTTAGCAGGCGAGCACCTTCAGCCAGCTCGGTCATCTCTCCGCATGGTTGGGGTGGCGGAGGGAGTAGGATTCGAACCCACGGAGGTGTTACCCTCAACGGTTTTCAAGACCGCCGCTTTCGACCACTCAGCCATCCCTCCATTTTTGTAAACTGTTTTCCTACCAATTATGGATCTCGCGGTCAATCATTTTCCGGAAATCATTTTCCGGAAATCATTGCATTGTATGGTTGACATGCCATTTCGAATATGTTTTTCAACACGGCAATTCAAAATGGCCCGCAGCAAAATCGGGTACAAGGAGCAGCCCATGAAACAGAAATTCCTGGTCCAAAAAAGCGCGACGGACGCCCAGATCATTATCCGCGAAAACGCCGAACTCGATAAGGAGTTGATGTCCCTCCTGTGCGAGGAGCGATTTGATCTCGATACGCTGAAAACCGCCCTGGATAGTGGACGCGAATCCCTGATCGCCGCCCTGCGCACGCGCAATCTCTATCCGCCCAAGGCCTACGCGGAAAAAATAGCCGACGCCGTCCAAGAGTTGCTGCGCAATGCCGACGAGGACGCCATTGAACTCTATTTCGATGATCTGGATCTCCTGAACAAAGAGCGCGAGGCCGCGGCCCGGGCCGAAGCAGCCAATGACGAGACCGACGATATCGATGATCTGATCGAAGACGACTTCGAAGGGGAGTTCGAAGAAGGTCAGGATATCGGCAAAATCAAATCCTCGATCAAAATCGCCGATGATGATTCGGTGGATGTGGATGAGGAAATCTGAATCCCGGCTGTCAGCCCCGCCTTGTCTGTCAAATCCCCCGTCCGGGCGCTCGCCTGCGAACGGTGCACACGCTCCCCGGGCCCACGGCGCTCAAAGGGCAGACGTTCGCTTGGCCAATGAAACCGCCCCCAGCGGATGGCGCGACAGCAGACCTCCCCCGCCCACGGCAAAATATCAAAAAGTTATTGTGATTCTTACGTAAATAATGTAAGAATGACTTTCGTCCGGCCCCCGTTGACACGGTTCGCGAGGAAATCCGAGGTGAGGGGACGGAAACGAAAGTGATATATACCTGATTTTGTTGTTTTATGTAGTAGCGCCCATGGGCGTGGCGATGAATGGGATTTTTTTCTGTGCTGATTTACAAGTCGTGTGGGTGGTAGAATTGATATCCGGTGACGTGTTGGCCGAGCCCGATGGGGCCCCTTCGCACCGGATTTTTTTTAGGATGAGGACTGGATAGGTATTAGGGCGTTTCATCAACTGCATCAAGGAGGTGCCGATGGAAAAGGAAAAGGAGTTTTATGAACGCTTAAACGCCAAAGGAGTCTCACGACGGGACTTCATGAAGTTCTGTACCTTCCTTACGGCAACCATGGGGCTGTCATCGTCATTCGTGCCCAAGGTGGCGGAGGTGTTCGCCATGCCCAAGCAGCGGCCCCCGGTGGTCTGGCTTCACCTGGGGGAATGCACGGGATGTTCGGAGTCCACGTTGCGGTCCATGTACCCCTGGATCGATGAGCTGGTGTTGGAAATCCTGAGCATCGAGTACCACGAAACCATCATGACGGCCTCCGGTCACCAGGCCGAGGAAAACCTGCACAACGCCGTCAAGAAGTACAAGGGCAAGTTCATCTGTGTCGTCGAAGGTGCCATCCCGACCAAGTTCCCGGGCTACGGCCGCGTGGGCGGCAAGGACTTCATCGACATCGCCAAAGAGGTGGTGCCGAATGCGCTCGCCACCATTGCCATCGGTTCCTGTGCGAACTTCGGCGGTATCCCGGCAGCCGCGCCCAATCCCGGAGGCTACGTGGGCCTCGGCGAAGCGTTGGGAATGGAGGGGAAAATCGTCAACATCGCCGGTTGTCCGCCCAACCCGATCAACCTGGTGGGCACCATTGTCAACTACCTGCTGCTGGGCAAACTTCCGGCCATCGATGACCTGGGCCGCCCCGTATTTGCTTACGGCAAAACAATCCACGACACCTGCCCACGCCGTTCACATTTTGAAAACGACGAAATGGTTGAAGAATTCGGCTCCGAGGAGGCTGCCCTGGGCTACTGCCTCTACAAGGTGGGCTGCCGGGGTCCGGAAACCTACAACAACTGCGCGGTGGCCAAGTTCAACGACGGCACCAGCTGGCCGGTCGAAGCCGGACACCCCTGCATCGGGTGCAGCGAACCCCAGTTCTGGGACAACATGACGCCGTTCTATGAGGAATTGTAGGCCCCGGAACTAGCTTTACGCGTCAAGCAAATCAGCCTTTTCAGGAAGGAAAGGAGAAAATATGGGCAAGAGAGTCGTTGTTGATCCTATTTCCCGAATTGAAGGCCACCTCCGGGTCGAGGTGGAAATATCAGGTGGCAAAGTCGTGAATGCCTGGAGCTCCGGGCAGATGTTCCGCGGTATCGAAATGATTCTCGAGGGGCGCGACCCCCGCGATGCACACCACTTCGTGGGCCGCTCCTGCGGGGTCTGAACGTACATCCACTCCCTGTCCTCGGTGAGGGCAGTCGAAATGGCGGTTGGGGTTCAGATTCCGGAAAACGCGCGCATCCTCCGCAACTTGCTGCATGGTGCCCAGGTCCAGCACGATCACATCGTGCACTTCTATCACCTTCACGCGCTGGACTGGGTCGATATCGTCAGCGCGCTGAGTGCCGATCCCAAGAAGACGGCCGCCCTGGCCGACAATGTCAGCGAAGCCCCCTGGGGGGGCGTGTCCTACTACAAGAGCGTTCAGGACCGTATCAAGACCTTTGTCGACAGCGGGCAACTCGGCCCGTTTGCCAACGCCTACTGGGGGCATCCGGCCTACAAGCTGCCGCCGGAAGCCAACCTGATGGCCACGGCGCACTACATCGAGGCCCTGCGGCTGCAGGCCAAGGCCGCCCGTATGCACGCCATCTTCGGCGGCAAGAACCCCCATCCCCAGTCGTTGGTGGTGGGCGGCATCACCTCGGTTCGGGATTTGAGCCCGGACCGGATCGCGGAGTTTCTCTATATCACGCGTGAAACCCAGGAATTCATCAAAAAGGTCTACATCCCCGATCTGCTGGCCGTGGCCTCGTTCTACAAGGACTGGGGCGGCATCGGCGGCACCAGCAACTTCCTGGCCTATGGAGAATTCCCCGAGACCAGCGCCGAGCCCGAAAGCCTCTACATGCCGCGCGGTCTGATCGTCAACCGCAACGTGGGCGGGGTGAAACCGGTGGATCAAAAGCAGGTGACCGAGGATGTCACCCACGCCTGGTACGAGCGGGGCGATGCCAAACATCCTTACAGCGGCGAGACCAAGCCGATTCAGGAAAACCCCGAATACCGTCCGGGCAGCGGCCAGTACACCTGGCTCAAGGCCCCGCGCTACGAGGATCTTTCCTGTGAAGTCGGTCCGCTGGCCCGTGTTCTGGTGGCCTACGGCAAGGGCCACAAGGACGTCAAGCCGCTGGTGGACAGCACCCTCCAGAAGCTGGATGTCCCGGTTCAGGCCCTGTTCTCCACCCTGGGACGCACGGCGGCCCGCGGTCTGGAGACCATCGCCGTGGGCGATCGGATCGAAACTTGGATGGGCGCCCTTCTGGCCAACATCAAAAACGGCGACACCAAGACCTACGAGCCGTGGGAAATGCCCGACAGCGGCGAAGGCTACGGCCTGAACGACGTGCCGCGCGGTTCCCTGGGCCACTGGATTCGCATCGAAGACGGCAAGATCGGCAAATACCAGTACGTGGTGCCGTCCACCTGGAACCTCGGCCCGCGCGACGCCAAGGGCGTGCTCGGCCCGATGGAAGAAGCCCTGATCGGCACCCCCGTCGCGGATCCGAAACAGCCGCTCGAAATCCTGCGGACCGTCCACTCCTTCGACCCCTGTATCGCCTGTGCGGTGCACGTGATCGATCCGGACTCCAACGAGGTCTACAAGATCAAAGCGCTGTAATTCCATACTGCCGGACCAACCGCCCCGCAAAATGCGGGGCGGTTTTTTTATCTCCAAGCCTGGGTGGCAACCTGCAGCGGTCGGGCCGGCTTGCAAGCGTCTTTATTTCGTATTATAAGGTCGTCCGCCAACCAGGACAGGAATTATCGCCATGACGGAAACATTATCACCCCAGCCCCAAATCACGATCCTGGGCATCGGCAACATCCTCCTGACGGACGAAGGTTTCGGTGTCCGCGTGATCGAGAAATTGTTTGACGAATACGAATTCCCGGCCAATGTTGCGGTTGTCGAAGGGGGCGTGCTGGGGATCCACCTTCTGGGAACGCTCTCCAAGGCCGATCACCTGATCGTGGTCGATGCCGTGAAAAACAAGCAGCCGCCGGGGACGCTCTACCGGTTGGAAAAAGACGAGCTGCCCGAACGCATCCTGATGAAGAATTCACTCCACCAGACCGATTTTCTGGAAACCCTCACGCTTTGCGAGATGATTGACAAGGCGCCGCAAACCATCGTGGTCCTGGGTGCGGAGCCGGAAGACATCGTGACCCACAGTGTGGAGCTCACCCCCGTGGTGGCTGCCCGGGTGGATGAAACGGTGACGCAGGTTCTGGTGGAGCTCGATCGTCTGGGTGTGTCCTACGAGAAAAGGAGGGCCTGAATGTGCCTTGCCATACCGTCAAAAATAATTGAAATTAATGATAATATGGGAACGATCGATGTGGCCGGCGTCCAACGGGAGGCCAGCATGCTCCTGCTGGAGGATCCCCAGGTGGGCGACTGGGTGATCGTGCATGCCGGTTTTGCCATTCAGAAGGTCGATGAAGCCGCGGCCCAGGAATCCCTTCGCTATCTCCGGGAAGCCGCCCAACTGCTGGTGGACGATGAAGACCCTGATGCGGCCGCAACTGGATAACCGCGACCGTTCAGGGCGACCGGGTTCGACCGGCCATGACTGACGATCGGACCGCCCGTCGGGTGCAGGTCCGGGGGATCGTCCAGGGGGTTGGCTTCCGTCCGTTTATTTTTCAATTGGCTGAAAATTACGGACTGCATGGCCGCGTGGCCAACACTGCCGCGGGCGTCGACATCCATATCGAGGGGGATCCGGCTCCGATCGATGCCTTCATCGCCGCGATCGAAGCCCAGGCGCCGCCGCTGGCCCAAATCACGTCTGTCGAATCTCGTGCGGCCGATCCTGACGGTGTTTCAGGTTTTCGAATCAGCGCCAGCCGCAGTACGTCGGGCCGCGCCACCCTCATCAGCCCGGATGTCTCCATCTGTGCCGATTGTCTGCGCGAACTCCGCGACCCCCAAGACCGGCGCTTCGGCTATCCGTTCATCAACTGCACCAATTGCGGCCCGCGCTACACCATCATCGACGACATCCCCTACGACCGACCCAAGACTTCCATGCGATCCTTCCGGATGTGCGCGGCCTGCCAGGCGGAGTACGACAATCCCCGGGACCGCCGTTTTCACGCCCAGCCCAATGCCTGCGGCGATTGCGGCCCGCAGGTCGCCCTGGAGGACGGGAACGGTGCGATCCTGAACGGTGAGGCCGCCATCCACCGGGCGGCAGCCCTTTTGGCCGACGGGAAGATCGTGGCCCTCAAGGGGCTGGGCGGTTATCACTTGACCGTGGACGCCAGCAACAATGCGGCGGTGGAGCGCCTGCGGCGGCGCAAACAACGGGAAGAAAAACCCCTGGCCCTGATGGCGCCGAGCCTCGAAGCCATCCGATCATTCGCCTGGATCGATCCGGAGGAGCGCGACGTCCTGACGTCGCCCCAGCGGCCGATCGTGCTGCTGCGCAAGCGAAGACCCCATCCGGTCGCCCCGGCCGTATCCCCCCGCAACGCCTGGTTCGGCGTCATGCTGCCCTACACGCCGCTGCACGCTCTCCTGCTCGCCCATGGGTTCAAGGCGCTGGTGATGACCAGCGGCAACCTTAGCGAGGAACCCATCGCCATCGCCAACACGGATGCCCGCGCGCGACTGGCGCCGATCGCCGACGCTCTGCTGACCCACGACCGCAAGATTCTTCTGCGCTGCGACGATTCCATCGTGCGCAAAACCGACGGTGTCACGCGCTTCCTGCGCCGCTCGCGAGGTTATGTGCCGGTGCCGGTATTTCTGCGCCGGCGCCAGCCCCCGGTGCTGGCCTGCGGCGGCGAGCTTAAAAACACGGTCTGCCTCCTGAAGGAGGACCGGGCCTTTGTCAGCCAGCATATCGGCGATCTGGAAAACCTGGCCACCTACGAATTCTTCCAGGCGACCATCGACCACCTGCAGCGGATCCTGGACATCACGCCCGACGTGCTGGCCTGCGACCTGCACCCGGACTACCTGAGCACCCGCTATGCGCGGGAGCGCGACGACCTGCCCCTCGTTCAGGTCCAGCACCACCACGCCCACATCGTCAGCACAATGGCGGAAAATCACCTGGAGGGGCCAGTCATCGGGCTGGCTTTCGACGGCACCGGCTACGGTCCCGACGGGACGGTCTGGGGGGGTGAAATCCTGACAGCCACGCCCGGAAGCTTCGAGCGGGCCGCCAGCCTCGAACCGGTGCCCATGCCGGGCAGCGCAGCGGCCATACGGGAACCCTGGCGTATGGCGGTGAGCTATCTGGCGCACAGCTTCGGAGATCGCTATCAGGATCTGGACATTCCTTTCTGGGGTGCCATCGATCCCGACCAGGCCGCAATCCTCGTGGCCATGGGGCGCCAAGACCTGAATGCGCCCCTGACATCGAGCCTGGGGCGCCTATTCGACGGGGTGGCCGCCCTGATCGGACTGCGTCACCGGGTGGCCTTCGAGGGTCAGGCGGCCATGGAACTCGAGATGACCATCGGAGACGACGATCCCGGCGTCTATGATCATGGCTGGCGGCCAGGCGGCGATCGCCGCCTGATCGAGATCGCGCCGATCATCGCGGGCGTGGTCGCGGATCTGGCCCGCGGCGTCCCGGGGCCTTTGATCAGCCGCCGTTTTCATACCACGCTGACCGCGCTGTTCGCCTCGCTGTGTGGGGAGATACGGGACCAAACCGGACTGGATCGGGTGGCGTTGAGCGGGGGCGTTTTCCAGAATGCCGTATTATCGACCGAACTCGCCCGCCGGCTCGCGCGGGATGGCTTTCAGGTGTATACCCAACGACTCGTGCCCGCCAACGACGGCGGCCTGAGTCTGGGCCAGGCCGTGGCCGCCGCCGCCATGTGGGCGGACGGGGGCTAATAATGCTTGTGACGACAGCCCCTTTTGGCTATACAGGCGGAATTATCAAGGATTACGGAGTTAAAGTTTCTAAGCCATGAGCATCAAACACGCTGATGAATACCGTGATGCGGAGATTGCACGGCGACTGGTGACCACTATCCGCAAAACGAGCCACCGGCCCGTTCAGCTGATGGAAGTCTGCGGCACCCACACGGTGTCCATTTTCAGGCACGGCATCCGGGATGTCCTGCCTCCGACGATCAAGCTGCTCTCCGGCCCGGGCTGTCCGGTCTGCGTCACCGCGCAGCAGGAAATCGATGCCTTCATCGCCTATGCCCGCCAGGAAGACACCATCGTGGCCACTTTCGGGGATCTGCTGCGGGTCCCCGGCACGCATTCCAGCCTGCAGATGGAAAAAGCCGAGGGGCGGGACATCCGGGTGGTCTACTCGGCGTTCGACGCTGTCAAGCTGGCGGCGGGGAACCCGGACCAACGGGTCGTCTTTCTGGGGGTGGGATTCGAGACCACCGCCCCTACCATTGCGGCATCGATCTTGGCCGCGCGGGACATGGATCTTGACAATTTCCTGGTCCTATCGGCCCACAAGACCGTCCCCAACGCCCTGGAGGCCCTGATGGCCGACGATGCGGTGGCCATCGACGGGTTCCTGCTGCCGGGGCACGTCTCGGTCATTCTGGGGCTGGCGGCCTATCGCCCGTTTTTCGAGCGCCACAAGGTACCCGCCGTGGTCGCCGGCTTCGAGCCGGCCGATATCCTCGAGGCTGTCCGCCGCCTGGTCGTGCAGGTTGAAAGCGGAGCGCCGCAGCTCGACAACGCCTATCCGCGGGCGGTGTCGGAAACCGGGAACGCCAAGGCCCGCGAAGTACTCGATCAGGTGTTCGAGCCGGTGGAGGCCCAATGGCGCGGCATCGGCGTCATTCCTGCCAGCGGGCTGGCCATCCGGGAAGCGCTGGGCCGGTTCGACGCCGCCCGCCGGATGCCGATCGAGGTGCCTGCGGTACGGGAGCCGGCCGGATGCGGCTGCGGCGATATACTCACCGGTGCCAAGTCTCCGCCGGAATGCAAGCTCTACCGCAAGGCCTGCACGCCCGAGAACCCCGTGGGACCCTGTATGGTCTCCAGCGAAGGCACCTGTGCCGCCTACTACCGCTATCACGGGTAGGAGTGGGGGGGCAGGCCGAGGCCACAACCACAACCGGGAACAACCGATGAGCGACGATAAGATTCTTCTCGACCACGGCAGCGGTGGCAAGATCGCCCACCGCCTGACGGCCGAACTGCTGCTGCCGCTATTCGACAACCCCATTCTGGCCGATCTGCACGACGGCGCCATCCTTGACCTGGAGGCCGGTCGGATCGCTTTTTCCACCGACACCTTCACGGTCACGCCGCTCTTTTTTCCGGGCGGCGATATCGGCGACCTGGCCGTCAACGGCACGGTCAACGACGTGGCCATGTGCGGGGCCGAGCCCCTTTTTATCAGTCTGGCCCTGATCATCGAGGAGGGGTTTCCCCGGGAGGATCTGGAGCGGATCTTAAAAAGCGTGCGACGGGCGGCCGACAAGGCCGGCGTGACCGTGGTCACCGGCGACACCAAAGTCGTTCCCAAAGGGGCCGCCGACGGGCTGTTCATCAACACGTCCGGGATCGGTCTGATCCCTCCGGGGCTGAACATCGCCAGCACGGCGGCCCGTCCCGGCGATCACATTCTCTTGAGCGGCACGATGGCTGACCACGGCATGACCATCCTGACCCAGCGCGAGGGCCTCAGCTTCGATCACACCATCCAGAGTGACTCGGCGGCCCTCAACCACATGGTGGCCGGCATCACCGCGGCCAGCCATGATGTGCACGTGTTGCGGGATCCCACCCGGGGGGGGGTCGGGACGACCCTCAACGAAATCGCCGCGAGCTCGGGTGTCGGCATCCTGATCAACGAAGCGCAGCTGCCCGTGCGGCCCGAGGTGGCCGCGGTGTGCGAACTTCTGGGATTCGACCCCCTTTACGTGGCCAACGAGGGCAAGCTCCTGGCCTTTGTCCCCGCCGCTGACAGCGAGAAAGTGCTGGCGGCCATGCAGCGCGACCCGCACGGGCGCGAGGCCTGCCTGATCGGGACCGTCACCGCCGATCATCCCGGGCAGGTCATCCTGGAAACCCGGGTCGGCGGTCACCGCATCGTGGATATGCTCACCGGCGAGCAGCTGCCACGAATCTGCTGAGAAAATGGCACGAACCACCACCGCATTCATGCGCGCATCCACACCCGGCCGGCTGCTGCCGTCGATGACCCCACAGCGCGTTCTGGTCATTGCCTTCATTCTGATCGCCATCGCGGGCTGCAGCGGCCAGCGCGAAATCCGCATCGCCGGTCGCACCATGGGGACCACCTATCACATCACCGTGATCGGCGGCTACCTGACATCGGTGGCCCAGTTGAAAAAGGCCATCGACGCGCGTCTCGAAGCCATCAATGCCAGCATGTCGACCTACCGGCCCGAAAGCGTCATCAGTCGCTTCAACCGCTTTCAGGAGACCGAAACGGCTTTTCCGGTCGACGCGGACTTCTACCGGGTGGCAACCCTATCCAAGGAGCTTTTCGACCTCACGGCCGGTGCCTGGGACGGAACGATCGATCCCCTGGTGGATTTATGGGGCTTCGGCCGTTCGCAACGGCCGGCCCGGATTCCCAGCGATGCGGAAATCGACGCGGCCCTCGCCCGCGTGGGGTTCGATCTGATCGACACCCGCCGTACGGGGGCCCTGATCAAGCGACATGCCGGCGTCACGCTGGACCTGGCATCCGTGGCCAAGGGCTATGGCGTCGATGCGGTGGCGGAACTGATCCGCCAGCGGGGTTTCACCGATTTTCTGGTGGAGGTGGGCGGCGAGGTTTATGCTGCCGGTACCCGTCTGGACGGGGGCCGATGGCGGATCGGCATCAACCGGCCGGAGCCCGGCGCACCCACGAATCAGGTCTACAAAGTGGTCGCACTTCAGGATCGGGCGTTCGCCACCAGCGGGGACTACCGCATTTTTTTCGAGCAGGACGGCCAGCGGTTTTCGCATGTGATCGACCCCCGCACGGGCCGCCCCGTGACCAACCGCGTGGTGAGCGTTTCGGTGACCGCGGCCACCTGCGCCCGGGCCGACGGGCTGGCCACCGCCCTCATGGTCATGGGGGCCGATGAGGGTCTGAAGCTGGTGAACGCCCTGAACGACACCGACTGTCTGATTGTGGTGCGCGACGCCAAGGGGCATCTGGTGGATCATTATTCAAAACGATTTCGTCAATACACGGAGGCGACCGGCTAGCGCGCCGACCACCGACAGGGGGTATTGTCGCAAGTCATGCAACTGCATCTGATCAATCTCGGCTGCGCCCGCAACCAGGTGGACAGCGAAATCATGGCCGGTCGCCTGGCCGCCGCCGGTCACGAAATCGTGGACGACCCGGCTCGGGCCGCGACCATCATCGTCAACACCTGCTGCTTTGTCGAGGACGCGGCCGACGAGTCCATCGACACCATCCTGGCCGCCGCCGCCTATAAAAAAAGCGGCCGCTGCCGCCGCTTGATCGTGACCGGATGTCTGCCGGAACGCTATCGCGAAGCATCCGCCGACGCCCTGCCCGAGGTGGATCTGTTTTTGGGCACGGGGGCCTACGACCGGATTCTGGCGGCCGTTGAGGCGACACCGGCCCTCCGCGGCAACTGTCTTCTGCCCGATCCCGACCGGATCGTGCCCCAGGGGGCCGATACGCCCCGCACCCGGGCTTCCGGCCCCATGGCCTACATTAAAATTGCCGAGGGCTGTGACCGGCATTGCACTTTCTGCATCATTCCCCAACTGCGCGGCCGCCAGAAAAGCCGCCCTCTGGGGGATATCGTCGGCGAAGCACGGGGGCTGATCGCCCAGGGAGCCAGGGAACTGGTGCTGGTGGCCCAGGAGACCACCCGGTACGGATATGATTTGGCCCCCCCGGTGGACCTCGGCGAACTGTTGCGCGCGTTGAGCGATCTGGCCGACGACGTGTGGATCCGCTTTCTCTACGGTCACCCCCAGAGCCTGAGCGACGACGTCCTTAATACCGTGGCGGCACGCTCCAACCTGTGCTCCTATTTCGACATCCCCATCCAGCACAGCGTCGACCGGATCTTGAGACAGATGGGCCGCCACTACACGGCGGCGGACATCACCGCGATGATGGCCCGTATCCGCCGCCTTGTCCCGGATGCGGTTATACGAACCACCCTGATCGTGGGATTCCCCGGGGAGACGGAACAGGATTTCGATCAGCTATTGCAGTTTGTCCGGAACGCCCGTTTCGACCACCTGGGGGTTTTCAGCTACTCGGATGCGGACGATCTGAAGTCCCACGGTCTGCCGCACCCGGTGGTCCCCGAAATGGCGCTCAAGCGTCGCGACAGACTCATGGAGGCCCAGCGCACGCTTTCCGATGCCGCCTTGTCCCGCTTTCTCGACCGGGAACTGCCGGTGCTGGTCGAGGAGGCCCCGGAGCCGGGCGTATTTCTGGGGCGGACCGCTTTCCAGGCACCGGAAGTCGACGGGCTGACCTACATCAACGCCGGAGAAATGAACGCTTCGGTTGAAATCGGCCACTTTGTGCGTGTAAGAATAACCGATACGATGGCATACGATCTTGTGGGAACGCCGGTATGAACGACCTGAAAACGCGGATTCTGGGACTCGTGGCCGACGACCTGGTGGCCATCGAGGCAGCGCTGGCCGAGAACCTGAATCCGCACCTCGATCTGGTGCGGGAAGTGGCCGGCCACATTCTTTTCAGCGGCGGCAAACGCCTGCGTCCCCTGCTGCTGCTTCTGGTGACGCGCATGTGCGGCTACCGGGGGGAGGATGATACGCCGTTTTCGATTTCCTTCGAATACCTCCATGCCGCCACCCTGCTGCATGACGACCTGATCGATGGGGCCGAACTGCGGCGGGGCCGACCGGTGGCCCACAGCATCTACGGCAACGCCACCACGGTTCTGGTGGGGGACTTTCTCCTGGCCCGGGCGCTGAGCCTGGCAGCCCGGACCGGCAAGATCGAGATCATCGAAGTGGTGGCCGGGATCACCGAGAACATGTCCCAGGGTGAGATCCACCAGCTGAGCCGCAAGGGCGACATCACCCTTACGGAGGAAGAGTACCGTGAGGTCATCCATCGCAAGACGGCCGTCCTTTTCGAGGGCACCTGCCGCGCGGCCGCCTACCTGGCCGATGCGCCCGAAAGCCAGGTCGAGGCCATGGCAGCCTACGGCGTTAATCTGGGCCTTGCTTTTCAGATGGCCGACGACCTGATCGACTACACCTCGGATACGGCGGTCCTGGGTAAAAAGGCGGGCGCCGATTTAAGAGAGGGCAAATTGACACTGCCCGTGATTGCCGCGCTGGCGGCCGCTCCTGAGCACGCGCGCCGACGCATGCAGGCGATCATCCTGAACCCGGATTTCAGCCCGGACGACTTCGAAGTCCTCAAGACGGATTTGAATCACCACGGCGGTCTGGCTTACACCCGCCAATGCGCCGAAGAACACGTGCGCCGGGCCAAGGCGGCCCTTGAGGTTTTCGCGCCTTCGTCGACAACGGATATTCTGCGGGATATCGCTGACTATACTCTGAGCCGCAAGGCCTGATCGGCCAATACGGCGTTTAAACGACACGGGGGCGTGCATGGCCCCGTAACCAAGCGGAAGGCACTGACGGATGATACGGCAATTTACTTTGGTCCGATGCGTGAGCCTGCTCTTAACGGTGGTGTTTATCCACGGCGGCCTGTCGGCCCCTGCCAAGGCCGCGACGGTTGCGGCCAAAACCTACCTGGTCGTGGGCAGCGGCACCATCAGGGGCGGCAGCCTCAACGCCGCCAAAGAACAGGCGATCACGGAATGCAAAAATGTAGCGGTGCAGCTGATGACGGCCGAAGTGATGCCGCAGGAAATGCTCGTGCAGCAATTCCCTCAGGTGGACAGGGCCATTTTTCAGAATAGCGCCCAATTCATCCAATACTACAAGGTGCTCAGCGAGAATAAAGACGATCGGCACTACCGGGTTCTGGTGCAGGCCAAAGTTTCCGCCCGTCAGATTGCCGATCAGCTGCGCAAGGCCGGCCTCCTTGTCGCCGACACCAAACCGATGACGCCGCTGACGGTGACTGTGCTGGGCACGCAGGATCTCAGCAGTTTTGTCCTTTTCCGCAGCACGCTGAGCAAAATGGAAGGGGTCGCGAGCGTCCAGAACCGCGAGATGCAGGCCAACCAAACCACCCTGGCGGTCAGATTCCGCGGCCGTGCCGATGAATTCGCCGAGGCGCTGCTGGTCAAAAGATTCGTCGGCTTCAGTGCCAGGGTTTATGAAGAATCGGAGAACACCTTCCGTGTTGAGCTGATGCCGGAAGACAAACCAGGGGCGACAAACAGTAATTGAATCGGACCGGCTTCGTTCTCAATCTGCCCAATGGCCTGACCCTTGCCCGGATCCTGATCACACCGCTTTTCATTATCTGCCTGATCAAGGGGGCCTATTCGATGGCGCTGCTGATTTTTACCCTGGCCGGGGTGACGGACGGTCTCGACGGGTTGTTGGCGCGCCTCATGGACCAGAAGACCACCGTCGGGGCCGTTCTGGATCCCATTGCCGACAAACTCCTGCTGGTATCGGCCTTTGTCACCCTGGCCGTCCAGGAAATGATACCGGCGTGGCTCGCGGTCGTGGTCATCAGCCGGGACGTGTTGATTTTCATCGGCATCGCCATTCTGGAGGTGTCGCGGGTGGATTACCGCATTCAACCCAGCATCGTGAGCAAATGCACCACTGTCGCCCAGCTGTCCACGATCTTCCTCCTCCTGCTCAGCATTCAAACAGCCGCGCTAGAACACGCCCTTGCTCCTGTCTACGGTCTCACGACCGCCCTGTCCATTGCCTCGGGGCTGCATTACGTCTACTTGGGTATCACGATCATGCCCGACACCGAAAACGACGCTGGCCCCGGTGAACCATGAAGGTGGTGACCATAGGGCTTGACACCCGCAGCCGGGGGTGCTAATCAGCCCATTTACGATTTAGAGGCACGTAGCTCAGGGGGAGAGCGCTACCCTGACACGGTAGAGGTCGTTGGTTCAAATCCAATCGTGCCTACCATAAAAACAGGGGGCTACGGTTCACACCGTAGCCCCTTTGCACGTTTGGGTCTCCAAAATACCTAAAATAAAACTTCAGGAACTCTGGTCGGCGGATACAAGACCAAGAGCCAAAATTGATAAAGGCTCTGGGGAGGAAGAGTTAGTTCCAATAATCCGGAAATGCGCTGTAAGATCTGTCTAAAGCCATGAAGAATATCTCTGTCTCTATTCCCCTGGCCCACTCCGGCACCAGTAAAAAAGCTGATAGCCGTTCTGATGATGACCCCACAAAAATCCATTCAGGACCCAAAAATTCCCACCTCGTTCCATTATACATCATTAGATTGAAATTGAACTCTGTGGGCTCCATTCCGATTTCTAACCAGTATTCAAAACTGAAAAGACCTTCACTCATCAAATCATTGGGGAGGTAATTTTGATTGGCACTTACAAGCTCGTCCCAAGTTGGATTCAATAAAGGCGCATGCTTACGGCCAGCGACATTCCCCGATTCCACTATGATATTTCCGTCACTATTATCGGGCGGATAAATCAAGCGCCATTCACCATCTTCGGAGGGTAAACTGGATATCGAAACCGCTTCACCGTACTCCCATGGAAATGCCAGGTTTCCTGCATCAATGCTGTCATAGAG
>JASJCV010000016.1 GCA_030065275.1 Desulfobacterales bacterium | reverse complement strand
GCTCGCGGGAGGCGAGGCGGTCGAGGCGGAAATGACCGCACTCCCCTGGGCTCCCGGGCGCTGACCTCATGTCGGCCGTTTTCTTATTAAGTGCGGGGCACAAGCATCATCGCGACGGCACGGGCGTCATCACACCTCGCACCCATTTACACGCCGCTTGGTTCCTGATGCAAAACATATCGAAATTTATAGATTTTTCGCAACTGGTTTGATTTTAATCATGGCCTGTGCTACCTGATCAGGTGGTTTGAGCGACGAATATCTTTGCTCTTCGGCTTCCAGCCCGCCGACAAACTACCCGGCCGCTCCATGGAATGGCTTCACCCCGGGCGGGGGTCGGCTCGGATGACGGCCTTGTGCTCCAAGCAATGACCGGTTGGCGGCCCGCTGTTCAGGAAACAACCATCCATGATTTTGAAAAGTCTTCGGACGAGCATCACGATCAATATCGCCGTCCTGCTCCTGTTGGGCATGCTGTTGATCAATTTTGTCATGCTGATCGTCAGCCAGGAGGTCCTGATCAATGCCGAGATCGGCAAAGGCCGCAGTCTGCTTACAATGATGGCGAGGATGACCGGGTATCACCGGGCGGTCAACGAATCCCCGCCAGGCGACTCGGACTGGCCCCGATCGCTCGATACGACCTTGAAAGATGCCGGCATCGCCAGCTTTGTGATTATCACGCCGGATGCGCGCTACATGGGTGAGGGCCCTGCCTACACGCCCACCGAAGAGATGCTTCAATCCGCACAACTGGCGGCCGACCAGGGAGTCGAATCAATAACGACCTACAGTTCGATCCGCCATGTTTTCTTGCGGCAGCCGGGCTATATCTTGATCGGCGCCCCATTAAGGCATGACGGGGGCGGGGTCGGTGCCGCCATCCTGCTGTCTTTGGAGCCGCTCTACGGCATTTTGCGGCGCACCCAGCATATTTTTCTGATTTACATTCTGATCAATACGGCGATGCTGACCCTATTAGGGGTTTACCGGCTCAACCAGGTCACCGTCAAACCGATTCAGCGCCTCGTGACGCGGGCCGAAGAATACCGCGAAACCGAAGACGCCTATTTTCTTATCGAGAAAGAAGACAATGAGTTCAGCAAGCTTTCCAAGTCGCTGAACAGTATGCTCATGCGGATATCAGGGGACAAGGAAAAGCTGCAGGCCTCTGTGTCTTCGCTGGAAAAAGCCAATCTGGAGTTGGAGAAAACACAACGGGAACTTGTACGGGCCGAAAAATTGGCGTCGGTGGGTCGATTGTCGGCGGGTATCGCCCATGAAATCGGGAATCCGATCGGCATCATCAAGGGATATCTGGATTTGCTGAAGGCCCCCGATCGCTCGGCGGAAGATAATGACGAGTTCATTCGGCGCACGGAGGCCGAAGTCGAGCGCATCAACGCGATCATTCGGCAGCTCCTGGATTTTGCGCGGCCCGCCGACCATGTGCAAACCCTCGTGCATATCCATCCGTTATTGTCCGAACTTGAGGAAGTCTGTCATTTTCAGCCCCTTTTTACGAGCCTTAAATTCACGCTTGACCTTGGCGCCGAGAAAGATCAAGTTAAGGCCGATGGCCGACAGCTCCGTCAGGTTTTTTTGAATTTGATTCTGAATGCCGCCGACAGCTTCGACGGTTTGGATTCCCCTGATGAAAACCGCATTGTCATTCAAACGGCCATCGACCGGGAGACTGCGCCGGAACATAAGCCCTGGGTGGTGATTCAGTTCATCGACAATGGCGCCGGCATACCCGAAGAGGCCCTGGAGTACATTTTCGACCCCTTTTACACCACCAAAGATCCTGGACGGGGAACGGGACTCGGGCTGTCAGTCAGTTTTGCCATCATCGAGGGTTTCGGGGGGACGATTCGGGCGTCCGGCAACGCGATGCATGGAACGACCATCAGTGTTCGTCTACCCTTGGCCGAAGAAGTCGAAGCCGCAACATATCCTACGGAGTGGAAAAGAAGCCATGACGCAATCCAATGAGGCCAAGAGCCTGTTGATTATCGATGATGAAGAAAACATGCGGCACATGCTGTCTGCCATGTTGAAAAAAATGGGATACCGCATCGATACGGCCAGAGACGGCCAGGAGGGGCTTGAAAAAGTCAAGACCGGGCATTTCGATTACATCCTTTGCGACATCAAAATGCCGCAAAAGGATGGGATGGCTTTTTTAAACGATGCCCGCATTATGACAGAATCTTCGACGGTCATCATGATGTCGGCCTACGGAAGCATCGACACGGCTATCGAAGCCATGAAGCTGGGCGCCTACGATTTCATTTCCAAGCCGTTCAAGCCCGACGAAGTTTATCTGGCCCTGAAAAAAGCTGAAGAACGCGAAAGCCTCAAGAAAGAGAACCTGCGGCTGAAAGAGCGCATCCAGGAAATCAGCAGCAATTACCAGTTCGGCAACATGATCGGAAACAGTCCGGCCATGAAAATGGTTTTTAACCTGGGCACCAAAGCCGCGCAGTACGATACCACCGTATTGGTCACGGGGGAGAGCGGCACCGGCAAGGAACTGGTCGCGCGGGGCATTCACTATGCCGGGGCCCGCAAAGACGGCAATATGGTTCCAGTCAATTGCGGCGGCATACCGGAAAGTCTCCTGGAAAGCGAGTTGTTCGGGTATGTCAAGGGGGCCTTCACGGGCGCCGACCGCAACAAGAAGGGTCTATTTCAGGAAGCTGACGGGGGAACGATTTTCTTGGATGAGATCGGTGAACTCCCGATTTCGCTACAGGTCAAATTGTTGCGCGTCCTTCAGGAGAATGAGGTCCGGCCCGTCGGCGGGGCCAAAACCATACGGGTCGATGTCCGGGTGATCGCTGCCACGGCCAAGGATCTGGAAGAGGAAGTCCGGGCGGGACGATTCCGCGAGGATCTTTTCTACCGTTTAAACGTTCTGCGGGTTCACCTGCCGCCGTTGCGTGAACGCTCAGGCGATATTCCCTTGCTGTGCCAGTTTTTTATCAATAATTTCAAGAACCAGTTCCAAAAAAATATTGAGGGCATATCTCCCGGGGCCATGACCATTTTGTTGGACCATAAGTGGCCCGGCAATGTGCGTGAACTGGAGAATATTATCGAACGTGCGGTCGTGCTGGCGGACAAACACATCATTCTGCCGGAAAATTTGCCGATGGAATTCGGTATCAAACGGGCGTCTAACCGCATGGATGATTTTTTCGAAGGGTTCTCGCTGAAAAAAGCGCAGAAAATTGTCGAAAAGCGACTGATCACCCGTGCCCTGGAATCAACCGGTGGAAACCGTACCCAGGCGGCCAAACTGTTGGAGATCAGTATCCCTTCGCTGCTCAGCAAGATAAAGGCTTATGAAATATTGCTCTAGCGTGAATGGCCGATCGGACTGGAGTTACGATGGTCCTGTAGCGCTTTTAGGTTTCGCGGTCGCTGTACTTCCCCGAGGCTCTGCACGGCTCGAGCAACACCTACAACTGCCCGGATGGCGTCCGGCGACTCACCGTTTTTGTACTTCCAGGCGCTGAACACGATCAACAATCCTTCGAATGCTTCCCTGTCCGCAATCAGACGACGCGGCCCCCGGAACGGATTCCCGGAGGCCTGGTGTGGTTTTTCCCGCAGATGATTTTTTTGGGAGTTGCGCGCTATTGCATCAAGACGACGAACGCATGGTCGAGGGGGATGTGGTTTTCTTCCGCCTGTTGCATTCACTGAAGGCCAATGAACGGGGCCAGGCGATGCCCACCCCAGGGCAAACTTCCGAAATGACGTTACCCACTGCCATTGATTCGATTACGGAGCTTGCCGGAGCATTTAAAGGTGACAACCTTGCGCTCTCTGAGGATCAGGTCCGAGCCGGTCGCCGGGTTCCGGCCGCGCCGTTTGTTTTTGCTTTTCACGCAAAATTTGCCGAATCCCGATATGAGAATGTCATCGCCTTGTTCAAGGGTCGATTTCATAATTTCCAGCAGTGACTCGATGATTTCAACCGATTTCTTCTTGGTGAAGCCAAGTTCGTGCACCCTTGCGACGATGTCACTTTTCGTTAATGCCATGGCACCTCCTACCAGCATGGTTCCATTGATGCGTAGCGCGAATATTCTTATATAAATAAATGACTTGACCCGAAAGGTCAACGGGAAATTAATCGGTCAAGGTACGTCTTGCTTCTCGTCAGTGTTTTTGGAAGCATTGCTTCCCGGGGGTGATTTAGACTCCTGCTGTGGATAGAGGCGATTCACCTTTGCCATGATGTCTTCAATCTTGTCCGAAATCCGGCTGATTTCGGCCTTGAGTGCAGTCTCATCGAAATCCATTGTTTTGGTCATCCGTGCTGGAGTTTGAAAGCGCGATTCGAGCGGGCCAGGCAACCTGTTTATCGAAGCATTGTCTGGTATGAATCTATTCATATAAAAGAGCTATCGGGATTTCAAGAAAAAAATGTAAAAAAATCTATATGATACACCTTACAGTCGCGATCCGGCGAATCGTGACGGATCCGCGGCGCGCATTTTCTGCCCGGGCCGCATCGTAAAGCCCTTAACAGCACCACACCCATTCATATTCATCTATGCTCGGCGGGCAAAGCGCCTAAAACTCGTGGCGTCGGGGGGGCCGTGGCCGGCTTGTAATCAGCAGGCAAGTGTACTAAGGGAGGGTGGCCTTGCGCATCGGCAGGTTCGACGGCCGTGGGTCACCATTATCCCCGTATCGCGTTCAATGGTCAAAAGGGTATTGACGGGTGGAGCCGGCGAGCGGACTTGAACCGCTGACCTGCTGATTACGAATCAGCTGCTCTACCAACTGAGCTACGCCGGCTTAACGGCCCCCATCTACTGTGTTTATGGTGCAAAATCAAGCCAAAATTTCCGATATCAAGGTGCTGACGAGCGCTCCCGGACAGCCCCGTCACATCGAATGTTCGGGGTTGAAAACGGCCGCGGCCGCATTTTGTCTCGCGCAAATTTATTGTGGAAACGCCCAGCCGATGCTGGTGGTCGCTCCGGATTTACGCACCGCCGAGTCTTTTAGCAATGATCTGCGGGTTTTCGGGTTGGAAACACCCGATCGCCTATTCGAATTCCCGTCTTACAACCTCCTGCCGAACAAATCCTTGGATTACCACAGTGAGACCGCTGCCAAGCGGATTCGGGTGCTCTGCCGTTTGTTGGAGAATGCGAATTTTCCGGTGGTGGTCACGACGGTGGATGCGCTACTCCGCAAAATTGTGCCCAAAGCGCAGATTCAGGGTTTTCTCGACCTGCTTTTGCCCAACGAAGAAGTCGACCGCGACCGCCTGGTGCGCCGTTTGATCAGTGGTGGCTACACCCGGGTGCAGATTGTCGAGGAACCGGGCGATTTCTGCGTGCGCGGAGGGATTCTCGATCTCTTTTCCCCCCTCTATGACGAGCCGTTGAGGGTGGAATTCTTTGACGACTGGGTTGAGTCCATTCGACTTTTCTCGGTCGATTCTCAGAGGACTTCGGGGGAGCTTCAGGAGGCGGTCATAGCTCCGGCCAGCGAAGTGGTGATCCGGCCCTCGCAATTGAGCGCGATCATCATGCGCCTGCGCCTGCAAGGCTCTGAACAGGAACTGCCGGCGGCCGTCATTCGGCGTTTGGTCGCGGCCCTCAAAGAACAAGGCCGCTTTGCGGGGATCGACGGTCTGCTGCCACTCGCCTATTCCGATTTGGACACCCTGCTCGATTTCATGCCGGCAAACACCATGATGGTGCGGCTGGAGCCAGCGGAACTTGAAAAGGCGGCAGACAGCATTTTTCTAAAAGCCCAACAGAACTATGAATCCGCCCGTGAGGAGGGCCGGTTGTGCCTGGCCCCGGAGATGCTCTTTCAATCCTGGGCGGCCTGCCTCGATCAACTGTCCTCCGGACATTTAATGGATATCCGCTATTTACCCGTCCAGACGGTTGCCTCCGCCATCAACCGGCCGTCGACCGCCGTCAATTTTAAAACGGCGGATGCCGCGGCGTTCAATTCCGGAACGCCCCAGGTCGGCTCCCGAGCGCTTTCATTCGCGCCGGCGGCCGATTGGATCAAGGCACGGTGCCAGGAGGGCCAGTCGGTCGGTATCGTCTGCCGCAACCGCAACCAGGTCGAGCGGGTGGCCAGCCTCCTGGAACCGTACGATGTGGCGGTCTCCGTCGAATCCGGCTTCCCCGGCCAACCACCGCGCAGGGCGCGGGTCATGGCCCTCGAGGGACAGCTTTCCGAGGGATTCATCTGGCCGGATGCAGGATGGGCCCTGATTACCGACCTGGAGCTGTTTGGCGGCCGGCGGCGTCCGCCTCGCAAAATGGCAACCAAATCGCATCGGGGAATTCTGGGCCTTGAGGATATCGGCCAGGGAGACTTGGTGGTCCATGAAGACCACGGCATCGGCCGTTATGAAGGACTGACCAAGCTAAAGCTCGAGGGGGGCGAAAATGACTTCCTGACGATCGGATACCGCGGCGATGACCGCCTCTACCTGCCGGTGGACCGGCTCAACGTCATCCAGAAGTACATGGGGGTCGATGGCGTCGAACCGGTGCTCGATAAAATGGGTGGCAAGTCATGGGAAAAGGTCAAAGCCCGCGTCAAGCGGTCGGCCGAAAAAATAGCCGGTGAACTGCTCAAGCTTTACGCGGCGCGCAAGGTGCGCCAGGGGGTCGCCTTCCATCCGGTGGACGAATACATGCTGGAATTCGAAGGCGGGTTTCCCTACGCGGAAACCCCGGATCAACGCAAGGCCATCGATGATGTATTAAACGACATGGCTGCCGGGACGCCGATGGATCGCCTGATTTGTGGCGATGTCGGCTACGGTAAAACCGAGGTGGCCCTGCGGGCGGCCTTTGTGGCGGTTTTCAATGGCAAACAGGTGGCCGTATTGGTGCCCACGACCGTTCTGGCCGAGCAGCATTGGGAGACGTTCCGGCAGCGCTTCAAGCGCTTTGGGGTCAAAGTGGCCTGTCTGAGCCGTTTCCGCTCGCCCAAAGATCAGCGCCAGATTATCGCCCGGCTGGGCGGGGGCCTCGTCGATATCGTCATCGGTACCCACCGTTTGCTGCAGAAAGACGTCCGCTTCAAGGAGATGGGCCTTTTCATCATTGACGAAGAGCAGCGCTTCGGCGTGCGCCACAAGGAAACACTCAAGAAACTGCGCGGTAACGTCGACGTGCTCACCCTGACGGCCACCCCCATACCCCGCACGCTGCACATGTCGCTCACCGGGGTGCGGGATATCAGCATTATCTCGACACCGCCCGAATACCGCCGTTCGATCATCACTTATGTTTCCGAGTATGACGACAGGCTTGTCCGGGAGGCCGTCGAGCGGGAGCTGGACCGCGGCGGCCAGATCTATTTCGTGCACAACAACATTGCCGGCATCCACCGTATGGCGGCGAAACTCAAAGAACTGTGCCCCCGGGCCCTGATCGGCGTCGCTCACGGCCGCATGGAGGAATCCGAACTGGAGACGATCATGATGGACTTTCATCAGCAGAAAATCAATCTGCTGGTGACGACGACCATCATCGAATCGGGGCTGGATATCCCGGCGGCCAATACCATTGTCGTCAATCGGGCCGATCGCTTCGGTCTGTCGCAGATGTACCAGCTGCGGGGGCGTGTGGGGCGGTCCGAAGAACAGGCCTATGCGTTCTTGTTCATCCCCCAAGAAAGTCATCTCTCCAAAGATGCGCGCAAGCGTTTGAAGGTGCTGATGGAGCACAGTGATCTAGGGTCGGGCTTTCAGATCGCCATGAACGATCTCAAGATTCGCGGCGGGGGAACCATCCTCGGCGCGTCTCAATCCGGCCATATTGCAGCGGTCGGTTACGACATGTTCCTCAAGCTTATGGAAGAAGCCGTTGCCGATATCAAAGGTGAGCCGGTCGCGGAAACCATCGATCCGGAGATCAACATCGCGGTCTCGACCTTCATACCGCAGGACTACATGCCGGATATCGACCAGCGCCTGAATATTTACCGACGTCTGTCGCGCGCGGGTGACGCCGACGCGCTTGCAGATCTGAAAGCCGAATTGATCGATCGCTTTGGTCCCTTGCCGCGCAGCGTCAGCAATCTTCTGCTCAAGGTCATGCTTAAAATCGACGCCGCGGCGGCCGGCGTCCAGCGCTTGGATTTCACCACGGGGCAACTGCTGCTGGTTCCCGGTCAGGGGCCGTCGGATCCGGCCGGCAAGTTCGTCCAACTGGCGCTGGCCCAACCCGGGCGATGCAAACTATCTCCGGACAAGGGGCTGCAGGTGATATTGTCCTCCGAGGAGTTAAAAACGCCTTTCAGGAGTATCAAAAAAATCTTGCGGGAAATAGGCCGCTATGTTAACAGTTAACGATTATCCATTTAGAATCTTTGGGAATTTTGTTGTTGGGCCGGTATCAACCATTACCGTCGAGGATCGATTTGCGTGGCCCCCGAAATAGACTGACACCAGCAGCGATGCCCGCTGTCGCCTGCCTGCTGCTCTGGCTTAGCCTGCCTTTGCAGGGCTGCCAGCAACAGCCGGCGCCGCGTCCGCTGGTGCTGATGAAAACCGGCGAGCAGGTCATAACGGTTGATGAATACCGGCGGGATTTAAATATTTACCGCATGGCCACGGGGGCCGGTGCGGGTGATGATCCGGCCGCTGAGCACGAGATCCAACTTCGCTTCGCCCAGCAACTGGCGGACCAACTGGTGCTGCTGGCGCATGCGCGTGCCCTTGGTATCGAAATTACCGACCGTGAACTGGACGAAGAACTACAGGCGCTTCAACGCGACTACCCCGACGACGTCTTTGAACAACTGCTGCTGGAAAATGCGATCACATTGGAGGAATGGCGAACCACATTGCGGATTCGCCTCACGATCGAGCGCTTAATCCAGAAGGAGTTGGAGACTAATTCGCGCATCAGCGAAGACGACGTGGCACAGTTTATGACCGGCTTGCAGGACAGCGACCCGAATACCGGTGCGGAGGCTGAATCCGATTCGGCGGTGCCGTCGGATAAGGCCATCGTCGATCAACTGCGGCGCACCAAGATGGAAAATGCCTACGATGAATGGATCGCGGCGTTAAAAGTCAAATATCCGGTCGAAATCAATCAGAAGGTATTAAAAGAAATCCTTGCTGATTCGGCAAGGGGCGATGAAAGCCGCACCGCCGAAGATCGGCCATGAAAGCGCCGGTGGGACGAGCTTCCCCGGCCGGTGCATCGTGGACGCCTTCACCCAGGGTTTCAGCATAGGATGACAGGGACATGCGGACAGACAAGGTATACCTGAGTGTCATCGGCCGCCTTGGCGGGATTGCGGCGGCAGCGTTTTTGTTGCTTGCGACGATCGGCCCAGCGGCACCCGCCACCGGCCAGGAGAAGGTTCTGGCCAATCGCATAGTGGCGGAAGTCAATGATGACATCATTACGCTCTACGAACTGAACCAGGCGGCGGCCCCCTTTGTCCGGCGCGTGCGTTCCATGGGGCGTGCGCTCGAGGAAGAGCGCAAGCTGCTCTATGAGGTTCGTGAACAAACGCTCAATCAACTCATTGAAGCGAAGCTGACCGATCAGGAGATCCGCCGTTACAACATCACCGTCAGCACCGAGGCGATCGACAATGCCGTCGAGGAGATTAAAAAACGATCGCTGATGACCGATCAGCAGCTGCGGGCCACTTTGCAAAAAGAAGGCATGACCATGGACGATTACCGCGAGCAGGTCAAAAACAAGATCTTGCGGTCGCGCCTGGTGAACCGGCAGGTTAAATCCAAAATCGTGATTACCGATGAAGACATCAGGGCCGCGTATGAAGAGAAAAAAGCCGAATACGGCGGCGATACCCATGTGCGCTTGCGACAAATCGTCGTCATTCCATCGGAAGGCCCTATAGAGGCACAACAGCGCATGCAGTCGGTTTTACTAAAACTTGACGAGGGCCTGGCGTTTGCCGACGTGGCCCGCGAGTTTTCCGATGGCCCCACTGCGGCGGACGGCGGTTTTCTGGGGGAATTCAAGGTGGACGATTTGTCCGACCAGATCCGCGGGGCTCTGAAGGGTCTGAAGACCGGGGACCATACTTCGATCCTGGAGACCGGTCGCGGCCTGCAGCTTTTTTATGTCGATGACATCCGGCTGGTTGCGGGCAAGAGTCTGGAAGAAGCCGCCCCTGAAATTGAAGACAAGCTTTATGACCAGATTGTCAATCGAAAATTCGCCGACTGGCTCGCTGAACTGCGGGAACGTTCGCACATTCGAATCATTCGCTGAGACTTGGGCCCCGAAAACCAAGGAAACCCGGCCGATGCGGCCCGATGCGATGCTCGGCCTTGCCGCCCGAGGGCGCAGGAGTATGCGTCCCCAGCGATGATTCGAGAGCGCCAGTGAAAGGCCATCTTGGTAACTTGCAGATAGTGGAACGACGATGACACGTGACCAGCAGCTGACGTCCTTCGGTCTTTTCCTACAGTCAGCACGCATCGAAAAAAAAATATCGATTGAATCGCTGTCGGCGGAAACCCGGATTCGCGTCGAAGTGCTGAAGCGACTCGAAGCCGAGGACCATGAAAACCTGCCGGATGAAGTGTTTGTCCGCGGGTTCATCCGCAGCTACGCTTTGGCGATCGGTGCCGATGTCGCCGAGGCACTCGAGCGGTATCACGCCAGCTTGGGCCTGCGCCGTACGAACACCCAGCGCTCCAAGGTACCGGCCGCGCGCCCGAATCGGTTCTGGTTCGGGTTGGCCGCCGCTGTCGGCGTGATCCTACTTGTGGCGGGACTGACGCTTTTTCTGTATGCGCGGTTTAACGCCGCTCCGCATCAGGCGTCCGCACCCGAAAAGGCGCAGGCACCCGAACAGCCAAGCATGCCCGCAGGCCAACCGGCCGTCGACGCCTCTAGCGTGCCGCCCAAAGCCCCCGTGCCACCGCCGGAACCGCCAGGTGAGACCGCGCCGGCAGCCGCCCGGCAGCAGTACCTGTTAGAAATCAGAGCCAGCGAGGAAACCTGGCTCAAACTTATCGTCGATGACCAAGGCGCACAGGAAATGACCCTTGAGGCCAACGAGGTCAGGCAAATTCAGGCGACGTCCCTTTTCAATCTCCTCATCGGCAACGCCGGCGGAGTCGAACTCACACTTAACGGTCAACCGGTGGAAGTTCCCGGAAAAAGCGGCCAGGTCGTGAACATTCAATTGCCTTGACCGGTCCACAGGCCAACCGGCTGATCTTGCGGCGGAGGTGCCGTACCGGCCCCGACCGGCGTGAATGACGGACGGGTGCCAATCGCTTCGGGGTAGGTGCGATGCTTAACGGCAGCAACAGAATACTGGTGGAAAGCGTCAAGCGGCTGCTGCGGCGCGGGGCCACGACCAACCTGCGCAACATCATCTCCAAAACGCACGCGGCCGATCTGGCCGCGGTGATTCGGGCGTTGTCGCTGGACAACCAGCTTCATCTCTACAACCTCATCGAGGATACGGAAAAAAAAGGCGACCTGTTCAGCGAACTGGACGAGGACACCTTTTTACCGCTGATCGAAACGATTGATCTGGACGACATCGTTGCCGTGCTTGAACTCATGGCCACCGATGATGTGGCCGATCTGATCGGCCGTCTTCCGGACGAAAAAGCGGATGCGATCCTTGAGAAGATGAAGCGTGAAGGCTCCGAAGAAATCGAGGGCCTGCTTAAATACGACGATGACACCGCCGGCGGCATCATGGTGACGGATTTCATGGCGTTTGAGCAGGATGTCACCGCCAAGGAAGCCATCGAACAGATCCAGACCGAATACCATGATGTCGAAATGCCCTTTTACCTTTACGTCGTGGATGAATACGGGAAACTGGTCGGGGTTAGCTCCTTGCGCCAGCTGGTGGTCGTGCCTGCCGAGACGCCTTTGAAACGCTTCATGTCGACGAACGTCTTTACCGTCGGGACCGATATCGACCAGGAAGAAGTGGCCAAACTCGTGGCGCGCTATGACATTCTGGCCGTTCCCGTGGTCGATGAGACCAACCGGCTTGTGGGCATCGTGACGGTGGACGACGTCATCGACATCTTCCGCCAGGAAGCCACCGAGGACATGCTCAAGATGGCCGGCGTGGGCGAAGAGTTCATCGAAACCCAGACGGTCATGCGCAGCACCAAGACGCGCCTGCCCTGGCTGCTGGCCAGTTGCTTGGGCGGGATATTCGCTTTTTTCGTGATCGGCAAGTTCGAAGGCACGCTCGACCGCTACGCTTATCTGGCGGCCTTTATCCCCGTCATCATGGGGATGGGCGGCAACATCGGCACCCAGTCCTCCACCATCGTCGTGCGGGGGCTGGCCACGGGCCGAATCATAACGCGTGATTTCTGGACGGTGGTTTCCAAGGAATGCGCCATCGGGCTGATCCTGGGTTTGATCTACGCCTTGCTGATCGGGTCGGTGGCGCAATTGAGTTACAGTATGATCTGGCTGGCGCTGGCTGTTGGCCTGGCCGTCATCTGTTCGATGACGGTGGCCGCCCTGGTCGGCTCCTGTGTGCCACTTTTGATGGCCCGGGCCAACATCGACCCGGCGGTCGCCACCGGGCCATTCGTGACCACCTCGATCGATATCATCAGCGTCTATTTTTACTTCTTGATAGCAACGACCTTTCTGGGTATTTGAGTCATGCCGGTTCAGAAGACGTCTGCGATTCTTCTCCGTCGCGTCGATTACGGTGATGCTGATTTAATCCTGACGCTCTTTTCGGAAACGCACGGCAAGATCGGCGTGATCGCCAAGCACGCCAAAAGAAGCCGCAAACGTTTTGCCGGCGTCTTGGAGTTGTTTTCGAATCTGAGCATTCAGTGCCGCACGCGCCGGCAGGGTGGGCTGGCCGTCCTGGAGGAGGCCCAAATCATCGAACCCTACGCGGCATTGCGCGAGCACATACTGAAAACCGCCTACGCCAGCTACTGGGCGGAGCTTGTCATGGTTTGGACGGAAGATAAGCAGCCCCTGGCACCGCTGTATCATCTGCTGTGCTATACCCTCGGCGAACTGAATGCCGGGCGTCAGATCGATGCGCAGCTCAATCTGGCCTTTCAGATGCGTTTCATGGCGCTGGCCGGGCTGTGCCCGAATCTGAATTACTGCTGTGTCTGTCGGACGGCCTTGGAAAATTTCAAGGTTACCGCCGCCGGTTTCGATCTGCCGCGAGGCGGCGTGTGCTGTCTCGACTGCGATCAGCCGCACGATACCGCATTGTGCCTGTCGCGCGGGACCATCAAGCAGCTGCAGTGGATTGCCGAGGGGGATTTGTCGCGGGTCGGGCGCATTCGCTTTTCGACCGCCGCGTTGAACGAGGCCCAGCATTTCCTGGAAGCGTTCGTGCCCTATCATTTGGGGCGGGAGCCGCGCAGCCTCAAATTTTTACGGCAGATCCGCCCCTGCGCAACGGCGGCCTGACAGGACCCCCCAAGGTTGTTTGCCCAAGGATGGCCGAATGGAAGATAAGATCACCCCCATTGTGAGCGCCTATCAGGTGCGCGCTTCAGCACCCTGCCGGGTCGATATGGGTGGAACACTGGACCTGGCCGCGTTTTACCTGCCGTTGCAGGCGAACGGACCGTCGACATTCAATTTGGCTCTCGATCTTCGCACGACGGTGACCCTGGCGCCGCATCCCGGCCCGGGCGTGCGCATCACTTCCCGGGGGTTTGAAGCGGCGGAATTTATTCCCGCCGAGGCCCCTTTTGACCATCCAATGGGGCTCTTCTTCGCGGTGGCCGCCCATTATGGCTTGCAGGGTCTTGGCATTCATATCGAAAGCGCGTCGCCGCCCCGCAGTGCTTTGGGCGGCTCTTCCGTGGCGGCCGTTGCACTGATCGGTGCTCTGGAGCGGTGCCGCCGCCTGGCGGGCGAAGCATCGCTGGCGCTGGATCGGATCGTACGCCGCGCCCACATATTGGAGGAGAGCGCCGCCGGGCGGCCCTGCGGCATGCAGGACCAGCTGGCCGCGGCATTCGGCGGGGCCAATACCTGGCATTGGGAGATTCGGGACGACGGCTTGAGTGTACGCCGGCAGGCATTGGCCGGCCAGGATGCCGCTTCCGAAATGGCGGCCCACATTCTGGTGGCCTACGCCGGCCGTCCGCACGCCTCCCACGATGTCAACGGTCGCTGGCTCGAGCGCTTCCGGTCCGGCCGCGATCGGGCGCGCTGGCGCCGCATTGCCGGCTGCGTTCAGGAATTCACGCGGACCCTGGCCCAAGGCGACTGGCCGCAGGCCGCCAGGGCCATGAATACCGAGACCGATCTGCGGCTGGAGATGACACCAGACGTACTCGACCCCCTGGGCGCGGCGCTGGTCGAGGCCGCCCGCGACGCGGGCTGCGGGGGGCGCTTCACCGGTGCCGGCGGGGGCGGCTGCATTTGGGCCATCGGCTCCCGGGATGCCATCGGCCGTCTGCGCGGGCCCTGGTCGACGCTGCTGGCGTCTCACCCGGAGGCCGCGCTGCTGAATGCCCCGCCCGCCGCGGAGGGACTGCAGGTTGAAAGTCACCCCCGCTGAGCGGTGAATTCAGAATACGCCCTGTCGGCCCGGCCGACGGCGGCGCCCCTGTCATTGCCGAGTGCTTGATCGATAACCATCACGCATACGAGAACGAGGAGTCCTTATGTATTTTCAAGACGTCATCATGAAACTGGAACGCTTCTGGGCTCAAAAGGGCTGTGTGGTGGCTCAGCCCTACGATATGGAGGTCGGAGCGGGAACTTTTCACCCGACCACGCTTTTGCGGGCATTGGGTCCGGAACCCTGGAACGTGGCCTACGTGCAGCCTTCGCGCCGCCCGACCGACGGGCGTTACGGTGAGAACCCCAATCGCCTGCAGCACTACTACCAGTACCAGGTCATCCTCAAACCATCGCCTCAGACGGTGCAGCAGCTCTATCTGCAGAGTATGAAAGTGCTCGGCATCGATCCACTCAAGCACGACATCCGTTTTGTCGAAGACGACTGGGAGTCCCCCACGCTGGGGGCGGCCGGTCTGGGCTGGGAGGTCTGGCTCGACGGTATGGAGATCACCCAGTTCACCTACTTCCAGCTGTGCGGCAGCATCGAGCTGGCCCCGATTTCGGTGGAATTGACCTACGGCCTCGAACGCATCGCCATGTATCTCCAGAGGGTCGACAACGTTTACGACCTCATGTGGAACGCCAGCGTGAAATACGGCGACATGCACCACCAGCAGGAAGTCGAGCAGTCGACCTACAATTTCGAGAAGGCCGACGTCGATATGCTTTTTGGGTTTTTCAGCCAGTACGAAGCCGAATCCCAGCGGATGATCGGCGACGGGCTCGTACTGCCGGCCTATGAATATTGCCTGAAATGCTCCCACACCTTCAACCTGCTGGATGCCCGCGGCGCCATCAGCGTCACCGAGCGCACCGGTTATATCGGCCGCATCCGCAACCTGGCCCGCCAGTGTGCCGAGGGCTACGTAAAACAGCGCGACGCCATGGGCTACCCGCTGCTGGCACGCGGTATTCCCCGGCTCTAGCCCTGGCGTGGATGATTCGAGACTCCGGAACCGAATGGATAATCTGAAGGAAAACGAGGTAAAACGAATGGAAAAACTTTTACTGGAAATCGGCGCCGAAGAGATCCCGGCCGGCTATATTGAACCCGCTTTGGCGGCTATGGAAACCATGCTCACGCAGAAACTGGCCCAGGCCCGCATCGATCACGGCGATATCCGCACCATGGGAACCCCGCGGCGGCTGACCATCGAAATCAGCGATGTGGCCGCCAAACAGCGCTCGGAATCGAGTGAGGCGCTCGGCCCGCCGGTGAATGTCGCCTACGATGCCGAGGGGCAGCCGACGATGGCCGCCCGCAAATTCGCCGAAAAACTGGGCCTGCCGGTCAGTCGCCTGAAGAAAACCCAAACCGCGAAGGGCGTCTACGTCTGTGCGCGCGTAACGGAGCGCGGCGTGGCTTCCGCTACCGCGCTCAAGACCATCCTGCCTGAAGTGGTGCTGGCAGTGCCTTTTCCGAAGTCGATGCGCTGGTCGGATCTCACGATTACCTTCGCGCGGCCGATCCACAGTGTAGTGGCCTTGCTAGGGCCGAAAGTGATCACGTTCACGGTGGGCAACATCAAGAGTGGGCGCTATACCCGGGGGCACTATTTCATGGCACCGGGCAAGGTCAAACTCGATCATGCCGACGCCTATCGCGACACCTTGCGGCGGCACCACGTCATCGCTGACATCGCCGAACGGCGCGGCATGGTCGTCGCGGAAATCGATCGTGCTGCACAGGCTGCCGGCGGGACGGTTTTGGAGGACGCAGAACTGGTGGATATCGTCACCAACCTGGTGGAATACCCCATCGCCACCACCGGACGATTTGAAAAGGAATTTCTGGAAGTTCCCCGCGATGTCTTGATCACGGCCATGCGCGAGCATCAAAAGTACTTCGCCGTTGTCGATGCCGGGGGAGAATTGCTGCCGGCCTTCATCGCCGTCAACAACACGCGCACGCGCGACCTCGACCTGGTGGCCACCGGCCACGAAAGAGTGCTGCGGGCGCGTCTGAGCGATGCTCAGTTCTTCTACCGTGCGGATCTGCAGGTATCTGCGGATCAGCGTGTGGCCAAGCTGGACGGCGTGCTCTTCCAGGCCGAACTCGGTTCCATGCAGGCCAAGGTCGAACGCATTGCGCGTAATGCGGTGTACTTGGCCGAGGCCGCGGGCGGCGGGAGCGAATTGGTGGATCAGGTGCGCCGTGCGGCCCGCCTGTGCAAGTCCGATCTGGTCAGCCAGGTGGTGGGAGAATTCCCCAAACTCCAGGGCGTCATGGGCCGTGTCTATGCCGTGGTGGCCGGGGAGAAGGGCGATATTCCCGCCGCGATTGAAGAACATTACCGACCCACACGTTCTGGCGGTGATCTACCCGGAACGCTCGCCGGGGCGCTGGTGTCCGTCGCCGACAAGTTGGATTCCATCTGCGGCTGTTTCTGTGTGGGGCTCGAGCCCACCGGAGCAGCCGACCCGTACGCCCTGCGCCGGCAGGCTATCGGCGTTATTCAGATCATGCGACAGTTCGACCTGGCAATCTCGCTGAAGGCGATGATCGATTTCGGCCTGGAATCGTTCGGCGATAAAATCAGCGGCCGCCGGGAGACGCTGGGCGCGACCATCGAGACCTTCTTCCAACGTCGGATCGAGCGCATTCTAACCGATGCCGGGGCCGCCCGGGATTCGGTCCAGGCAGTTGCCGCCGTTACGGTCGACCACATTCCCTTTGTCTGGAAGCGGGTGGAGGCCCTCGATCAGCTGCGCCGTCAGGATGATTTCGAACCGCTGGCGATTGCTTTCAAACGCGTGGTGAATATACTGCAAAAAGCGAATCGCGACCCATTTCGTGCAGACGCGGGAGAGGTCAACGCGGGTCTTTTCGAAAAAGACTGTGAAAGCGAGCTGCTGGAGGCCTATCAGGGGATTGAGCAAAGTGTCGGAGCCAAGGTCCGTGAGGGTGCGTTTTACGAGGCCCTGCTGGAGATTGCCGAACTGAAGTCACCAGTGGATGCCTTTTTCGATGGTGTCATGGTGATGGCCGAGGACGAACAGGTACGGGCCAACCGCATGGCGCTGCTGGCGCGACTGGCCGGGTTGTTTATCGGCATCGCCGACTTCTCGCGTCTTTCAACCTGATAAGAAAGAGAACCGGTGAACAACCACCGGTCGCTGAAATCTTTCGGGCCCGGTGACCGTGGAGCACGCGCCGTGCACGCCCGACAAGGAGAACGAGATGCCTTACGATCCCAGCCAGGACAAAGTCCTGAAACAGTGGAAGTGTGAAGAGACCGGCCTGATGGTCAGCGTCAATCAATACGGTACGGGTGAGCCCAAAGTCCAGATCGGCCCCCGCATCCTCAAAAAGAAGGATGGGACCGACCGCGCACCGGCCAAGGCGGGACGTCTGACGGTGGAGGACGTCATGTGGCTCTACGATATCATCGATGAGGTCAAGGATGAACTGACCGGCCGGGTCGGCCCCGGTTGACGGTGTGCCGGTCGCACCCGCCATCATTCGCCCACCGCGCCGTCGTCGGACCGAGCCCATCGGAAAGCTCGCTATTCTGGCGGCCACGCGTCCCGACCTCGCGCGACTGCGACAGCGCCTGACCGACCCCGATGACCGGGGCGACGCGCTATTTCTCGGCCGCTACTACTCGGGGACGCCCGCTCCCGCCGCTTTCGGCCTGGCCGGACCATTCATGGGCGCGCCCATGGCGGCCATGCTGCTGGAAACGCTGGCGGCCTGGGGCGCCCGGCGCTTTGTCTTCGTCGGGTGGTGCGGTGCGCTGGTGTCTTCCGTTCAAAGCGGCGATGTCGTGGTCCCCTGTGGCGCGTACGCGGAGGAAGGCACCACGCCGGCCTATGGCGGCAGCGCGAGCCGTGTTCCTGCGGTTTCCGCCGAATTCCAAGCGGCTTTGAACAACCACCTGAAGCAAAACGGTGTCAACGGCCGCGAAGGCTGGATATGGACGACCGATGCCGTCTTCCGGGAAACCGCGGATAAAGTACGGTACTACCGGGATCGGGGCGCGCTGGCCGTCGAGATGGAGCTCTCCGCGCTCTTCACGGTGGGGCGTCTTCTCGACATCGAACTGGGCGCCGTCCTGGTGGTATCGGATGAACTCTCCACCCTGAAATGGCGGCCGGGATTTAAATCCGAACGATTTCAAGCGGCCTGCGCGGCCGTCTGTGAGGCCATTGCCACCTATGCCGAACGATCCCAACCCTGAAATTCAATCCCGCGCCGCCGTGCTGCGCGAGGCTCTCAACCACCACAACCACCGCTACCACGTCCTGGACGACCCGGAGATCTCCGATGCCGAATATGATCGGCTGCTCCAGGAGCTGGTGTCGCTGGAGACCCGCTGGCCCCAGCTTGTGACGACGGACTCGCCCACCCAGCGGGTCGGGGCGCCCCCCCTGGAAAAGTTTGAAAGCGTCGCCCACAGCCTGCCCATGCAAAGTCTGGACAATGCCTTCAGCGAGGAAGATGTTCGTGGCTTTGAAAAGCGGATTCGGCGCCAGCTGGCCCTCGAGGAGCCGTTGGACTTTACGCTGGAGCCGAAAATGGACGGGGTGGCCGTCGAACTCGTCTACCGCGACGGCCTGCTGGCCCTGGCTTCCACCCGCGGCGACGGGATTCGTGGAGAAGTCATCACCGCCAACGTCCGCACGATTCCCGCGGTGCCCCTGCGCCTGAGTCCCGTTGGGAATCAGGTGCCCGCCCTTCTCGAAGTCCGGGCCGAGGTCTTTATCCATCGGGACGCTTTCGAGCAACTGAACCGGGAACGGATCGCTTGCGACCTGCCGGCCTTTGCCAACGCCCGCAACGCGGCGGCCGGATCCTTGCGGCAGCTTGACTCGAAGGTCACCGCCCAGCGGCCTCTGGCGTTGTTCTGCTATGGGATTGGCCATCTGGAGGGCACGATGCCGGCCACGCAGGGCGAGATTCTCGACCGTCTGCGGTCGGCCGGACTGCCGGTCAACCCGCTGGTGCGCACACGTCAGAGCATCGAGGCGGCCCTCGCATTCTATCGCGAACTGGAGGTCCGCCGCCCAGAGCTACCCTACGATATCGACGGGATGGTCATCAAAGTTGACCGCGTCGATTACCAGGAGCGTCTCGGAGCCACCACACGCAGCCCGCGCTGGGCGATTGCATTCAAATTCAAAGCGGTACAGGCCACCACACGCCTCGATGGGATCGAGGTCCAGGTGGGGCGCACCGGCACCCTCACGCCGGTGGCTCACCTGGCGCCGGTGGAAGTCGGTGGTGTCGTCGTCAGCAGGGCCACCCTGCACAACCAGGACGAGATCGACCGCAAGGACATCCGTGTCGGGGACACCGTACTGGTCCAGCGCGCCGGTGATGTGATTCCCGAGGTGGTCAAGGTGGTGGCCGCCAAGCGCAGTGGGGCGGAGACCCGATTTAAGATGCCCGACGGCTGCCCGGACTGCCGATCGGCGGTGGTGCAGCTTAAGGGCGAAATTGCACTGCGCTGCGTCAATGCCGACTGCCCGGCCCAGATCAAGGAACGCATTCGCCATTTTGCCTCGAAGAAGGCGTTCGACATCGACGGTTTGGGCAGGAAAATCGTGGCCCAGTTGGTGGACAAAGGCCTGGTGAAGTCGTTTCCGGATCTTTTCGGTCTGGAGGTGGAAACTTTGGCCGGTCTCGAACGCTTGGCCGAGAAGTCTGCCCGCAACTTGGTCGATGCCATCAATGCCAGCCGTAAAATTGACTTGGACCGGTTTATCTTCGCCCTCGGCATCCGTCATGTGGGCGAGCATGCGGCCCGCCTGATGGCTCGTGAATTCGGCACCTGGGAGAAGCTTGCGGACGCACGTCTCGAGGACCTCGAGGCGATCGATGGCATCGGGCCCATCGTGGGCCAGAGTCTGGTCAGCTTTTGCAGCCAGGAGACCAACCGCAGGATGATGCAGTCCCTTCTGGCGCGTGGATTGGAGCTGGTAGCCCCGGCGGAAAGCAACACCTCGACGGATGGGCTGGCGGGAAAAACCTTCGTCATCACCGGCACCCTGGCCGGTATGACACGCCGTCAGGCCAAGGAGGCCGTGGAGGCTGCCGGGGGCAAGGTCACCGGATCGGTCAGCCGCAAAACGAATTTTCTGGTGGCGGGTGAGGCCCCAGGGTCGAAGTATGCCAAGGCCGAGTCGCTGGGGGTGGTCATTTTAAATGAAAGCGAATTCCGTCGTCTTCTGGAGACGCCTGTCGAGGCAGGCCCGAGCTGAGATTACATCCTGCAGAGAATAATGTATCCTCCCAAGGGAGGAAGGGAGGTCGCCATGGAAGAAAACGCAAGAGCCCATGCCTTTATTTCAGGACGGGTGCAGGGCGTTGCATTCCGGTGGGAGACACAGCGCGTGGCCGCGCGCCACAAGGTGTTTGGCTGGGTCCGCAACCTGCCGGATAGAAGAGTGGAGGCCGTATTCGAGGGCCCCCGCCCCCAGGTGAGTGCGGTGCTTGACTGGTGTCGCCAGGGACCGGCCATTGCTCGGGTGGATGAAGTCGATATTCAGTGGGAAGAGTTCAGGGGGGAGTACGAGGATTTTGCAATCACCGGTTAGGGCCCATCCATAAACGGCATCTTTCGGCCCAGGCCGGCGTTCTCGCCCTTTTGAAATCCTCGACCTTGACTCACTACGCCTGCGGTTTCAAAATCGCTGCGGCCTTGGCCTGAACCAAAATCTACCACTTCTGGATGGACACTGGAACTGAAGTTGATTGTACTATCGTCGGGGTCGGTATCGGAATCGGGTCTCATAGCGGCTTTAGAAATTCAGCCGACATCGATTCGTTTGTTCATTTTCTTTCACGCGAAGGAAAACGAACCAAAAGAAAACGCCCGTGCCCCGCTTCTTCCTGTGCGTCGCTGAATCGAACGGGTCTCGCGGAAACTCGCTTCGCTCAAACAGGTCCGCGAGCCTTTTCCGTTCGATTCAACGATGCTCGGCGCGGGGCAAAGGGAA
>JASJCV010000015.1 GCA_030065275.1 Desulfobacterales bacterium | reverse complement strand
CGCTGCAATTTGCGCTGTATCTATTGTGTGCCCCCGGAATCCCTCCCGCGACTCGAGCATACCGACATCCTGCGCTACGAGGAAATTCTGCGCATCTTACGCATCGGGGTGTCGCTGGGTATTGACAAAATCCGCATCACCGGAGGTGAACCTTTTATGCGTAAGGGCCTGATGGGCTTCCTGCACAAGCTCAAAACCGTGGAGGGCATCCGGGAAGTCAACCTGACCACCAATGCGGTCCTCGTGGGTCCCTTTCTGGAGGAATTGCGCGGAGCCGGCATCCGCCGTCTCAATATCAGTCTGGACACCGTGCGCCGGGAGCGCTTTGCCCGTCTGGCGGGCCGCGACTGTTTCGATCAGGTCTGGGAGAACATCCGCCGGGCTGGCGAAATGGGATTTGCTCCTCTTAAAATCAACGTGGTCGCCATGCGGGGCATCAACGATGACGAGTTCGAGACGATTGCCGCGCTCACCCGCAAATGGCCTTTTCACATCCGCTTCATCGAATACATGCCCATGGGCAATCCCGAATTGCAACAGGACCCGTTTATCTCCAATGCGGACGTCCGCCGCCAAATCGCGTCGCTGGGGAAACTGGAACCCGTGGCCCGGGAGGCCAGCGACGGACCGGCAGAGCGCTTCCGCCTGGCCGGTGCCATCGGCGAGATCGGCTTCATCAGCCCGCGGACGCACCATTTCTGCGGAGCCTGCAACCGGCTTCGCCTGACCGCCAGCGGCCACTTGCGCCCCTGCCTGCTGTCGGACCGCGAGCTGGATATCAAAACCCCTATGCGACGCGGGGCCGATGACGATGCCCTGGCTGAATTGTTTGCCCGAGCAGCCCGGGCCAAGCCTTCCAGCCACCAGTTGGATACCGAAGACGGCCAGGCCGTGCATACGCGGATGAATACGATCGGGGGATGAAAGGCAGGGGCGGCCACACCGGCACCGCGGCCGGTCCGAAAGAATGCACAACGGTCTTGTAAACGGGGGGAAAGGGATTACTTTTATAAATAAAAAAAAATTGCCCGAACCGCATTCGTGGGAGGCTACCAGTACTCACACTAATTAAACACGGTTCGGGCTTTTTTTAATACCTGCAGCCTTCCGCTCAGATTCCACGCCGCATCGTCATTTCGTTCAATCGCTGCACATCAACGCAACTGGCCCAGGCATTAAAGCTGCCATTATCAAGACGATTCTTCCAGATCAAGCTTTTTTTATTCGCTTTTCTTTACCTACCGCGATTAGAACGGCATAGCGTCGACAGCCCCCCGTTGGACACGCCATCCGTTCCATATACCCCGGGCGGTCATGCATCCCCCCGTCGGCATTCAACGCATGAGGGCCGGCAGGAACGTGACGATATCCGGAACAAGCATCAGCAGAACGATGCACAGCAGATAGGCCGGGAGAAAATAGGCCACGCCGCGGAAGACATCCTCCAGCGGTACGTCTCCGGCCATGCCGCCGACCACGTAGGTCGTCGCGCCCACTGGCGGGGTCACCGCCCCCAGGGTGGTCACCACCGTGATCGTGACCCCGAACCAGACCGGATCGTAACCCAGTTCGGTGGCCACCGGGAAAAAGATGGGAATCGTGATCAACAGGAGCGCCAGGGCGTCCATTACCGCGCCGCCGATGATGTAAATGAGGAAAATGATGGCCATGACGCCCGCACGCGGAATCGCCAGGTCCACCACCCAGGCGGCGATATCGAACGGAATGCGCGTGACCGCCAGAAATCGGCCGAATATGAGGGCCCCGGTGACGATGACGATGACCATGCAGGAAATCCGCAGCGTGTCGGTGATCGCGGCAAAAAAGCCCCTCCAGGAAAGGCGCCGCTGAACCAAGGCAATGGCCAAGGCCAGGAGGGACCCGGCCGCGCCGGCCTCGGTGGGGGTGAAAACCCCGTAAAAAAGACCCAGCATGACCAGGAAGAAAAGAACGACCATTTCCAGAGCGCCGATGAGTGAGGCCATTCGCTCGGCGAAGCCCACGCGGGGGCCGATCGGCCCCCAGTCGGGGTGCCGCCGGCAGACCCAGACCACGGAAAGCATCAGCAGCAGCGTCAGCAGCACCCCCGCGCCGACGCCGCCGTAAAACAGGCGGGCGATGGACTGCTCGGTGGAAAGTCCGATAACGATCAAGACCACGCTGGGCGGAATCACGACCCCCAAAGTGGACCCGCAGGCGATGGCCCCGGTACTCAGCCGGGTGTGGTAGTTGAATTTTCGCATCTGGGGCAGGGCCACCGTGGTCATGGTGGCGGCGGTGGCGGCATTGGAGCCGCAAATGGCGGAAAAGGCCGAGCAGGCCAGGATCGTGGCCATGGCGATGCCGCCGCGGATGTGACCGACCCAGCGGTAGGCGGCACTGTAAAGCTTTTCGTTGACCCCGGCGTAGAAGGCAATCTGCCCCATAAAGATGAACAGGGGAATCACCGTAAGGCCGTATTTGGAGAAGGTGTCCCAGAACACCGATCCCAGCATGTGAAGTCCGGCATTGAAACTCACGAGGTGGCAAAACCCACCGAATCCAACGATGGCCATGGCGATCCCTACCGGCATGCCCAGAAAGAACAGCACCGCCAGGAGAACGGCAATACCGAGCAGGCCGACGAGGGCGGCGCTCATGGGCGCTCCCCCCAGTTCGCGAGCAGATCGCGCACGAGGTCGAACAAGAACACCATGGCCATGAAGCCGCAGCCCACGGCCACCGCATAGGTGAACGGGTAGAAAATTACGCGCAAGGTTTCGGAGACCTCTTCGGTCCGCAGAAATCCCCGGGCCTTCAAATTCATCTGCCAGGTGACCACGATGAAAAACAAGCCGCAGATCAGGTTGTTGAAGCTATTGAGCAACCGCTGCGCCCGGGGCGAAAACCGCTGGATCAGGACGTTGACGGCGATGTGGCCCCGATACTTCTGAGTGTAGCCGAGGGCAAAGGCGGTCACCACGGCACCAAAGTACCCCATGAGCTCGAAGGTCCCCCGGATGGGTTCCCAGAAGATGCGGGCCACGATATTGGCGCCTGTCAGCATGGTCATGCCGACCAGCAGCGACCCGCCGCAGAGAACAAGCAGGTGCTGCAAGCCTTTTTCCGTTCGGTCAAGGAATGTCTTGAGCATGCCTCATTCCATACAGGGATTCATCCGCAACGGGCATCTTGTCCGCAGGTTGTCGGATGGCACAATGGCTCGTTTCCATCGCTCGAGCCATCCAGAAGGATTCCGTCAGGTGCTTCGAAATCGACTGGATAGCAAACGATGCAACGCCGCCGTTATCCGTCGGTTTGATGGCGGCCAAAACAAAGGACCCTTCCGGAAGGAAGGGTCCACGATCCCAGCGCTTCTCAGTTCGTCGAGATCTTGAGTTTTTGGGGCCGCGCAGGCCTGTCGCTGTGCTTGGCGCTAAAGGCCTTGATGTCTTCTACAATGGCGCCGGCCGGAAAACCCTTGGCCTTGGCACCCTCAATCCATTCCTGGGTGATAAACTGCAGGCGTTGGTCCCATTCGGCCTGGGCAGCGGCGTCGAGATTGATGACTTCCACCTTGTGGGTCGTCACCGACCAGTCCATCGCCTTTTTGACATGGCCGTCCATGTAAATGCCGGTCCACTCGGCCTGCTCCCGCTTCAGATCGTCCATCACCTTCTGGACATCGGGGGGCAGGGCCTCCCAGCGCGCCATGTTCATGACGACGGCAAACGGATAGATGACCGTGTCGGTCATGGTAACGTATCGGCAGGTCTCCGCGAATTTAAGGTCTTTCATGACTTCAAGCGAAGAAAACAGCCCCTGGACCACCCCTTTCTGAAGGGCTTCCGGTGTGGCCGACATGGGCATGCCCACCTGGTTGGCCCCCCAGGCTTTCAAAATCTGGGCGGCGCCGCCCGATGCCCGGAGATCAAGCCCCCTGAGATCCTCAAGGCTGCGAACGGGCTTCTTGGACATGATGTTGGCCGGCGCCGTGGTGAACATGCTCAGCACCTTGACCTGGGAAAAAGCCTTGGGCCGGTATTTCTGGTAGAGGTCCCAAAGGACCAGGCTTCCCACGTGGGCGTTGGGGATGCCCAGCGGCAGACTCGTGGCATTGGTCACGATGAAACGGCCCGGCTGGTAAGCCATGCAGAGATTGCCGATATCGGCCTGACCGGCGATGACGCCGTCCATCATTTCCTTGGCGCCCAGCAGGGTGCCGCCGGGATAGGTCTTGATCTGGACCTTGCCATTGGTGCGTTTCTCGACCTCGGCTTTCCAACGCTCCATCTGCACGCAGGGAAAGGTCGGCGCCGGGGGAAAATTGGCGTAGCTGAGGGAAATGGTCTCGGCTGCCGAGGCGCCCGGCAGCAGCAGAACCGCCGCCATGATCGCCAACAGTCCGAGTGTCAGGGGTGCGAACGTTCTCTGTTTCATTTTCCTTTCCTCCACCGCTGAAGACCGCCCTCCTTCGACGGAGCGCCGTCTGGTTCATTTGACCGCCAGGGGCCGGCGGCTGTGGTTTCCATGCGGACGCAGCAGGGTCAAGCCGCGCCGATTGCGTAGCCGGCGTCGAGTGCGCGCCGCGAAGCGGCCAGCATCTCCGGTCGCTCCGCCAGCCGAACCTCGAGTACCCGGGCGATATCGTCACGATCGCAGAAGAGCCTGTTGACCGCCGCATCCCCGCCGCTGAGGCGGGCCAATGCGAAGCCCAGCACCACCAGGTTGACGGCCCTGGGGTTGTCGATTCGTGCGGCGGCGGCATCCGCATCCACATGGGCGGCGCCGTCGCCCGTGCCCGCCTGGTTGACCACCCGCCAGCCGTCGGGGCGGATGAAGTGGCCGTGCAGTTCGAGGCTTTCGGCCTTGAGCCCCAGCAGGCCGTCGCCGCAGCCGCTTCGGATCAGCGGGCTGGAATAAGCGCCCACCTTGAGGTGGGACACCACCGAGCCTCCCCGCTGGGCCATGCCATGGGTTTCGGAGGTCAATACCGGCAGCCCGCGGGCAATGGCTGCTTCCGCGAGCAGGCGCGTAACGAACAGGACGCCCTGTCCACCCACCCCGCTGATGACGATTTGCTGTTGAACGCTTGGACTCATTTGGCTCCACAAGGTTGGCCGATGTTCACGGCAGCGGCTGAATTGACTCTTTCGGGCAGACATGCAGACAGACCCCGCAGCCGCTGCAGAGCACTTTATCGATCCGCGCCCGGGATTCGGCCTCGTCCAGAGCGATGGCCGGGCATTCGAACTGCTGGACGCAGTAGCCGCAGCCGTCGCACTCATCCGTAATAACCGGGACCGCCCCTTCAGTGCGTGCGCCGGCCTGGCGCTTGTCGAGCACGCAGGGATAGCGCGAGATCACCACCGCGGGCCCGGTTTCCCGGCTGTGGGTCACGGCCGCCTTGAGCACCGCAATCAATTCATCGGTGCGGTAGGGATCGGCGATACGCACGTAGTCGATCCCGCAGCCCCGCACCGCGGTTTCGATATCCACCGCCTGCAGGACTTCACCGCCGGCGCCCAGGCCGGTGGCCGGCGTGGGCTGGTTGCCGGTCATGGCCGTGGTGCGGTTGTCAAGGATGACGAGCACGAAACGCACATCCTGGTTGACGGCATCCACGAGGGCCGGCAGTCCGGCATGGAAAAAGGTGGAGTCGCCGATGGTGGCGACGATATCCGGGCGTTGGGGCGCGTGTTTGTAGGCATGGTAAAAACCGGCCGCTTGGCTGATGGCGGCCCCCATGCAAAGCACCGTGTCCACCGCGCCCAGGTTCAACCCCAGTGTATAGCAGCCGATATCGCTGGTGTAGATGGCTTTGCGCGCGGCTTTCTTGATGGCGAAGAAACTGGCCCGGTGGGGGCAGCCGGCGCAGAGGGTGGGCCGCCGGCCCGGCACGACGGGCGGCGCAACGTCATTCACGGGACGTCCCACGAAGCGCGCGAGTACCCGTGCGATCACCTCGGGGGTCAGCTCGCCCACGGCGGGGACACGCCCCGCGAGCTTGCCCTGCACACGATCACGGTCGGCCACCTGCATTTCAATCACGCCGGTGGTTTCTTCGATCACCAGTACGTCCGTGTAGGCCTCGCGCAGGTGGTTTATAAAGGTCTGGTGCAAGGGATAGGGCTGCAGAACCTGGTAAAGCGGCAGCTGCTTCCATAAGCCCATGGATTGGACGATTTCACGGGTGTGGGCGGATGCCACCCCGGAAACAACCACCGCCCGGCGCCCATCGGCTTCGAGATTCAGGCGTTGGGGCGCGGTGGCTTCGAATTGGGCGATGGCGGCCAGCTTGGCTTCCAGTTCGTGGTGGAGCTGCTGTCGGAATTTCGGCGTGGCCGCCCAACGGGCCGGGTCCTTTTCAAAGGCAGCCGGGCGATCCAGCACGGTCGGCGTCCGCAGGTCGACATCCTGACGGGCATGGCAAACGCGGGTCGTGGGGCGCAGCATGACGGGAATGGCATGCACCTCGGACAGATCGAAAGCCTGCGCGATCATGTCGCGGGCCTGACGCGGCGATTCGGGGTCGAGCACCGGGATCTTGGCCATCATGGCCATCATCCGGCTGTCCTGCTCGGTCTGGGAAGAATGGGGCCCGGGGTCGTCGGCGCTGATGACCACAAAACCCCCGCAGGTCCCCATGTAGGCCGCGCTCATGAGCGGATCCGAGGCCACATTCAGTCCCACCTGTTTCATGACCACGGCCGTGCGCAAGCCGGCTTGGGCGCCGGCGTAGGCGATCTCCAGGGCCACCTTTTCGTTGACAGCCCATTGGGTGTGCATGCTCAGCCGGTGAACCCTCTGGAAATGCGCCACTGCGGCCAGAATTTCCGATGCCGGTGTGCCGGGATAGGAAGTCGCCATGGCACAGCCGTTTTCGATCAGACCGCGGGCAATGGCCTCGTTTCCCAGCAGCAGCTTGCGTTCCACCAACGGTTCATCTCCCCAACGCATCGGTTCGGCCGATCAAGCGCCTGCCGGCGATGGTGCCTGACCGCGGCGCGGCGCCGAACCTTGGAAAAACAAACGCCGAAGCCTTTTGGAAGCTCCGGCGTAAATGGCGAGAGCCATGGCCATCACCGGTCGGGCCGTTCGGACGCCGATCCCACCGACGCGGCCCGCAGATGCCAGGCCACAGGCGGCCTGCGTCAACGGGTCACCACCGGTGCACAAAGATGAGGGTTCATCGCTCTACCGTTCCTCTCAAGTTTGTGTCAGATATCCGAGGGGGCATTGTTTGTCAAGTCGGCGGGTTAAGCCTTGGCGCTTGATCCGGGATCCGTTTCTCTGGTAGGTGGAGAGAAACCGCTTCATCCGTCGGTTGAAACGTCAGCCCCCGGCCCCCGAAAACCATCAACATCAGCGGAGCGCGAAATGAAAGTCTGCACGGTTCAGCAAATGCGCGCCATGGACCAGAGCGCCATCGCTCACTACGGCATCCCGGAGCTTGTCCTGATGGAGAATGCCGGACTGGCCGCCTACCGTGTGCTCGCCGACCGCTGGGGCCTGCCCGCAGGGCGGACACTTATTTGCTGCGGTGCCGGCAACAATGGTGGGGACGGGTTCGTGGTGGCGCGCAAGATTCTCTCGGACGGCGGGCACCCTCTCGTTCTGCTGCTGGGCGACCCGTCCCGCTACCGCGGAGCGGCCCGCACCAATTTCGAGATGCTCACCCGGCTCGAAGCCGAGGTGATTGAATACAAGGACCCGGACCAGGCCTTGTCGTTGATCGCATCGGCCGATCGGATCGTCGACGGCATTTTCGGCACCGGGCTTTCCAAACCCGTGCGCGGTCACTACGCCGAAGTCATCGCCGCGATCAACGCGGCCGGCAAACCAGTGCTGAGCCTGGACATCCCCTCGGGCATCAACGGTGACTCCGGCCAGGTCATGGGTGTGGCGGTTCAAGCGGACGCCACCGTAGCCTTTGGCCTGCCCAAGGTTGGCAACCTGCTCTACCCCGGCGCCCATCACGGCGGTGTGTGCTACGTCACCCACATCTCCTTCCCGCCGGCGCTGACCCAAGCGCCGGAGCTGGCCATCGCCGTCAACCAGCCCCCGCCCCTGCCGGGCCGCAATCCCGCTGGACACAAAGGCAGTTTCGGCGACGTGCTTTTCATCGCCGGAGCGGCCGGCTATTACGGCGCCCCATACCTGGCCGCCATGTCCTTTCTCAAGGCTGGCGGAGGGTATTCCCGGCTGGCCGCCCCGGCGTCGGTCGTCCCGGTGATCGCCGCCCAGGGCAGTGAAATCGTTTTCCATCCCCAGGCGGAAACCGCTGCGGGCAGTCTGGCCTACAGCAACAAAGCGGAGCTGCTGGCGCGCATCGGGCAGATTGACATGCTCGTCATGGGCCCCGGCCTTTCACTCGATGACGAAACCGCCCGCCTGGTCGGGGAGCTTGCGACATCCGCCGACGTGCCGCTGCTTCTGGACGGCGATGCCCTGACCATGCTAAGCCGCTCGCCGGGGACCCTGGCCAAGCGCCGGGCCCCGACCGTTCTGACGCCCCATCTGGGGGAGATGTCCAGGCTGACGGGTGCCACCGTCGACAACCTTCTGAGCGAACCGATCGGCCGCCTGCAGGCGGCGGCCAGGGAATTCCAGGCGATTATCGTCCTGAAGGGGGCGGCTTCGATGATCGGTTTCCCGGATGGCCGGGTCTTCATCAACCGCAGCGGCTGCGACGCCATGGCCACGGCCGGCGCCGGCGACGTCCTCACCGGCGCCATTGCCGCCATGTATGGTCTTGGCCTTCCAATCGAAGACGCCGTCTGCAAGGGCGTCTTCGTGCACGGTCTGGCCGGCGAGCTGGCCGCCGGGGCGTTGGGCGCCGACGGCGTCACTGCCGGCCAAATTATGGATTTTCTGCCCGGGGCGGTCATGAAGGATCGCCAGGCCGCCCAGGACCCTGAATACATGACCTACTGGAAAACCAGGGTGGTTTAGGTGTTTCCTCCCCCCCCCCGGACCGTCGCCGTGCGTCAACCCGTCCTATCGTCATCCCCTTCCGATTGACAGCCCCCGGAGAAGCGCCTTACTTTGAACAACAAAATTCAGGCGTCGAGGATGTAAAGCATGCGATCGATGTGGTTTAAAAAGTTGTTTTACTGCGGCGCGGCGGTGGCGCTAACCGTCTCGGTAGGCTGCTCTGCGGGGCAGACCCGGCCGGACGGTGAGCATCATCTCATCAGCCGGGTCGTCGACGATGTCCAGCCCGCCGTGGTCACCATCCGGACATTCGATCCTGAGATGAACGCGGCCGGTTTGGGCACCGGTTTTTTCATCAATCCACAGGGGCACCTCATCACCAACCATCACGTCCTTGAAGGCGCCCATGCCGCCACGGTCAAGACCCATGACGGCACCACCCACGATGTGACCCACGTCCTGGCCGCCAACAAGGCCGTCGACCTGATCAAGGTGGCCGTGGACATTTCCTCCGCAAAGGTTCGCTGGCTCGAGGTGGAGGCCGCGGTGCCGGATATCGCCGACCGGGTGGTGGTGGTGGGCAGCCCGCTGGGTTTGGAGCATACCGTCAGCGAAGGGATCGTGTCCGCCATTCGGGATCTTCCCGGCGTGGGCACCATCTTCCAGATGTCGGCGCCAATATCCAGGGGCTCCAGCGGCAGCCCGGTGATCAATGCCCAGAGCCGCGTCATTGGTGTGGTCAGTTTTCAGGCCCAGGCCGGACAGAATCTCAATTTTGCCGTGGCCAGCGAAAACCTGCTGAAGCTCGAAGCGCTGGCCGCGGAAACCTCGGTAACCGAGTGGGCCTATAATCTGGTCCGGCACAAACCCAGGGCAGTCCAGGATCTGTGCCGCAAGGGTGTCGCCGCCACGATCCGGGGCGAATACAACCAGGCCCTGATCTATTTCCGCGAAGCGGTCGAGGACCAGCCTGAAGACGCCGAGGCCTGGTACGGCCTGGGCAACTGCTATGTGGGGCTGGACCAGCCCGGCGAAGCCATCGCCGCCTACCAACAGGTCATCGCCAAAGACCCGGAAAACCCCAACGCCCACTACACGCTGGGCCACTATTATCTCACCCTGGAGCGTTACACCGAGGCTGTAGACACCCTCAAAGAGGCCCTGGCGATCAGAGACGACCACATTCCGGCCCGCTACAATCTGGCATTGGCATACGGGCAACTGGGCCGCCGCGAGGATGAAAAAAGCGCCTACGACGACATCATCGCCCGTAAACCCAACTTTTGGCCCGCCCACTTTCGCCTGGGGCTTGTCTGCAACGCGTTGGGGCTCTATCCGCAGGCCCTCGCGGCGCACGAAACCGTTCTTAAAATCAAACCGGGGTTCGCCCCCTCGCATTACGGAATCGGTCAGGTCTACGCGAACCTCGACGATCGCGCGCGCGAAATCGAAGCCTACAAAGAGGCCATCCGAATCGATCCGGATTTTGTTCCCGCCCATTACCAAATGGGCCGCATCTATTTGGAAAATGGCGAGCGCGACAAGGCCCTGGCCCAGTATAAAATCATCAAGAATCTCGATGCGGATGCCGCCGATCGGCTGTTCAGCCTAATCTATCTACAATAACCCCATCCAATCAGGCCATCGGGATCGCCGTTCGGAGACATCCTCAACCACCGGTTGTCGCCGGGCGCCATCCAGGCTATAAGTCGGTATCCCGAATGATGCCGGGGCCAATCCCGCTCAGGTGGAAACGCCATGATCACCGATCACACACTCCGTCATTTTCTGGCCACCCCGCTTGCGATCGGCGGCCGCGAAGCTCGGGGCCGGCTTTTCATGGCTCCCATGGCCAAACTGGGCAATACCGCCTTTCGCAAAATCGTGACCGATTTTGGCGGTTGCGGGCTGCTTTTCTCGGAGATGTGCTGGGCCGGGTCGGTGCCCTGCGGCAATGGACACGACCAGGGCGGCTTCACCTGGCGGCCGGACGAGGATCTCTCCCGGCTGGTCTGTCAACTATTCGGTAGCGACCCCGCCACAATGGCGCGGGCGGCTACCGTCGTCGCGGACAATGGGTTCTTCGGGGTCGACATCAATTTTGGATGCGCGGTGGCGAGCGTCTGCAAGAAAGGCTGTGGCGCCGCCCTGCTCCGGACACCGGAACGGGCCGCCGCCATTGTGCACGCCATTCGCCGGGCGGTATCGATACCCGTTTTCGTCAAGTTCCGCACCGGTTGGCAGGATGATCCGCAGATCGCCGTTTCCCTGGCCAGGCGCTTCGAAGACGCTGGCGCGGACGCCCTGACCTATCACCCCCGGGTGGCGCCCGACCGCCGTACGCGGCCGCCGCGCTGGGACTACATCGGACGGGTCAAGGCGGCCGTGGGTATACCGGTGATCGGCAACGGGGATGTCTTCGATCGCCGCGACTGTGTCCGCATGCTTGCGCGCACGGATTGCGACGGGGTGGCGCTGGGACGCCTGGCCCTGGCCCGGCCCTGGATTTTCGCCGAATGGACTTCAGATTATCGACCGAACCCAGGTGTTTACCTGCAGAGCGCTCTGGATCTGGCCCAATGGTTGGAGGCCTGTTACGGGCCGCAAACCGGGAGGCGCCGTTTCCATCGCTATGCCGCCTATTTCACCGCCAACTTCCGCTACGGTCATTTTCTGTACGGCCGCCTGTGCCGGGCCCCCGACCTGGCCGGGGTGAGAGAGGTATTGAGGCGATACCTGAGCGAAGACCTCGATGTCGTGGAGCGACCCAGTATGCATCGCTTCCGCTGACGGTTGCGTCATAAATTCAATACCAGCGTTAGGCTGCGCCCCTCTTCACTGCGGCGTACGCCAAGTACGCCTCGTTCCTCGGGGCTTGCAAGCCTTGATATCGGGCCAATGATGAAACCGTCAGGGTCCGTTTTAACTTAGTTGAATAAAATGAGGAATTTGACATGACCGTTGCCAGTGTCGCTTTTCGGTCTTATGCCGAATCCGTGCCGGAGGTTCTGGATCAAGTGGGGGCTTGCGATATCCTGCGCCACCAGACCCATATATTGATCAAGCCCAACCTGATCAATACCGACGCCCACCCGGTCACCACACCGCCGGCCTGCTGTGAGGCGCTGATCGATTATATCCGCGGTTGCACGACGGCCGACATCGTCATCGCCGAAGGCTGCGGCGACGCCGGCTGCGAGACGCCGGAAGTATTTGCCGCCCTGGGCTACGACGCCCTGGCCGCACGCAAGCAGGTTCGCCTGGTGGATTTGAACACCGCCCCCCTGCGCCGCAGCGCCAAGTCATCCTGCCCGCGCTCTCCTGAAATGCATCTGCCGGAAATCATCTTTGCGCACTACCTGATATCGGTACCCGTTTTGAAGGCCCACTCCCTGGCGGAGATCACCGGAACCTGCAAGAACATGATGGGGGCGCTGCCGCCGCAGCACTACGGAGGGCATCCCGGCAGCTGGAAAAAAGCGCAGTTCCACCACGAACTGCACCGGTCCATCCGGGACCTCATCGACCACCGTGCCCCCGACCTGAGCCTGATGGACGCCAGTATCGGGCTGGCCCGCTATCATCTGGGGGGGCCGCCTTGCGATCCGCCCGTCAACCGACTCCTGGCGGGCTTCGATCCGCTGGCGCTCGACCGCCGGGCCGCGGGGTTGCTGGGATTGGATTGGCAGGCGATTCCGCATCTGGCCGGCGATGCGGGTGATTTGGGAAACGAATGATGTAACCCGATTTCCATGAAAGAAGCGCCTTCAGCAGGCCAGCCGTCCGAGAATACGGTCGAAGACCTCAACGCGCCGCACCGCGGGCAGAGGGGCGTTGCACGGCCTTTTTTCGGAGCCGGGCTCGGCCGCTACGAACATGGCTGGCGTGGGCGGGGGCAATTCCGATCCGCGCGCCCTGTTTCCCGAACCTTCCCATGCGAACCTTGCCAGCGATCCCTCCGACCGGCCTCGAGGCTGCAGGCACGTTCCGGTTGGTTCACTGGGACGCCCGAGCAGGGTTTGGATGGGGGTAAGGGCAGTGCAGGGCGGGAGCGCGGGGCGCTGGAATCTTTCCCCGGCGCCACGCGGGGAGGCGTCGGTCATGGTCCGATGGACTAAGACAGGCCCTTGGCCGTGCGGAAGACGACATTGTCCGCGGCAAACTTGATATTGATCGCGCGCGTTTCGTCACCCCAATCGCAGTTTTGGATTCCCAGGATCGACTCGCACGTGACCGGTTCTCCCAGAATCGCGGTAACCTCCTCGTAGCTCATGCCGATCTTGATCTTCTTGTAGTTATCCTGATTGACCTTGCTGCTGCAGCCCCAGAGAGATAGGAAGCCGACAATCAGCAATATCTTTCCGATCCTGCACCAATCGGAACGCATAGTGGTTTGCCTTTCGCATGCCGGTGACGGTTTCAGGTTGATCGCACCGGATTGGAGAATGCCATACCGACGCGACCGAGATACCATAGCGAAAAGAAAGGGGAGAGGCAACCGTTCCCATTGCGCTGCGCAACGATTTTTATCGGCAGAATGCCGCAGCGCCGCCAGGGTCAAAGGCGGCGGTTGGCGTCTTGCCTGCATCCGGCATTCTCGATCGGCCGTCAGGAAGGTTCCCTTTAGCGGTGACTGCGTCAGGGGCCTGCTGTACGGTTCCATGACGTATCGAGCGCAAGTGGTCGACCGCCGGGCCCGGAGATGCTCTCAGATGGACGGGTACCAATGGCCTTCCGGCGTCATATCGGGAAGGGATTTTATTTTGATGGCCACCAGCGTCACATCATCCTCGAGGGGGTTCGGGCCGCGGAACCGGTTCATATGGTCTAACAGTTGTTCCACGATGACCGCTGCCGACGCCTGACCGTTTTGCCGTATGACCTCGTGGACGGCCTGCTTGCCGAAAAAGGCGCCCTGCGAATTCCTGGTCTCCCACAGGCCGTCGGTGGCCAGGAAGATAATCTGACCCGGCGCCAGGCCGGCCTGGCGATTCAGGCTGAAACGGAAGCCGGCATCCACCCCCAGGGCGGTTCCGGCCCCCTTTAACTCCACCAGCCGGTCGCGGGCGGGATCGTACCAGACGGCCGGCTCATGCCCGGCCCGCACCCATTCCATCTCACCGGTCTCCGGCAGCAGGCGCAGCAGGCACAACGTCATGAACCGGCCGGATTGGCCCACATCCTCGGCCAGATGCCGGTTGACGTCATTGACGATACGATCGAGCGCCCCGCCCCGCGCGATGCTCAAGCGCAACAGGGCCCGCACCGTGGTCATCAACAGGGCGGCCTCGACGCCATGACCGCTGACGTCTCCGATGACCACCCCGATATGGCCGTCCGCGCGGTCCGCGACCTGCAGGTAGTCGAAATAATCGCCGCCCGTCTCACTGCAGAACAGGCTCTGGCCGGCGATATCGAAAAAAGGGCTCCAGGGCGCCTCGGCCGGCAGCAGGTTTTTCTGGATTTCGTCGGCCAGCGCCAAGGTATGGCGCAGCATTTCGTTCTTGTGCTTGATTTCAAGGCGGGCCTGGTTGATTTCGCGGTTGATCTTGCGAAGCAGCGAGGCCGATAGATCTTTGTGGAACTCCAGCCGCTGGCGATAGAAGTCGGAGCGTTTCAGTCGGCGTTCCAAAAACGCCACCCGGCGTTGAAGATCATCCCGCGAGGCCTCTTCGGCCGGTGCGGCGTCGAAGCCGGAGGCCGCTGGCCGTGCGGTCTCTCGCGTAACCGCCCCGCGGCGCTCCCCCAGCAGCAGGGTAATGAAGGTGCAGTTGTGGAGGAAACTGGGCCCTGCCGCCGCCAGGGGGCTGATTTCACCAAAGGAATAGAAACCGGCCAGGGCGATGCCGGGGGGAAGATGGGTCTTGAGCAGCGCGATTTCTTCGACGGTCTGGGTACCGAGAATATGCTTGCGGGTGGCGCAGGAGAAAATCAGCCCGGCAACGGGCTGCCAGTCGTCATCCGGCGCGACTGCTTCGGACGCAAGCGTCTGCCTTACGTCTGACAACATGCGCTCCCGCGTAACCTCGGTCAACTGAACGATCTGACCCTCATGGATGGGCACGGCAAAACGCACCCCGCCCGTCTGTTCATCGTATCCGATGGGGGCCAGGATATAAAAGCGGCGGCTTTCGGGCGAGTGCACGGCCAGAGGAAATTCAAGAACCGGATGCGCGTGGGGGCCAAGATAGTGGCGATAGAATTCCAGGGCCGGTTGGTCGCCGATCATGCGCACTTCCTGGCCCTCGCTGACCGCCACCGGGGCGTGCTTGCCCACCGGCTGCCAGCTGTTACTCACACTGAAGCGGTAGGCCACCGGACCCTGGATGAGCAGAACAACGATCGCATCTTCGTGGGCATCGTGACCGTGGAACTGCCGGGGCCGGGTCTCCAGGTGCCAGGGATGCGCCGCCACACCTCCGAATACCGGGCAGCCTTGGGCCACCTCCCGGTTCAGCGCCTGCACCGCTTCATGGGCGGGCGCCACGATGCCTTCACAGAATACCAGACACATCTGTTCGGGGCCCCGCAGGCTGCCGCGGGCCATCTCAAGGGCGCGCTTCACAGCGGCACCCGGATTGTGGGACAGCGACCTTCCCAGGCCGACGGCGAAGGTCAGCTGGTCCGAACAAAACAGCATCAATACTAAAGAGTCATCACTGAAACCGTTTGCGGACGCCATTTCGCCCGCCGTGGTGCAGCCCGCCAGGGGCAGTTCGGGGAAGGTGGCCTGAACGGCCCGAAGCACGATGGCATGGTCGTATTCCACCCCGGCCAGCAGGATCGCCGCACAGGGACTCTGCCCGCCCAACTGCGTCTGACACTGGAAAATCACGCGGCGAACCGCCTTGAGGGTGTCGATATCCTCCGACTGTCCGACGATGACTCTCACACGCGCACCTCCCGTCAGACTGAGGGCAAATGGCTCACAAGGCACCGGGCACTATGCAGTGCGCGGGCGTCTGTGGCGGCATGCCAGGCTATGCGACAATGGGCCTTGAATGAATCGGGGGCTGAACCTATCCGGTGGATGTGTTGATGCAGGGCTGACCGTCTTTGGTCCAGGAACGGCGGCGTTCAATACCGCTGCGTCTTTCGGCCCCGCTCCGTCGTTCCCGGCCGCCAGCGATGAAATAATCGATGCTGTAGAAGACCCGCCGCTCGACACCCGAGCGTCGGTCGGCGAAGCAACGGTTGCGTTTTTCGACCCAGTTGCGGGCAGACTTTGCCGGCGGGGATTCGACAATCATGGCTTCGGGCCTCCGGTTGCAGTACGGGGCAAAGCTTTTGATCGATAGTATAATCACGGTCGTCCGCCGTCAAGTCGGTATTCGGTAAGACCGCCTGCGCCAAAGACCTTCAACGGCGCTCACCGGCTCCGAGGTCTCGGCCCCGAAAAAAACCAAAGGCCTGCGCCAACGCGCAGGCCTTTGGGCACTACAGCAATAACGAAAGATTCATAGTTTTTCGACGTTGGTCTTGAGGTAATCCGCCACCCCCTCGGCGGTCGGTGTCATCCCCCCCTCGCCTTTGTGCCAGCCGGCCGGGCAGACTTCACCGTGCTCCTCGGTGAACTGAAGGGCGTCCACCAGGCGCAGCATTTCATCCACCTCCCGCCCCAGGGGAAGATTGTTGACCACCTGATGCTGGACGACTCCGTCCCGATCGATCAGAAAGGATGCCCGCAGGGCGACACCGGCCTCCGGGTGCTCGATCCCGTAAGCCTGTGCGATCTCGTGCTTGACATCGGCCACCAGCGGGAAATCGACGGCGCCGATGCCGCCCTCTTCAACCGGCGTATTGCGCCAGGCAAAGTGGGAAAACTGGGAATCGATGGAAATGCCCACCACCTCGACACCCTTTTCCTTGAACTGCGCCATGCGCTTGTGATGAGCGATGATTTCGGTGGGGCATACAAACGTAAAATCCAGCGGATAGAAGAAAAGCACGACGTATTTACCGCGCAGATCCGCAAGCTTGAAATTCTCCTCGATCGTACCGTTGGGCAGAACAGCCGGTGCCGTGAAATCCGGCGCTTCTTTAGTTACCAGAATACTCATGGGCAGCTCCTTTGGTTCAGTTGGAAAATTTGGAATTGTCGTTGTCAAAAAAAAATTTTTCGTTGGAAACATAATACCGCCCGTTATCCTTGCAAGGTTTGCGCAAACCCGGCAGGCGGCCAGACGGGCGCGACACGAAGAGGGACATGGCACCCACCGCTTCAGCAGGCGTATTATCGTTATTAAAGGCCAACCTGGCGTCGTGCGCACGATCCTGCTCTGCATTGCCGGGCAACCCATCGACATGATATGATGCTTCATTTTGGTAGACTGTCGAAGGTTGCCGACGGCGGGGCATCTTTCTTCAGCTTGGCCACGGCGTTGGACATCAAGGAAGAGCGAGACCAGCATGCCCCACGATCACGATGCATTCCGACCCGCGCGGGATGGCGCGTCCACCGGCCCGCACCGCTTTCATTTGGACGGCTGGATCAGCTGCGCCCCATTTGAAAGGCTTCTGCACATCGAAATCGTCAAGGCCGGCGGCGGACGGGCCGTACTGCGGATGCCGTTTCACATCGAATTCGCCCAGGGCGCGGGGCTGATGCACGGCGGCGCCCTGGTCGGCCTGGCAGATACGGCCGCCGTCATGGCCATCAAAAGCGTCCTGCCCCCGCAAACGCATTTTGCGACGGTCACCATGGCTGTCGAATATCAGCGCCCGGTGCGGCAGGGCATCGTTACGGCCCGCTCACGCGTGGCGGCCCTGTCCGATCGCGAATGGGAGGGCCGGACGCAGGTCTACAACGACAAAGCGCAGCCGGTGCTCGCATTCAAGGCGACGTTCAAGATCGCGCGGGATGCCCATATCCGGGACATATCTTTCGGCGATGCCACGGCGGACAACACCAAACCTTAGGCAATGACGGTGATGGAAACGGAAACGATCTATCGGTGGATTCTCGAATACGGGCATTATGCCGCGCAGGGATGCTTGGTGATCACGGCGGTACTGATGGTCAAATCGAGGAAAAAGGCGCTGGAGTGGACCGTCCTGGTCGGCTTTATCGCCTTTCTGGCAGGCACTTTGATGATGTATCTGGCCCAGGGGACCGTGGTTCACCTGGGCCAGTTCAGTTTCGGCAGCCGCAGCGACCGCCAGTTATGGCAGATCGGCCGGGCGGTTTCCACTTTCGGGTTTCTTGCCGGCGCCGTGGCCCTGATGTTGAACAAGGTGTTCCGGCGTTGAAGGCACCACGCTTCCCGGTAAGCCCGCGAAAAATGGATCGCTGCGGGCGATTTCAGCGGGACCGGGCCGGGCGCTGTCGCGTCGGCGTTCACGGCCGCCCGGGGCCCCGCCTATAAAATCTCGTTTTTTTGTTTCTTTTTTCCGGCCTTGGGGTCTTGGCTCTCTTGGTCGATAAGGCTATCCAGCGCGGCCGCCGCGCCGGCCTGCAGCATCTGCTCTCTTTGCTCCGGACTTAGCGCCGGGGCACCCCCGCCGTCCGGTCCCCCCGGAGAAATGGCGCCTGGCGCAAGATCCACGATAACCTTGCGGTGGGCGTATTGGAAGCCTTTCTTCTCGAGCGCTTCGGTGATCCGCTTGAAGGCCTCGCGCCGGATCACGAAATGTTTACCGGGCCGGGCCGTGAACTTGACCCGGAAGGTCATGACCGAATCCCCCACGCTGCGCACCCCCTGGGATTTGACCGGTTTGATGAAATCTGGTCCCAGTTCCTCGTCCAGGAGCATGGCCTTGCCCACCTTCTTGATGATCTTGCGGACCTTGTCGATGTCCGTGTCGTAGGGCAGTTGCAGGTCGAACTTCACCACGATGCCACCGCGCATATAGTTGGTGATCGAGGCCAGATCGCCCAGGGGCACGATCTGGAGCATGCCCCGGTGGTGGCGCAGCTTGATGGTCCGCAGCGTGATCTGCTCCACCGTCCCGGAAATCCCGCCCGCATCCAGGTACTCGCCCACCCGGAAGGCGTCGTCCATCAGAAAGAAGATGCCGGAAAGGATGTCGCGTACCAGTTTCTGGGCTCCGAAGCCGATGGCCAGACCGATCACCCCGGCACCGGCCAGCAGGGGACCGATTTCGACCCCAATGGAGGAGAGCACGATCAGGGTGACCATGACAACCATGACGACCCCGAGGAATTTGCGCAGCATGGGCAGCAGCGTGTGAGAGCGGTCCTGAGAACCGCCAGCGCCCCACTCGTCGTCGTCATCTTTATTTTCAGCCCCCTCGACATAGCCGCCCTCGGCCAGCTTGCGATTGATGGCGGAGGTAATGAATTCCCAGGCAATGTGCGCCAGGAGCAGCGTGATCAGGACGTCGACCACCGCTCCGACGGCAGCCTCGCCGAAGGTGATGTTGAATCCCCAGATATCGAGAAACCAGAGTGCCACGGCGATGAAGACCACCACCCGCACCACCCGGCTGGCGATGTCCAGATAGGCGGGGCCGTCCTCGCTCGGTGATTCGGCTGCATCTTCGTCGCCTTGCGAATCAAGCCCCACCTCGACTCTTTCCGTCGCCGTCGATGGGTCTGAGCCTTTCGTCGCCGGCTTTTTTTTGGAAAACACCGAGATGACGCACCATTGGGCCATGCGGTCCAGGGCCAGGTAGATCGGAACGATCAGCAGACTGAGGATGTAGGTGCCGTCGAATTTAATCTCATCCGCCGTCACCACGCGCCAATGCGCCAGCAGCCAGACCAGAAAAAGATACGCGATTGCCAGAATATGCCACATGGACGCGAACTGCTCCCGCAGCCAGACCCGTTTTTCACAGGCGATATGCCGACGGTCGAGATAATAGTTTTTGACGATATGGCGATTACTCCAGACCATTCCTGCAAACATAACGATGATCAGGGATCCCAAAACGATGAAAAACCAGACCTGGACCGGCCGGTTGACCTCAAGATGGAGTAACAATATACCCAGTACCCAGCTGACGGTAACAACGTTGACCATCAGCAGCAGGCGTCGATGCAGGTACTGCGCCACCGGGCATGACAGGGGAAGCAGACGCAGGTTCGCAGCCTTGGGAGAAAAAAACAGACGCAACACCAGCGCACAGACCCGGATGATGACCGCGACCATCAGGAAGGCCAGAAAGAGCAGGCGCATGTTACGGTCCTGCCGATCCACCACCAAAGAAGATACCAGCAGGGGCGTCACGGCAAAAATAAGTAACCCCAAACACTCGGGTAGGGCATTGATCAAGGCCCCCCAGAATCTGAGGATGCCCTCCATCCCGGGCATGGTTTCGATGCGCTGCCGCAGCCCGGACGTGAATCGGAAAAAGATTTTCTCGGCCACCCAACCCGTCGCCAGGAGGCACAAAGCGATGAAAATCATTACCATCAGCCGCCCCAGGCCTTCATAGTCGGTCAGGCGGTCGAGGGTCCCCTTGAGGTCGCCCGGAACGTCCGGCAGGCTCACCACCAGCCGATAGGCGCGACTGATGTATAGTTGGGTGGCATTTTCCAGCCATTGAATGGCGCCTTTTAATCCACCGACCTTCTCGGAAGCGCCCTGGGTTTGGGCGGCGGCATCCGCCTGGAGTTCGGCGATCAACAAACGCCGCACCTGATCGTCGTTCAGGCGGGCCATTAGGGCATCGATTTCGGCGGCACTGAGGTTCTCCGGCAATTGCGGCGTTTCGGTTGCCGACGGCGCATCCCCGGACTTACCACCCGCCGCAAGCAGCGCGGGGTTTAGCGCGAAGGCGTTGACGGCGCCGAAGATCCACAGGAATAAAGCCAGGGATAGGGCGGTTTTTTTCATCGTCTCTTCTCCGGATGCGTATTGGCGGGTGCGCCCGTTTTGCGGGCATAAAGAAAAGGTCTGCAGTTGAAACCTTCAACTGTCAGACCTTTAGTAAATTCGAGCAGTTAAATCAAGCGCACTTATTGGCGATCATTCTTCGGAATCATCTTCGATCATATCGCAAGTCATCCAGGAACCATCAAAAACGGTCACCTCGCAGTCGAGTTCCGACTGGTTTTCATCATGTTCAGGGGCCATGGTTATTCTCCCATTTAAAAATTTCATTACATCAGCGCAGAAAATGCGTATATTTGTTACCTTAAGCATTATCGCCCGGCTGTAAACTTGACCGTGCTCGCCACGGCCCACCTTTTGGCGAATCGGGTAGGACCCATGCTTAAATCCACCCCGTGCATTGGCCCCGGCAGAAAAGACTTCGCGGTTGTGGCCGCATACCCATTGGCATTTCTAAAGGAGGAGCCCGCGGATCCGGAAAAGCGCCCCAATGCTTCGCCGGAAGAAGACACGCAGGCAGCGCGCCGGGTGCTCTGCCGCGAATGCCTCCACCCCGTCACCCGTGAACGGGAACGTATCGAAGTCCAGGGCGCCCACCAGCACACATTCGCCAATCCCAGCGGCATCGTTTTCACGATCGGCTGCTTCCA
>JASJCV010000301.1 GCA_030065275.1 Desulfobacterales bacterium | reverse complement strand
ACCCTGATGAACGAACTCTACCCCATGCCCCCCATGCCCAAGGGCGCGGAGGAAGGCATCCTGAAAGGACTCTACCGATTCCGGGCGGCGAAACGCAAACGCGCCCGCACCAAAGCCCACCTTCTTGGAAGCGGCACGATCCTGAACGAGGCCTTGAAGGCCCAGGAAATTCTCGAAGCCGATTTCGGTGTGGCCGCCGATGTCTGGAGCGTGACCAGTTACAAAAAGCTTTACGAAGATGCCGTGGACACCGAACGTCGCAACCTGCGTCGTCCCGGTCAGCGGCCCCGGAAGAATTTCGTCGAAAAGCAGTTGGACGGCGCGCAGGGCGTTTTCGTGGCCGCCTCGGACTATCTCAAAGCGCTGCCGGCCTTGATCGCCAAGTGGGTGCCGGGCCCGCTGCTGCTGTTGGGCACGGACGGCTACGGCCGCAGTGAAACACGCGCCGCTCTGCGCGATTTCTTCGAAGTGGACGCCCGTCACATCGCCTACACCGCCCTTTGCGGACTGGCCCGGGAGAAGCAGATTGCGGCGGACGTGCCGGCCAAGGCGCAGAAAGCCCTGAAAATCGATGCGGATAAATCCAACCCGCGCCGGCGGTAGCCGCGGGCGGCGAACAATCGATTGCCAAACAAGGAAAACGACATGCGCAAAGACGTCAAGGTCCCGGAGATCAGCGAAAACGTAACCAGCGGCAAAATCGTCGACGTCCTGGTGGACGTGGGCGATCGCGTGGCGGTTGACGACGTCCTGTTGGAGATGGAAACCGAAAAGGCGGTCGTGGAGATTCCGTCGCCCTACGCCGGAGAGGTCAGCGAAATCCTGGTGGCGCCCGGCGACGAGGCCAAGGTGGGGGCGGTCATTGCCCGGATCGAGGTGGGCGACGCGGCGGGGGACGAAGACGATAGCGGCGCCCGCCAACCGGAGCCGGCCACCGTTGCCGCGACATCGGCGCCCGTCGGTGAAGCCCCGCCGTCAAGCGAGGGCGATGACGCGGCCGCCCCCCGGGAACCGCGTCCGGCGGAAGAAGCGCCGTCGCCGGAAGCACCTCAAACCGCTTGGGCCGAGGATGAGGATCGGCACGCCGCGACGGACGACGAAAGTGGCGTCCCGGCGGAGGAACGGTCCCTGCCACCGGCACCGGCGGCACCGTCCGTGCGCCGCCTGGCGCGGGAACTGGGGGTCGATATCCACGAAGTTAAAGGCAGCGGTCATAACGGGCGGATCAGCGCCGCCGACGTCCACGCCCATGTCAAGCAGCTCCTGACCGCAGCGGCGCCGTCCCGGCGGTCGCCCGACTCCGGCGGTGGGCATCCGCCCCTGCCCGACTTCAGCCGCTGGGGGCCGGTGCGCACCGCCAAGGTCGAGACTGTCCGCCGGTTGACGGCCGAGAACACGAGTGCCGCCTGGCGCCTGATCCCTCACGTGACCCAGTTCGATGAGGCCGACATCACGGATCTGGAGGCCTTTATCGCGCGGCATGCCCGGGAGGCGGAGAAACAGGGTGGCAAACTGACCGTGACCGCCGTGGCCATGAAGGCCTGCGCTGCGGCCCTGATGCGATTCCCGCGCTTCAATGCCAGCATCGACCTGGAAAACGAGCTGTTGATTTACAAGGACTACGTTCACGTCGGGCTGGCGGTCGACACCCCTCGCGGTCTGCTGGTGCCCGTCATTCGCAACGTTCAGGACAAGGGCATCATCGATCTGGCGGTGGAGATCGTGGATGTGGCCCAACGCGCGCGCGCCAAAAAGATCAAACCCGATGAATTTGAGGGGGCCACGTTCACCATCTCCAATCAAGGCGGGATCGGTGGTGTCAATTTCACGCCGGTGGTGGTCTGGCCCCAGGCGGCGATCCTGGGGCTCAGCCGTGCACGCCGGCTGCCGCGGGAACGCGACGGGCAGTTCGTGGCGCGCACCGTGCTGCCGCTGAGTCTGTCCTACGACCACCGCATTGCCGATGGGGCCGATGCCGCCCGCTTCGTTGACTGGATTGCGCGCAGTCTCGAGCAGGGCCTGACCATGCTGCTCTAACCGGCAGCACCGATCTTTTTCCTGGGAGATGAACATGACCGACCAATCAACGCAACTCGCCGTCATCGGCGCCGGTCCTGGCGGATACGCCGCCGCCTTTCTGGCCGCCGACCTGGGTCTGCAGGTAACACTCATCGATCCTGAAGCCAACCCCGGAGGGGTATGCCTCTACCGCGGCTGCATTCCATCCAAAACCCTGCTGCACGCCGCCCACCTGACGGAGGCGGCCCGCAATGCCGGCACGTGGGGACTGCATTTCGAGGGCCTCTCCGTGGACGTGGACGCCCTGCGCCGTCACAAGGAGCGCGTGGTGGCCCAGTTGACCGAGGGCTTGGGCCAGCTGGTCAAACGCCGCAAGATCGAGCACCTGCGCGGTCGTGCGGTTTTTGCCGATGAAAAGCGTCTGACGATCGAAGAAATTGGAGGGCAGCGACAAGACCTGACCTTCGAGCAGGCCATCATTGCCACCGGCTCCCGGGCCACCGATCTGCCGTTTTTGGCGGAAGGGGGTACGCGCATCATGAACGCCACGGCTGCGCTGGAACTGGCTGAGGTTCCGGAACGGCTGCTGGTGGTCGGCGGCGGCTATATCGGGCTGGAGTTGGGCAGCGTCTACGCCGGTCTGGGCGCCAAGGTCAGTCTGGTGGAGATGACGCCGCATCTGCTGCCCGGCGTGGACCGCGATCTGGTGCGGTTTCTGCACAAACGCCTGGAAAGCCGGTTTGAGGAAATCCTGCTCGAAACCACGGTGGAAGCGGTCAAGGATCAGAAGAACGGTCTCAAGGTGGGACTCAAGGACAGGGACGGCGAGCGGCAAAACCGCATGTTCGACAAGGCCCTGGTGGCCGTGGGACGGCAACCCCAGAGCGCGGGGCTCAACCTGGAAGAGATCGGCGTGGCCACCGATGCGCACGGGTTTGTCCGCGTCGACGCGCAGCGGCGCACCAGCCGTGCGCACATCTACGCCATCGGCGACGTTGCCGGCCAGCCCATGCTGGCCCACAAGGCCTCCCACGAGGGCCGCGTGGCCGTGGAGGCCATCTCGGGCCGCAAGGTGGCCTACGAACCCCTGGCGGTGCCGGCCGTAGTCTTTACCGATCCCGAGATCGCCTGGGCCGGGCTGACCGAAACCGAAGCCAAGACCCGGGGGCTTGACTACGAGGTCGCCCGGTTTCCCTGGGGGGCCTCAAGCCGCGCGGCCACGCTCGGAACCGCCGATGGGCTGACCAAGCTCCTGGTGGATCCGGCCACCGAGACCATCCTGGGCGTCGGTCTCGTGGGCCCGCACGCCGGTGAATTGATCGCCGAAGGCACGCTGGCGGTCGAAATGGGGGCCAACGCCACCGATCTCGGGTTGACCATCCATCCGCATCCCACCCTCAGCGAGACCCTCATGGAGGCTGCCCACGTCTATCATCGCAACGCGGCGCACTATTTCACGCCCCGGCGCAAAGCAAAAAAATGATGAACCGACGGTCCGTCGTTGTTACCCAACCCACCGCCGCCAGACGGAATAGCCACGGCTAATCCGTGGGGAAAGACGGACCTCGGTGCAACCAGGCCGCACGCCTTTCCCCTCCACGCCAACATCCGCCTGACAAAATTTGTCACCCGGGCTGACACATCACGTCAGCCCGGCGAGTAACCGATTCGGGACGGAAAACCGATCTGTCTGAAATCATGCCTTAAATCGTGAATTCCGGTTTATGGCATGTGGCTTGCTTAACATCCCTTCAAATGGCAATCCTGGGGTCGGGCCAATCGCTGAAGCCGAACTCTAAAACCTGATCTCATTCTGAGTGCCCGATCCCATGATTGCCGACTACCGGCACTCCTTTCATATTCTCCCTCTGGGGCGGGGCTTTTAAGCCTCGCCCCTGCCATTTGGCGCTGCGGTCCGCGGAAAGGAAGGGGCGATGGCCATAACCCAAATAGACACCAAGGACCACGCAGCGCTCGTTTGTACCCATCAGACCCTCATCTTCCGCAACGCATCGCTCGAGGCCCGCTATCCCGGGGGGCACGCCGCTTTCATTGACCAATTCGGCGCCGATACCAACGCGGATATCTCCGTCCATTGTGTTTCCGCCGCGGTGATTGCCCCTACGGTCGGGAAATTCGAGGCCATGGGTCTGAAGCGCAGCCGGGACTTCGTTGTCATCGACGCCGTCGAATGCGAGATGTGGCGGATGATCCACGCGGACGCGGTCGAGCGCCCCTTCTGGTTCGATACCGGGGCCGACTGGCTGCGCTACAGGCATTGGAAAGGGCGGATGCTGGTCTGGTATGCGCATTGAGCGCCGCCGGTCTCGACGGCCCGCCGCCAGACAGGCTGACAGGGAATGCTGGGCCCGCCCCGCCATGTCGACACGAATTATGGACGATCGCATGAAGCGATCTCCCGATCGTCCTGTGCACTACGATGGCCGTCATGCCGCGCCTGTCTTCTCCCCCAGTTGTCGGCCCCGCCGGACCGAGAAAAATAACTTGCGCTTTTTCCCGCAGCAAATTAAATCTGCTCAGTTTTCATGTAGTTGGCCGCTGGTGCAACACCGTTCATCATTTCCCAACCGCATCGCGAGGGGGGCCCAACGAATGAAAAGAAATCCGATTCCCATCCATGAGGCTTCGGGCCCGCCAACTCGGGCTGCCAGCCAAAGGTGCCGGTCCGAGCGCCACCCCATATCATCCGACGATCAACCCCGGGACCATTTTGTCGAAAGGGAAGGGATCTGCTTTGCGGGGGTCCACCTGATCCTGGATTTCTGGGGGGGGCGGCACCTGGATGATCTGGACCGCGTGGAGGCCGCCCTGCGTGAATGTGTCGACCGCTGCCGGGCGACGCTGCTCCACATCCATCTGCATCCCTTCTCGCCCAGTGGCGGCATATCCGGTGTCGCCGTCCTGGCCGAGTCGCATATTAGCGTGCATACCTGGCCCGAGCGCGGTTTTGCCGCATTCGACGTCTTCATGTGCGGCAAGGCCCGGGCCGAAGAGGCCGTGTCCGTTCTCATGCGGGCCTTTGCCCCCCAGAATGTCAAAATCACCGAGAACCTTCGAGGATTGTCGGGGCATGCGCGAGTTCGTTGAAACCCTTTACGACAGCTACGGCCAGTTGTTCCGCGTCGACGAGATGCTCTTCGAGGACAAGACCGGCCATCAACACCTGGTGATCTTCCACAACGCCGCTTTCGGGCGTGTGCTGGTACTGGATGGAATCGTCCAGACCACCGAAAGGGACGAGTTCATCTACCACGAGATGCTGGCCCATGTTCCCATCCTGGCCCACGGGAACGCCCGCGACGTCCTGATCGTCGGCGGGGGGGACGGTGCCATGCTCAGAGAAGTGAGCCGTCACCGTTCGGTCGAGCGGATCATCCAGGTCGAGATCGACGATCGGGTTCTCGACCTGTGTCGGCGGTTTCTGCCGCGCCACAGTGCCGGCGCTTTTGACGATTCACGGGTGACCGTCCTCATTGACGACGGCCTGCATTTCCTGCAGACGACCGAGCGGCGATTCGACGTGATCATCAGCGACAGCACCGACCCCATCGGGCCGGGCGAGGCGCTATTCAGTCGTGAATTCTATGCCGCCTGCCATGCGCGTTTGAATTCGGGAGGCGTCCTGGTCACGCAGAACGGCGTGGCCTTCATGCAGCCGGAAGAACTTGCCACGGCCGCCAGGCGTTTGGCCGCCGTATTCGACGACTGGCATTTTTATGCCGCCGCCATCCCCACCTACGTCGGCGGGATCATGACCTTTGGCTGGGCCACCGACGACGCCGGTCTGCGACACATCGGCCTGGCCCCGTTGGACGAGCGCTTCATCGCCAGCGGCATCGAGACACGCTATTACAATCCGGAGGTCCACCGGGCGGCTTTTGCCCTTCCCCGGCATGTGCTCCGAACGATCGGAAAACAGCACAATGAATCTCGTCCGTAAGTCCGCATCCCACCAAGCGCGCCCCTACCGCGACCTGGTGGTGGCGCACGGCTCGCCCTTGCTGGTCCTGGATGCATCTAAGGTCGGGGCGCAGTACTGTGAGCTCGAGCGGGCCCTGCCAGGGGTAGGGCTCTACTACGCGGTTAAATCACTGCCCTTTCCGGGGATTCTGCGCTGCCTGGCCGACATGGGATGCGGATTCGATCTGGCATCCACGGGCGAAGTCCGAATGATGCAAGCGCTGCGGATTTCGGCCCGGCGCACGATCCATACCCACCCGATCAAGCGCGACGATGATATCCGCACCGCCCTGCGCTACGGTTGCACGACTTTCGTGGTGGACAATGCCGACGAACTGTTGAAATT
>JASJCV010000300.1 GCA_030065275.1 Desulfobacterales bacterium | reverse complement strand
GATGGCGGTCAACGGCGCCTGCAGGATGCCGCTGACCAGCCCGGCCATGCCCAGCAGGGCGAAGCATCCTTCAGGTACCCAGCCCGCCTGGGGCCATATAAAATCCAGCAAGCGGTGATAGGCCAGCCCCGTAAAGCTGCCGATCACCAGACAGGGCGCGAAGATTCCGCCGGATCCGCCCGAGCCCAGCGTCAGTGCGGTGGCCAGAATCTTGGCCAGGCACGCCAGAAAGACCAGCGCGATCCCGGTGCTAAAATGGCCGGCGATCATGGTTTCGATGGCGTGATAGCCTTCCCCTAAAACCAAGGGCATGTAAAGCCCGATGAGGCCGACGGCACAGCCGCCCAGAGCGGCTTTCAACCACACGGGCAGCTGGAGGCGGTCGGCACGGTGGTGTACGGTGCGGATGGCGCGGGTCAGCAGGATCGAGGCGGCTGCGGTGAACAGGGCCAGGCCGATGCAGGCCAGGATGTCGATTGGCGCGATATCGAATTGGCGATGGGCGAAAGGGATTTGTTTGCCCTGGAGGAAATGGCTCGTCTGGGTGCCGGCCACCGCCGCGATGGCGATCGGTATCAGGTTGGCCGCCGCCCATTCGCCCAGGATCACTTCGACCGAAAAAACCATGCCGGCGATCGGGGCGTTAAATATGGCGGATATCGCGCCGGCGGCCCCGCAGCCTACGAGGACGACCCGCTGACGGTCGTTGAGGTTGAACAGGCGCGCGATATTCGAGCCGATGGCCGAACCGCTCATTACCACGGGGGCTTCGGGGCCGGCGGACCCGCCGCTGCCGATGGTCAGAAAGCTGGAGATCAGACGTGAGAAACTCGAGCGCAGGCGCAAGAGGCCGCCATAGCGGGAAACGCTGTAAATGACTTCCGGGACGCCGTGTCCCGCGCCTTCTCTGACGATTTTGTTCAGAAAAAGAGAAGACAGTGCCGCTCCCAGCGCCGGGAGCAGAAAAGCCCAGCCATACTGCCGGTAGGGGGCCAGCCAGGCCAGCATGGCCACCAGGGAGCGGCTGAGCACCACCGCCGCCAGACCGCTGCATACGCCGACCACGGCACCGGAGAAGATCATCAGCAGACGGTCGTCGCCCCGGAACAGTCGCCAGGTTGAAGGTGTGCGCCATGAAATTGGAAATCGCATCGATGCCTTTTCTTCCCCCGGACGAACGGTCGAGGCGCCCGTCCTCCTGCGGAGCGGGGCCGAACGCGAGCCTTGGCCGGCGTCGGTTTAGCCGGAATGGCCGGCGCTGCGCTCCCACTCCTGTTCCATGGCAGCGAACTTCGCGCGCAGCGCGTCCGCTTCGGGGCCACTGTGCAGGAAGGCGACGAACGCTTTGTCCCGCAGACAGTAGCTCAACCGGGAGAGAAGCTGTAAATGCGTCCGCACGGATGGGGACAGCAACACGAAAAGGAGATGAACCGGTTGGCCGTCCAGGGCGTTGAAATCGACCGGTGTCTCGAGGTAGCAGGCCGATATGGACGCCGTTGCGAGCGCCAGGCGTTCGGGTTCGCGCGGGTGCGGGACGGCAATGCCGTTGCCCAGACCGGTGGACGTAAGATTTTCTCTCTCGATCAGTCGAGCCGCGAGTTCCACCCTGATCTCCGGGGCGACCACCGCAAGCCGCTCGACGGCCGCATGGATCACCGCGTCGACACTCTGCCCTGGGATGGCATAGTGGATGCCGCCCCGATCCAGTGCGCCCACCAGGCTTTCAATCGCCAGCCGATCGCAGGCGTCCCGACGCTCTTGGTCGACGCAGAAATTCAGATGGTGCTCGCGGGCCCAGCGTTCAAGGGCCAGGCGGTCAAAGGTGCAAACGTCTCCGCGCCGGTTCAACGGGATGCGCCCCTGGCGGATCCAGCGTTCAATTTTGCGGCGGGGCAGCCCCAGGGCGCGGGCAATTTGCTCGACGGGCAGCTTCATCCCGGTACGGTTCCAATTTTTATATCTTTAGCCAAACAGATACCGTACCTATTCTATTTACAAGAATCAAGTCTCTTTGTGCCTGTAAGGGCTGAACGGCAATCTCAACCGGCCGCCCCGCTTGCGCTCGGGGGCTCCATCGATGGGGTAATCTGGATGTCTCGTTTGGGGTAGGGTATTTCGATTCCGGCCTGATCGAAGGCTTCCTTGACCTGATCGATCACGAAAGAAATGGTGTCCATCCGTCGCCGGGCCTCCTTGATCCAGACCCGCAGCTGCAAATCCACCGATGAATCACCGAAATTGCGAACCACGACCTTGGGCGCCGGAGTAACGGCGGCCCAGTCCATACGGCGGGCCACTTCGACGATGATCGTCTTGGCTTTGTGGATATCCGCCTCGTAGGCGATGCCGATGTTCACACGGACTCGAATTTGAGCCGTGATGCTCGTGTAGTTGACGATATCGCGCTTCATGATTTCGTTGTTGGGAATGATGATCACGATATTGTCGGTGGTCTTGATCCGGGTGGCCCGCAGGCCGATGTCGACGACATCGCCCCAGGACGCGCTGCCCTTCGGAGCGCTCCAGACTTCGATGCGGTCGCCGACCTCGAAGGGACGGTCGATGATCAGCAGGACACCGGCGATCAGGTTGGAAAGGGTGTCCTTGGCGGCAAAACCGATGGCGATGCCCGCGACGCCAGCACCGGCGATGAACGGCATGACATTGATGCCGACCACATCCAGGGCCAGGATGACCGCCGTGACATAGAGAATAGCCCCGGAAAAACGATTGAGCAGGTCGAAGATAATATCATCGACCTTGGTATTGGTGCGTGCCGCCAGACGTTGTTCGAGGTAGGTCAGCACGACGATCAGGACATCTTTGATCGGGCCGGCCGCCAGAATGATCAGCAGGGCCTGAAAGACGGTTTCAAGCACGTTCAACCCAAAGAGCCGTGTCGCGTAGGTCAGCGCGATAGCGACCAGAGCATAGAAGACGATGCGGCGGAACGAGTGAATCGTCTGGGGGTTGTTTTGAAAGAAAGGGAACTTCTGAAGGCGACGGTCGAGGATAAGCAGCATCGCCTTGAGGACATACCAGGCCAGAAAGGTAACCGCCAGCACCGCCAGGGATTTGTACGCCGCCAAGCCGAAGGCCGTATCACTGCCGGGCAGACCACGCAGCCATCCAAGCAGTCGATCGATCGATTCGGTGGTGATTTCCATGGCGGCTTCCCGGTTTGGGTGGGTGACCAAGAAAAGCGCAAGGCCGATGCGGGCGCATTGCCCGACACCACCCGTCAAAAATCAAGGGCAGCCCGGAAGTCAGACTGCCCTCGCACAGGTCGAATCAGGCGCTTGTGCCTTAAGGGGGTGGATGACTAGCTGGCTTCGGACAGGACCCCGGCCTTGAAGAATTCGCGGTTGAGCCTTGCGATGTTGATGATGGAGATCTCCTTGGGGCAGGCGGCCTCGCAGGAGCGGTGGTTGCTGCAGTTGCCAAAGCCCGCCTGGTCCATGGCCGCCACCATCTTCAGCGCGCGCTCGGCCGCCTCGGGGCGACCCTGAGGCAAGAGCGCCAGCTGCGAGACCTTGGCACTTACAAACAGCATTGCCGAAGCGTTCGGGCACGCGGCCACGCACGCCCCGCAGCCGATACACGCCGCCGCGTCCATCGCCTTCTCGGCCACCGCCATAGGGATCGGAAGCGCGTTGGCATCCGGGGCCGAGCCCGTGTTCACCGACACGTAACCCCCCGACTGAATGATCTTGTCAAAGGCGCCCCGGTCCACCATCAGGTCCTTGAGCACCTTGAATGCGCGCGCACGCCACGGCTCCACCGCAATCACATCCCCGTCCTCGAACTTGCGCATGTGCAGCTGGCAGAGCGTCATCGCCTTGTTGGGCCCGTGCGGGATCCCATCCACCACGCACCCGCACGTGCCGCAAATCCCCTCCCGGCAGTCGTTGTCAAACGCGATCGGGTCGCGGCCCTCTAATATCAACCCTTCGTTGACCGTGTCGAGCATCTCCAGAAACGACATGTGGCTGTCCACTCCGGAAACCGGAATGGTCTCAAATCGCCCCTTGTCGGCGGCATTGCCCTGGCGCCACACCTTGAGCGTTATATTAATCGTATCGGTGCCCATCGTTACTTGTAGCTCCTTTGCGATAGTTCCACGTTTTCAAACACCAGCGGCTCCTTGTGAAACGCAGGCTCACTTCCATAGCCGGTGTACTCCCACACCGCCGCGTGGCAGAAGTTCTCGTCGTCGCGCAGGGCCTCGTTCTCCTCGGTCTGGTGCTCCTCGCGCAGATGACACCCGCAGGATTCGTCCCGTGTCAAAGCATCCAGCGCCATCACCTCGGCAAACTCCAGATAGTCCGCCAGGCGAACCGCCTTCTGCAGCGCCAGATTGAAGTTGTCGGCCGCACCGCCCACCTTCACATTCTGCCAGAACTCTTCCCTGAGGGTCTGGATCGATCCGATGGCTTGCTTAAGACCGGCCTCGTTGCGGGCCATGCCCACCTCGTCCACCATCACCTTGCCAAGCGCCCGGTGGATGTCGCGCACCGTGCGCTTGCCCTCGATGGCCAGAAGTTTGCGGTCGCGATCGACCGCCTCGGCGGCCGCTTCGGCAAACGCCGCATGATCGACCCCCACCTCCGAGACCCCGTGGTCCGCCAGAAACGGGCCGATCGTGTACGGAATCACGAAATAACCGTCGGCCAGACCCTGCATCAGCGCGCTCGCCCCCAGGCGGTTGGCCCCGTGGTCCGAAAAATTCGCTTCGCCCAGCGCGAACAGCCCCGGAATCGTTGTTTGCAGCTCGTAGTCCACCCACAGGCCTCCCATCGTGTAGTGCGAGGCCGGGTAGATCATCATCGGCGTCTCGTACGGATCGTCGTCCATGATGTTCTGGTACATGTCGAAGAGGTTGCCGTACTTGCGGGCGATCACATCCCGCCCGTCGCGCTTGATCGCGTCGGCAAAATCAAGATAGACCGCATAGCCCGTCGGGCCTACGCCCTTGCCCGCGTCGCACTGCTCCTTGGCGTTTCTGCTGGCCACGTCACGCGGCACCAGGTTGCCGAAGCTCGGGTACTTCTCTTCCAGATAGTAGCTGCGTTCGCTCTCCGGGATGTCCTGCGGCGCGCGGGTGTCGTTGGGGTCCTTGGGCACCCAGATGCGGCCATCGTTGCGAAGACTCTCGCTCATCAGCGTCAGTTTGGCCTGGTAGTCCCCGCCCTGTGGAATGCAGGTCGGATGGATCTGCGTAAAACACGGGTTGGCGAACAGCGCGCCCTTCTTGTATGCCCGGAAGGCCGCCCCCACATTGCAGCTGTCCGCGTTCGTGGACAGATAGAACACCGTGCCGTAGCCGCCCGTGGCCAGAATCACCGCATCCGCCGCGTAGCGCTCCATTTCACCAGTCACCAGGTTGCGCACGATGATCCCCCGGGCGCGATCCCCCACGAGGACGATGTCCATCAACTCACGGCGCGCATACATTTCCACCGTGCCGGCCCCGATCTGGCGGCTCAGCGCGCTGTAGGCGCCCAATAGCAGCTGCTGGCCCGTCTGACCGCGCGCATAGAACGTGCGCGAAACCTGCGCACCGCCGAAGCTGCGGTTGGCCAGCATCCCCCCGTACTCGCGCGCAAACGGAACCCCCTGGGCCGCGCACTGGTCGATGATGTTGTTGCTCACCTGCGCCAGACGATAGACGTTGGCCTCGCGCGCGCGAAAATCCCCCCCCTTGATCGTGTCGTAGAACAGCCGCCAGATGCTGTCGCCGTCGTTGGGGTAATTCTTGGCGGCGTTGATGCCCCCCTGGGCCGCGATGCTGTGCGCCCGCCGCGGGCTGTCCTGGATGCAGAAAGTCTGTACGTGGTAACCGAGTTCCGCCAGCGTGGCCGCTGCCGCGCCGCCGGCCAGCCCGGTGCCCACCACGATCAGCTTGTACTTGCGCTTGTTGGCCGGGTTCACCAGCTTGGCCTTGAACCGGTAGTTGTCCCATTTGTCCTTGAGCGGACCTGACGGTATTTTCCCATCAAGCTGCATTGAACTCTCTCCTTAAGCTAGAAACGCTATGTAGATCGGCAAAAAACCGAACCCCACACCAAACACCACGCTCAGCACCAGACCGCCGACGGTGATCGCCGGCATGTACTTCGAGTGGTTCAGACCCAGCGTCTGGAACAGGCTCCAGAAACCGTGGCTGACATGTAGCGCCACCACCAGCATGGCCAGCACGTACAATCCGATATATACCGGGTTCTGAAAGGCGTTGCTCACGATCTGGTAGATCGTCGTGCCGCTCTGGTCCACGAAAAAACGGCTGAAATTGCTCAAATGAAAGATGATG
>JASJCV010000299.1 GCA_030065275.1 Desulfobacterales bacterium | reverse complement strand
ATGTCGGGTTTCGTCCCCGGTTACAGCGGCGGGACCGCTCCCGAATTGCACGGGATTCCCTATTAAGTCGAAACACCTTGCGTGTGCTCCCTTTGTAGAGAACCCGCCGGTCCTTGTCAATACGCGCCGCGGCCTGGACTTGATCATTCCGGCGCTTTATGAGAGAAGGCGGTGTTCCTTGGATGGCGGCGGACAGCCTTGCGGGCTGCTTTCCGCCGTTTGTGAATATGGCTTGTTATGAGCGCATCTTGTGTTGGCATGCCGAAAGACAACTGGGGTTAGCAATGAAGGATAGAATCCGCGGTCTGCTGGCCGATGCCGCCCGCCGGGCCCACACGGCCGGGGCGCTGCCGTCAGGCGATTTTCCCGATATCGACATCGAGGTGCCCAAGGTCGAGGCCCACGGCGATTTCGCGACCAATTTCGCCATGATCATGGCCAAAATCCAGCGGATGGCGCCGCGCCGGATAGCTGAAATCATCATCGCGCACCTGGACGGGGCTGCGGATCTGATCGCCAAGACCGAGATCGCCGGGCCCGGTTTCATCAATTTCCACATTCAGCCCGCGGCCTGGGCGCCGTTGCTCAAGGCCATCCCGGCGGCCGGCGAGCGCTACGGCGCCGTCGACATCGGTTGTGGCCGCAAAGTCCAGGTGGAGTTCGTGAGTTCCAACCCCACCGGCCCGCTCCACGTGGGGCATGGGCGCGGTGCGGCCGTGGGCGATGCCGTGGCCAACCTCCTGGCCTTCTGCGGTTACGACGTCCAGCGCGAATACTATATCAACGATTCCGGCCGCCAGATCCGGACGCTGGGGCATTCCGTCCTCCTGCGCTATCGGGCCCTTCACGGTCGGCACGCCGATTTTCCGGAGGACTGCTACCAGGGCGACTACATCCGCGATCTGGCCCGGGAGATGAAATCCCGCGAGGGGGATCGCCTGCTCTCCCTGGACGAAGACGAGGCCCTCATGACCTGCGCCCGGTTCGCCGCCGAGCGGATCATCGCCGGCATCCGCGATGACCTGCTGGATTTCGGGGTGGCTTTCGACCGCTGGTTCAGCGAGCAGAGCCTCTATGACGATGGCCGGGTGGCGCGTTCCATCGAGGCCTTTCGCGATAACGGCCAGATCTACGAAAGCGAGGGGGCGCTCTGGTTCAATACCAGCCAATACGGGGATGAAAAGGACCGTGTGGTCGTGCGCGGCAACGGCCGTACGACCTATTTTGCCTCGGACATCGCCTACCACCAGGAGAAATTCGAGCGCGGCTTCGAGCGGGTCATCGACGTCTGGGGCGCCGACCACCATGGCTACATTGCCCGCATGAAGGCCTCGGTGGCGGCCTCGGGGATCGACCCGGAACGATTCGAGGTGATCCTGGTGCAGCTCGTCAACCTTCTGCGCGCAGGCGCGCCGGTGGCCATGTCGACCCGTGCGGGTGCGTTCGTCACCCTCCAGGACGTGGTCCGCGAGGTGGGCCGTGATGCCGCCCGCTTCATCTTCCTGACCCGCCATTATGCCAACACCCTGGATTTCGATCTCGAAGTGGCCAAGCAGAAGTCCAACGACAATCCGGTCTACTACGTGCAGTACGTCCACGCCCGCATTGCCAGCATCCGGCGCAAGGCGGCGGAAAACGGCATCGCCGCCGCCGATGGTGCGGACGAGTGCCTGGCGCGCCTGGATACGGCCGAGGACGTCGCCCTGATCAAACATCTCCTGCGTTACCCCGACGCCGTTCTGGCGGCGGCGCGGCAGATGGAACCCCACCGGATCACCTTCTATCTGATGAATCTTGCGGGGGCTTTTCATTCCTACTATAACAAGCAGCGGGTCCTGGTGGAGGACCCCGATACCTCGCGCGGGCGGCTCTATCTCGTGGCGGCGGTGCAGGCTGTTATCCGCAACGGCCTGACGCTGCTCGGGGTCAGCGCCCCGGAGCGGATGTAGTCGGTGAATGCCACAACCGTGTACCGGCCAGCCGGGGGCATCCTGAGGCCTCATGGGAAAGACCAAAAAGGGCGCACCTCCAAAGCGCCGCGTTTATCTCCAGTTATCCCGCCGAGGGGCATACGGCAGCCTGCTGCTGATCGTCCTGGCCTGTGCCTGGATGTTTTTCGTGGGGGTTCTGGTGGGTCGCGGCACCTCGCCCATTCAGTTCGACATGGAAGCGCTGAGCCGCGAGATCGCGGCGCTCAAGGCCTCCAGCGAAGAGCGGCGCCGGCAGCAGCTCGATTCCTATGCCGCCGCCCTGGAAGATCAGTCGACCCTGGACGTATACGAGGAACTCAAGCGCGCGGATGACGGTTTGACCATCGATCCGTCGCTCAACCGGCAGATTCCGGAACCCAGCGTGGGGACGGAGCAACCCGCTGCCGGGACCGCCGAGCCAGGGGCCCCCCCCGTGATCCGCCGCCGGCAGGGACTGCGGGGCAAGGGCCCCGGGCGATCCGGACTGGACGTCCGGCCCTCGGCCCGTGCGGGAACATCGCCGCCGACGAAGGCCGGCCGCGAGACCCGGACGCCGGTCGAACCGCGCGGCCGCATGACGCTCCAGGTAGCGGCCGTCAAGGATGTCGACGTGGCTCGCAAGATGGTGGCCGAGCTGCGGGCGCAGGGGTTCGACGCCTACCGGTCCACGGCGACCACGGGCGGACAGGCAACCTGGCACCGGGTGCGGGTTGGCCGTTTCACCGACCGCCAGGCTGCGGCCGCAACCATGCGCCGTCTCGAGGGACGGGGGTTGGCGCCCATCGTTGTCACCGACTGACACGGATTGTTCAGGATCAGGGGCCTGGCCCAAGACCTGGAAGGAAGTATTCAAGCATGATCAAGTTGAAAAAAATCATGATTCAGACGGTTTTTGGGAAAAGTTCGAGACCAGGGCTTGCGAAGCCCGAGAAATGCAGCGTACGTATGGTACGCTGCCATGACGAGGGGTGAAACGAAACGCCGTTGTTAATCCGCCTCGTGTGGATTGGACCTTTTTACGAGACCGTCAAGGATTGAAGCCATGAAAATTTCCAAGGAAGAGGTCCGGCATGTGGCCCGTCTGGCGCGCCTCACGCTGGACGAAGAGCGCCTCGACGCCATGGCCGACCAGATCGGCACCATTCTCGAATATATGGAGACATTGAATCGGATCGACACGACCGATGTCGAGCCGACGCGTCATGCGGTTTCGGCCGTGACGACGCCTGTCCGTGCCGATACGCCCCGCGAGCACCTGTCACATGACGAGGCGCTTGCCAATGCGCCGGAAAAAGACGGCGAGAGCTTTCTGGTTCCCCGTGTGATCGGTTGAGCCCCCGGAGGAAAGCAATATGCAGGCCTATGAATTGACGATCGCGGCGGCCGCCGACAGCCTCCAGCGGGGTGAGCTGTCGGCGCTGGAGCTGACACGCTCCGTGCTGGAGCGGATCGAAGCCGTGGACGCACGGGTTGGCGCCTATCTGACGATGGATCGCGAGGGCGCTCTGGCGCAGGCCCGGCAGGCCGACGACCAGCGCGCCGCCGGTGAGGCCACCGCCCTGACCGGCATCCCCCTGAGCATCAAGGACGTGATCTGCACCCGGGGGCTGCGCACCACCTGCGGCTCCCGGCTGCTGGACAATTTCATCCCGCCCTACGACGCCGCCGTCATGGAGCGGCTTCGCCAGGCTGGCGCCGTCATCCTGGGCAAGACCAACATGGACGAATTCGCCATGGGTTCGTCCACCGAGAATTCCGGCTTTCATGCCACCCGCAACCCCTGGGACCTGGAATGCATCCCGGGCGGCTCCAGCGGCGGATCGGCCGCTGCCGTGGCGGCCGACATGTGTTTGGGCTCGCTGGGATCGGACACGGGGGGCTCGATCCGCCAGCCGGCCTCCCACTGCGGCATCGTCGGGCTGAAACCGACCTATGGGCGCGTTTCGCGCTACGGACTCGTGGCTTTTGCCTCCTCGCTCGACCAGATCGGCCCGCTGGGCAAGACGGTGCGGGATTGCGCCCTGCTGCTGAACGCGATCAGCGGCCACGACGGGCGCGATTCCACATCGGCGGTGCAGCCGGTGCCCGATTTCACCGACCTGAACTCCGATGGCCTGAAAGGGATGCGGGTCGGCCTGCCGGTCGAATACCACGCGGCCGAAGGCCTGCACCCCGATGTACGTCAGGCGGTGGCCGCGGCCGTCAAGACCGTTGAGGGGCTGGGGGCGGAAACGGTCGAGATCTCCCTGCCCCACACCGAATACGGCGTGGCGGCCTACTATATCATCGCCCCTTCCGAGGCCAGCTCCAACTTGGCCCGCTACGACGGCGTGCGCTTCGGCGTGCGCAGCCGGGATCACGCGGGCATGATCGATATGTTCCGGCGCACCCGTTCGGCCGGGTTCGGGGCCGAAGTCCAGCGGCGCATCATCTTGGGCACCTATGCCCTTTCGGCCGGTTACTATGACGCCTATTACGGCAAGGCCAGCCAGGTGCGCACCCGGATCGTGGAGGACTTTGCCCGGGCCTTCGAGCGTTGCGACGTCATCCTCTCGCCCGTGGCGCCTTCGCCGGCGTTCGCCATCGGCGAAAAGACCGACGACCCCCTGACCATGTATCTGTCCGACGTTTTCACCCTGTGCGCCAACCTGGCCGGTATCCCGGGGATTTCGGTACCCTGCGGATTCTCGTCAGCGGGGCGTCCCATTGGACTCCAGATCATGGGGCGGCATTTCGACGAGTCCCGGCTGCTGCAGACGGCCTACCAATTCGAACAGGCCACCGACTTCCACACGCGCAAACCAGGCTTATAATTTAATAGTATTCCTTCACGGCCGCCCCCGGCGGGGCGGGCCCTAAACCGAATTTCCGCAAAGGAGCGCACCCATGACCATCCAACCCCAGGGAGATGCCATTCGCAAGGCCGTCAAATGGCTGTCCGAAGAACGCCAGGCCGATGCGGCCGCCGATATCAGCCGGCTGGTGGAGCAGGCGGCCGTCAAGTTTGATCTCAACCCGATGGAAACCGAGTTTCTGACCAAGTTTGCCCGCGAAGAACTGTAGCCGGCGCCATGGCCCGCATCCGCATCCTTCCTGAAGTTCTTTCCAACAAGATCGCGGCCGGCGAGGTGGTGGAGCGTCCGGCTTCGGTGGTCAAGGAACTCGTGGAAAATGCCATTGACGCCGGTGCGGACCGCATCGGCGTCGAAGTGGAAAACGGGGGGCGCCGACTGATTCGGGTGGCGGACAATGGCTGCGGCATGACCCGCGACGACGCCCTTCTGGCCATCGAACGCTATGCCACCAGCAAGATCCGCTGCGATGAGGACCTGTTCGCCATCAGGACCCTGGGTTTTCGCGGCGAGGCCCTTCCCAGCATCGCTTCGGTTTCACGCTTCACTCTGGCCACCCGCAGGAACGGGGACGATGCCGGCACCGAAATCCGGATAGCCGGCGGCCAGATCGAAAGCGTGCGCGCGGCCGGGATCCCGCCCGGAACCATGGTGACCGTCCAGGATCTATTCTTCAACACCCCGGCGCGGCGCAAGTTCATGAAAGCCGTGGCCACCGAAATGGGGCATATCGGCGACGGACTGGCCGGCCACGCGCTGGGCCACGCCGGGATCCATTTCGAGCTGCGGCACAACGAACGCCTGCTGCGTCGCTTCCCGCGCGCCGAAGACGCGGCCGAGCGGGTGGCGGCGGTGTTAGGTACCAATCTGCGCCGCGAGCTCTTGCCCATGCGGCTTGAAACCGAAGCGGCCGCGGTCAGCGGGTGGGTGGCGGCCCCGCGGGTCAACCGGCGCACCTCCCACGGGGTGCATATCTTCGTGAATGGCCGCCACGTGCGCGACCGCACCGTGCTGCACGCCGTTATGCAGGGCTACCGCGAGCGCTTGATGAAGGGTCAGTACCCGGTGGTGGTCTGTCGCCTGACGGTGCCGGCCGGCGAGGTGGACGTGAACGTTCACCCGGCCAAGCACGAGGTCCGTTTCGTTCGCCAGCAGAAGGTTCACGGTGCGGTGGCCGGGGCGGTGCATGCGGCCCTGACTTCAGGGGGGCGATCGCCGGGGTCGAACCCGGAAGCCTCCGGCGAGCGTTTGCGGGAGATGCCGGCTTCCCGGCGAGCGGCCGATGGCGTCGCGGAGCCTGCCGTCGAATTCAGCCGTGCATTCGAACCGACGGCACCGACGGTGGACGGCATGCGATCGTCAGGCGCCCGGGGGGTGTCTCCCGACGCGGCCGGCCGCAGACCGTTGCCATCGGTGGCACTCTACGACGCGCCGGCGGCACCCCAGCCGTCGCTTT
>JASJCV010000298.1 GCA_030065275.1 Desulfobacterales bacterium | reverse complement strand
GGGGAGCGCTGGCGCCGTCCCGTGCGCCGGCGGCCGGATGAACGTTCCGGGCGGCGGAGAGCGCTTTTTCAATCCAGCCCCAAAAATTTGAGATACAGCCTGGCGGTCTCACCGGGTTTTTCAATCATCGGCAGGTGGCCAACCGCCGTCATCACCGCCGAGCGGGCATTCGGCATCACCGCGGCCAGCGCCCCGCCGCCGGAAACATGCAGCACCCGGTCCTGGGCACCCCAGACAATAAGGGTCGGGACCGCCAGGCCGTTCACCGTTTGTTCGAGCGGGGCGGTTTCCAGGGAACGATTCATTTGATCCCAGATCCGAAGATTCTGGGCGCGGTGGTCAACCGCCTCTTTCACCAGCACGCGCTTCATCGGCCCGGGAATGAACGGGCGTTCGGCGAAGACGAAATCCAGCAGGCGGTCGTATTCCTCCGCGTTGGCGGCCACCAAGGGGATGGCTTCCCCGGCCTGCAGACGACGAAACATTTCACTCGGTTCGGCCGCGGCCACACCACCCGGGGCAATCAGGAGGAGACTTTTTATTTCCTGCGGATAGGCGGCGGCATAGACCCCGGCGATATAGCCCCCCATCGAACTGCCGCCGAGGTGAAACGATTCCAGCCCCAGGGCCATGGCAAAAGCCCGCACCCGCTCGGCCTGGATGCGGATCGCATAGTTGCCGTCCGGTGCGGGGCCGCTTTCGCCGAATCCGATCAGATCCGGGGCGATCACCCGGAAATGCGGTGTCAGGTGCCTGCCGATGCGGGTCCAGTTGTCCTTGTTGGCGCCGAAACCGTGGAGCAGCACGAGGGGCTCGCCCCGGCCGCCTTCCAGGTAGGCAAAGTGCAGATTCCCGGCATCCACCGTGTTTTCCGATAGCCCCCCGACACCGCGCTCCACCCGGATAACCAGGTCGAATGCGGCCTCGGGCAAAAAGTAGTAAACGCTCATCAGGCCAAGGAAGAAAAGCAACGGCACCAGGATGAAGACGGATTTTCTTTTCAAAGCCATCAGTGACCTAGCCCTCCTTTCAAGGGATTGGATAGCAGACGACCGACAGCGCGCGCAATCATTTGGCCGATGCCCTTGTCGCGGGACGGCGTGGCGGTGCCCAATGCCTGGCAACCGATGGATGGCGCTGGAAGAACAGATCGCGTGTGTGGCCGTCCACGGCGTTCAGGGGGCAGGCGAAGTTCATGCAGCGGGCGCAGAAAAACAAACGCAGGCCCACGAAAAATCCGGCGTTGATCACAAGGTACAACACGAGCATAAACCATTCTGCACTCGTGATCAGCAGAGGCAGCGGATAGCCCCATATGACCACCAGGCCTGAAAAGAAAATCCCTTTTTCAGCCGCGGACATGGGGCCGGGCCGGTAGTTCCAGATTTTGGGAGCGCCATGGTTGGCCCAGCATCCCAGGGTCCGATCCTTTTCGGCATAGTGGGGGCAGTGGGCGCACATCACCCGGATTTCAACCAGGCCGAAAAACCCTGCCATGAGAGCGATCCAGAGCACCAGGTGCCAGGCCCCGGCCCCCAGCACCGCCGCGCCGCCAAAGAGAAGCCCCGGCAGGCTGATCGCAAGAAAACGAGCCAGGTCGCCAGGCTGAAAATGGCAGTTGATCCGGGCGCGGACCGGACAGTCCGTGCAGTCCGCGGCCACGCAGGTGGCAATGGGTTTCGACGGGTCAGGGAACGCCATTGACGATCGCCTCCTCGCGACATGTAACGGCCTGGCGGGCCCCGCAGGCGCTGCAACCGCTGATTACAGGCCACCAATGGCCCGGGGATGGAATCTTGCGTTTGTTGCCCACCCCTGTTGTTCGGCCGCTGCCTGCACGGGTCACGGGGGCGGGTCGCAGGGCGGCGCCTCCGGTGCCTGCGGCGTTTTCCCGAAAAGGCTCCACGCCTTGGTCGAGGTGACCTCGATACGATAGGGTTCGGGCCGGGCCTGGAGATAGCGTCGGGGCTGGACCGCAAAATCGCCGGTCAGCGGTTTGCACTTGATCAGAATTAGAACCGGGCCATCCTCGATGGTCTTGAGCTGCGTGGCCCCAATGAAGGCGCCGCAGGAGATCACCTGCCCCGCTGACCCTTCATCGGTATCCACCGGAGCATCCTGGCCGGGGCTGCCCCGGAAGACGATGCCCTCGGGCTGCTGGTCAAAGGTCACGGGAATGCCGCATTCGGTCAACAACACGGCCGGTCCCGCCTTGGCGGGCCACAGCACGCCGTCGGTCTTGGACCAGTAAAGCACGAATTCCCTCTGGCGGCCGTCCGAATCCAGTGCATCGAAGCGCCCCTGGTACATGTAGTTTGCACAACCCTGGGCGGCAAGGCTCAATACCAGCAAAAGGCAGATCCATGATTTGCGCATGTGTAAACCTCCGGTCGTCAGTTGGCGATCATGTCGACAAGCCCGTCCCCGACCATGGGGTTTTCCCAATAGGCCACGTGGGCCAAGAGCCAGCCCTTGCCCGTATCCACCTGGCGGTCGCGGATGACCCAGCCCTGTTTGGAGGACGCGCGCAGATAGTTTTCGGCGATGCGGAAGCCCTGAAGCTGCTGGCCGAAGATCTGGCCGGAAACCACCGGGTCGGTCAGATCGAAGTAATTGTGCCAGCGGAACCACTTGTGGCCCTCTCCCAGGCTGGCCACGGTCTTGCGCCCCGACACCTTGAACAGATCCAGCCCGATGGGCGAGCCGAAGGTAAGCAGCCCCTGCACCGGCCATGTGCGGCGCGAGGCGCGGTCGAAATGCTGACCGTCTCGGATCAGACGGTTGATGACGTCGATGGCGTAGATGGAGCCCAGGCTGTGGGCCACGATGTAGCAGGGGGCGCCCTGTGCGAAGATGTCGAGAATCGCCTCCCGCAGCCCGGCGCGGATTTCGGCGGCCGGGCCGCTGTTGCGCAGCGCGATGACCACATCCCCCACCAGGTCGATGGCCGCGCGGCCCAGCGCCTTGCCCACGGGGTTTTTGACGAAAAGCCCGAGAAGGATCTTGAATTTTGCGACGGCCTCGTCATTGATGCCTTCGTAGCGGAAAAGGCGGGTCGTAAAGCGAAGCGGGATGCTGCCCATCCGGTTGCGGATCAGTTCATCGATCAGCCGGTCCTGGTCGAGCCGGTCTTCGCTGGTGGTCTGAACACCGTGAACCACCAGCACTTGTCGCATTTGGGTCGGATCAACGGACATGGGGCTTTCCTCCCTTAAGGCAGAAGGTTGGCGTTGCGGGTGCTGAAAAACGGTCGCGCCAACGGCCGGCACAATCACCGGAAGGCGCTGACCATCCTTGCGGCCATCGTGGGTGGTGGCGGTCAATCCGTTTGATTCGTGGCCGTGGCCTGAAGCCATCGCGAGCGAGGCGCGTGCACATCCAGGCATATGAAGGTAGAGGCCTAAAGTTCTCTTCTCTTGAGGTGTAGGGAAAGACTTCCGGATCGCATGCAAAGAAGCAATTTGATTTCATGTAGCATACCCATTTAACAGCTGTAAAGATGCGCCCGCCTTAGACCGCCGTGTTTGAGATCGCCTGCGGGCGGCTCAAGCGGCCACTGTCGATGTCCGGCAAGAATCTTACGAGGGCGCCGGCAAGAATACCAGGGTGCCCCGCTGCAGCTGGGTGAAATCCGTGATCTTGTTTCCGCGCACCAGCTCGTGGGACGGCAGGTAATAGATGGTCTGGGGGGCCTTGTAGGCCTTGCCGGCGATGCGGTAGGCGGATTGGTCCTTGCGCAGCTCGAAGGGCCCCTTGTAGCCGACGATCAACCGCGTGTGCACGGGCAGATCGTCCCAGTCGTCGATCATCGCGCCGGTCTTGATCCGGCCGGAAGGCAGGAAGTAAATGGTGCTCGCATGGTTGTAGGAGCGGCCGGCCAGCGACCAGGCCGTCACCCCGTCCGCGATGGTCTTCACCGGGCCGTCGTCCCTCAGCTTTTCGACACGGCCCTCCTGGTTGAGCAAGACCACCGTTCGCGCCGGCAGCCGGTCCCAGCCCACCCTGCCGGCGATCTGGTCCCCGGTGAAAAGCCTCCCGTCGGGGAACTTGTAGACGGTTGTCGCGGCGTCGAAGTCCTCCCCGGCAATGACCCAGGCGGTGTTGATCTTGGAGATGACGTTGGCCTCCCTGGCCTCGGCCACGTACTGCTTCGGGCCGTAGTAGACCGCGGCCAACTGGCGGTCGGCCACGAGGCGGCCGCTGCGGACGTCCGGGTCGTAGCGCCAAGTCGGCCCCAGGCCGGCCTTGGCCCGGTTGAAATTCTTCGCGCAGCGTTTGCGGCCGCGGTGGTCGTGGCGGTGCCAGCGGTTGGGCCGACCGTAGGCCACCTGGCTGTGGGTCAGAACGGCCCGGTCGTCAAGGCCGTAAACGCGCTGCAGGATGTCGATCAACTGGCCCACCGAGCGATACTGGGCCGGCGCGATCGGGGCGTAGTGATAGCCGACCAGCTCGATGCCGATCGACAGCGTGCTGATGTCCGTGTCGCCGTCCCACATGCTGCGACCGGCGTGATCGGCCACGTACTGCTTGTCGAGGATGCGGTAGGTACGGCCGTTGCGGGCCACCACGTAGTGGGCATGCCCGCCGTGGGTGCGCCGCCCATTGCGGAAGCGCTTGCCCCGGGAGACGACGCGCAGGGTCGACTTCAAGCCCAACTCGGCCGTGTGCACGATGATGTACTTGGTCTTCTCTCGCTTGATTCTCTTGAAGCGGGGATTGAGGCGCGCGCGGTAATCGACGATGCTGCGCTGAAAGCGGGCCGCCTCCGATTGAAGGCGTGCTTCCGCCGAGGGCGCCAGGCTCAGCGCCAGGGTGATAACGGCCGCCATCAGGAGATGGCGGCTACGAAGCCAGGTGGTCTGTGTGTCCATGAAGACGCGGACAACCCGTGAACGGGTGATCCAAGAGCCTATCATCTTGATTTAAGGCGTATTTACGCCACTTGCCGTCTTTATAGCGGATTCTGCTGGAATTGCAATGCCGGTGGATCGATCCGGCGGGCGGCTTGCCCCGGCTGTTTGGCTGGAAAGGGGCAGCGTTATCGCTTGCCACGCTTGAGCCAGAAATCGAAACTGCGCCCGGGCACGAAGATGTCGATCCCCACCGAGGCCTCGTCCAGGGGATTGGTCACGATGTGCGGCTCGCCGCCCGGGATGAACACGGCATCGTTGGCGGAGAGCGTCTGCTCGTCGTCGTCGGTGGTGATCACCAGTTCGCCCTTGAGCACGATCAGCACCTGGGCGTTGGGGTGTTCGTGCCGGGGAGAGGCGTGCCCGGGCGGCTTGACGAAATGCTCGATGGAAACCGGCTCCTGGTTGCACAAACTCACGCGCTTCCAGTCCTTCTCCGGCTCGTAGCTCTGCGCATGGTCAAAATGGATAACGTGCATGTGGTTTTCCCCTCGCGCCGCGCCATGCCGCTCGGCAGGCGCGAAATGGTCGCCAAAGCATCCGGGCGACCGGCCCGGTACCAGGTCGGGGGCAGCCCCCTGTTCGTCCGTCAAAACCGGGGCCGGGCGGTCTCATTTTCAGCTGTCTATTGCAGATAGCGACTTTGAATCCGCTTTCGCAGTCCCGCTTTAATCAGGGCATCCAAAGCCATTTGCAGTTTCTCGACGACGCTATCCGGCGTGTCCTTGTTTGCCGCCAGGTAGTACCCCCCCTGGTCGGCTATCAAAAAGACCTTTTCCAGATCGGCAAACCGATGCGCGCTGCCTTTCAGGCGATAGGCCAACGTCATGTCCGACCCGACAACCAGATCAATTCGCTTAAAAAAAATCTTGCGCAGATTCTGATCGACCTGGCTGACAGGCCAATAATGCTTTTCGGCCTCGAAACCTTTCGATTTCAACAGCTCCTCGACAGAGCCGCCTCGCAGCACGCCAATTTCGTAGCGCTTTAAGCTCTCCCAGCCATCGACCTGGATGTCGTTGCGGCTCTTCAGTTTATACAGATGCAGTTGTCGCGGATACAGAGGCCCGATCCACTTGAACAGGTGCTCGCGTTGGGAAGTGCGGCTGGTCGTGAAAAGGAGGGTGTTCGGCTGTTTCAGGGCGGTCCGATAGGCGCGCTTCCAGGGGCAGATCTCCAGGTGGTAATCGAGCTTCGCCCGGGCCAGGGCGGCTTTTACCAAATCGGCACTCAACCCGACGACTTCATCTTCTAGGCTGAAGTTGTAAGGTGGCCACTCTTCTGTCAGGACGAGCAGCTGCTCGTCACCGGAAGCAGCGGTGCAAATTAAAAGTAAAGTTATGCCCAGGATCGATGCCTTCATCACTTTG
>JASJCV010000297.1 GCA_030065275.1 Desulfobacterales bacterium | reverse complement strand
ATTCTGGGCGTGGTCGTTTATTTCATCCACTCGGAAACCGGCATGCGCGTGATCGAGCATGTCATCGGCAGCATGTCCGCGCCATCGCTCGAATAATCGAGGCTTGGATTGGGGTTCCGGGCAAGATAAAATGAGAAGGCCGATCTCCCACGAGCTGTGATAGTTTCACGCTCAATCAAATTAACGCAGTCACAAAGTGCTGCAAACTTACCAAAGGAGACCGGCCATGAAAAGCTATACCACAATTGGAATGGATCTGGGAGACCGACACCACATTGCCGTGGTGTTGGATGCGGATGGCAATGAGATTGAGGCGGCACGGCTGGTCAATACCAAAGTGGCCTTAAAGCGGTTTTTTCAACAACACACCGGCGCCAGCGTAGCCATCGAGGCTGGCACCCATTCACCTTGGATCAGTCGCTTGCTCGAAGCGTTGAATTGTAAGGTTTACGTCGGCAATCCCCGCAAACTGCGATTGATTTGGGACTGCACGGACAAAAGTGATCTAAGGGACGCACGCATGCTGGCTATGATCGCCCGCCTGGAGCCGAGGTTGCTCTGGCCGATTCGCCATCGTGAGATGAGCGCTCATAATGATCTTGAAGTGCTCAAGGCCCGTGAGATGTTGGTGCAAAGCCGCAGCAAACTCATCAACCATGTGCGCTCGGCGATCAAAGGGATCGGAGAACGTCTGCCCAAGTGCTCGACAGCCAGTTTCGCCAACCGGGTCACGGATCTGATTCCTGAAGCGTTGCAGCCGGCCTTGCTACCGCTGCTGGAAACCATCGCACAGATAACCGAGAAAATCCGCGCATTGGACAAGCAGGTCCATACCCTGGCGCTTGAGCGCTATCCACAGACGCGTTGGTTGCAGCAGGTTCAAGGCGTCGGTCCGGTGACCGCACTGGCCTTTGTGTTAACCATCGAAGATCCCGGCCGCTTTGCCAAGAGTCGTATGATCGGGCCTTACCTGGGCTTGACGCCGCGCCGCGACCAATCCGGCCAGGTTGACAAACAGCTGCCGATCACCAAAGCGGGGAACAGCTATTTACGCAAACTACTGGTGAACTGTGCGCATTACATTAACGGCCCGTTTGGCGCCGATAGTGATCTGAAACGACACGGCCTGACGATCGCCGCGCGCGGAGGCAAAAACGCGCGCAAGCGCGCGGCCGTGGCCGTGGCGCGCAAATTGGCTGTATTGCTGCACCGACTATGGGTTAGCGAACAAAATTATGTCCCGCTGTATCGTCGGGTGACCGTCGAAAAAGCAGCGTGAAAAAGGTCCTTAAAGCTGAAGTCGCTGTTTTCGAGCCGTTGACGTCTGGTCCGGGTGACTGCGATGCGGCCTTTGCACGGGCCAATTGCCGTTGGCCCCAAAAAAGTGCGCGAGCAAGATGGCAGCACCCGCCGCCGGATTTTAACATGCACCGAGCCAATGGCGGGCTCAATCAAAGAGTGCGAATGGAAGTGTGACGGTCATGGCTCTTACAGAAAAAGGGTGTCCGTGAAACGGACGCCTTGACTTGCCTTCTCATGGAAGGCCGCAGCAGACATGACGCCCGCAGGCACGGCCAGGGGGCTGAAAAGCAAGCATCAGGCCGGCAGGCAAGGCGCGACGTGAAGCGGGACGCGCAGCAACCAACCGGTTGTGAGCACGCCCGCAAAGATTGCAACGCCGAATGGCGGCCTTAGGCGCCGCTTTGCAGCCGCCTGGAGGCTACGTCGAGGATGGCGGGAGGCGAGAACGCCGCCCGGGGCCGGAAGATGCCCCTTTGACGAAAGTCCAGGGAGCGTCCTGAAGGGGTAGGTTCCGGTTCCGGGCAAGACCGCAGCCAACCGACGCCCGCAGGCGTAGCCCGGCTACGTCGAGGACCGGCGGGAGGCGAGAACGCCGCCCGGGGCCGGAAGATGCCCATAGAAACCCAGGGAGCGTCCTGAAGGGGTAGATTCCGGTTCCGGGCAAGGCCGCAGCCGACCGACGCCCGCAGGCGTAGCCGGGCTACGTCGAGGACCGGCGGGAGGCGAGAACGCCACCCGGGGCCGGAAGATGCCCCTTCAGGACGCTCCCTACTTGAAGATCTGGCTGGCCAACTCAACATCCTCCGGGCAAAACACAAACAGGCACTTTTCTTCCGGAGACGACACCGAGCCATAGACATAATTGATATTGATGCCGGCTTCCCCGAACTTGGCGGTGACTTCCGCCAGAGCTCCCGGTCGGTTGTCCAGTTCGAGCGCGATAACCGGCAGCATATCGAACAGGTAATCGTTGCGCGAGAGCAGGTCGAGGGACGCATTGATCTTGCCATTGGCCGGCAGAAGGCGGATCAGGGCGTATTCCGCGGAATCCTTGCGCATGGAGTTGTAACTGGCCGCCGAAGCGATCCGTTTGAGGGATTTGCCCCGGGCCCTGAAAAGCTCCTGAACGTAACTGGAGGCGTCCTGGATGGTGATGGCATCGATGTTGATGCCGGCCTCGGCAAACAGCGTCGAAAGTTTGCCCAGTTCGCCGGGGGCGTTTCGCAAAAACAGGGATATTTCGGTGCGTACCATCGGAAATCCTTTTGTCGGCCAATGCGGTCGTGAATTCGGGTCTGTGGAATCGCTGACCCGTGATATGAACCAAGATGCTCGACCATGAGCTATAAATCAATGCCCTGGGGGAGTCAAACCGCAACGCCAACTTTGCTTTGACTTTTGGGGCCAAATTCTGAGAATGTCCCCACTGGGCATGGCGGCCGGGCCGCGCCCCGGCCCACCATTGCCCCCGATGCGCAGCAGGAGATGACGGTGTAATCAATGATCGGCCACGTTCACGCCACCAGACCATCGCCCCCCAGCCGACCAATGGGCATGGTCCTTCTCGTCATTCTCTGCCTGTCGCCCAGCGGATGCATGTCACGTCATGCGGTGACGTACCAGGAAATGTCCCAGGCCGCCCCTCAGCGCCTGCCGCACTCCATTGCCGTGCTGCCCTTTCACAACGCCACCGAACGACCGGATCTGGCCCCGCTGGTCCGCCAGGGGTTTTACGCCCACCTGAGCTACAAGCGTTTTCGCGATGTCGAGCTGTCCGTGATCGACCAGGTTCTGGCTGAACACGGCCTGGGGGCGGACACGGAGTGGACGGCCGAGCGAATTCGCCGGCTGGGCGACTGGTTGAACTGCGAAGCCGTCGTCATCGGCAGGATCAACCGCTTCGAGCGCCTGTTCGCCGCGGTCTATTCGCAGTTCAATATCGGTGCGCAGATCACGATCCACGCCACCCGCACGGGGCAACCCATCTGGTCGGATCGTCATGTGGCCCGCTTGCATGAAGGCGACGTGCCCCTGACCCCTCTGGGCCTGCCGTTGGCCAGCATACGCACCGGCATGAACCTGCATGACCGCGAAGTTATCGCCGTCGTGGACCTGCTCACACGCCATCTGGCCGGGCGCATACCGGATCACGGTCTCCCTGGTCCAGCTCCCGGCACCTACCGTCTCGAGTTGCAGATCGGGGCCTATCGGGATCACCAATTCGCCCTGGCCGAACGCGACCGCCTGAAGGCGGAGGGTTTTCCCGCCAGCGTCCGCTCCGAAACCACACCCGATGCCATCTGGCATCGGGTGGTTATCGGACCCTATTTGGATGAAGACGAGGCCATGGCCGCGCGAACGGCGCTGGAAGGTCTGCTGTCCGTGCGGCCGTTGATCCGTCGGCAGCCGCTTTAACCCGAATATTTCATGAAAATGTTCGGAACAATAAATTTTATGAAAATATATTAGTGAAATATCCGGGTTCATCCTCGACCGCCGCGCATTGGCTCGGGAAAATTCCATCGGCGGTCTGATCACGGCAACCGCCCCCGGTATGATCATGCGCCGGCATCGGTGGACGCGGGCTGAATCGACTTAGGTGGAGGTTTTGACCGTCACCACCGGACATCCGGCTTTGAGGATGACGAACTGCGCCGTTGAACCGAGAAGGATCTTCTGGGTACGGGATTTTTTCTCGACACCGATGAAAATGAAATCCACGGCATTGTCCGCGGCGAATTTGACAATATCTTCGCCGGGCGAGAGTCCCCGGACAAGCTGGTGGGTTTCACAGGAGACGCCCGCGGCCTTGAGGGCATCGCCGGCCTCTTCCAGCGTGAAATTGGCCTCGCTGATGGCTTCGGGTTTTTCCTTGGATCCGCCCATCATGGAGGTCACCAGATAAACATGCGAGCCGCGCAGGAGCGCCTGATGTTTGGCCAACTCCAGCGCTTCCAGGGACGAAGGCGAGCCGTCAAAGGCCACCAGGTATTTCTTCTGCATGATCTCTATCCCTCCGACGTGGCAACCGGGTCGACCAGGTGCGCTGGTTACGGATTAAGAGACCCGGCCGCGCGAACGCCGCCGGGGATCAAATGATGCCCCCGTTACAATCAAAGCATCCATCGTTCGATGTTTGAGCGGGGTAGATTTCAGTTCCCGGCAAAGCCACAGGCGGCTTGGCGACCGCAGGCGTAGTTCTCTACGTCGAGGATCGCCAACCGTCGAGAACGCCGCCCGGGGGCCGAAAAATTTCCCCTTCGACACTCAAACCCGGTCGTTTTTCGGTTGAGGGCGGTAGATTTCGGTTCCCGGCAAGGCCGCAGCCGGCTTGGCGACCGCAGGCGTAGTTCTCTACGTCGAGGATCGCCAACCGGCGAGAACGCCGCCCGGGGGCTGAAAGATGCCACCCTCAACTGAAAAACGGTTACATCCAACGCTTGCGGCGTTTATACGACTTAACCTCCTTGAACGACTTGCGCCCCCCCGCCTGGGTAATGCCCATGTAAAATTCCTTGACGTCCGGGTTGTCCTGGAGTTCTTTCGAGGGGCCCTCCAGGACGATCTTGCCGGACTCCATGATGTAGGCGTAGTCGGATATTTCCAGGGCAATTTTGGCGTTCTGCTCGACCACCAGAATCGTGGTGTTGAGTTCCTTATTGATGACCTCGATGTTGCGGAAGATCTCCTTGACCAGCAGCGGCGCCAGCCCCAGGGAGGGCTCGTCCAGCATGAGCATCTTGGGCGCGGCCATCAGGGCCCGGGCGATGGCGATCATCTGCTGCTCGCCGCCGGAGCAGTAGCCGGCCAGGCGGTGGGTGATCTCCGACAGGCGCGGAAAATGCCTGTACATCTGGGCGTGGTTTTCGCGGATGGCGCGCCCGCCGTCCTTGCGGGTGATGGAGCCCACGCGGATGTTCTCGTCCACGGTCAGGTGCTTGAAGACCCGGCGCCCCTCGGGAACCATGACCGCGCCTTCGCGCACCACGTGGGTGCCGAGGCGATTGGTGATGTCCTTCCCGCTGAACTTGATGTAGCCGTCGCGGATAAACCCGTTCTCCGGCTTGAGCAGACCGCTGATGGCCCTGAGGGTGGTGGTCTTGCCGGCTCCGTTGGTGCCCAGCAGGGCCACGATGCTGCCCTCGCCCACGTTGAGGCTCACCCCCCGCAACACCTGAATGATGTCGTTGTAAACGACCTCGATATTGTTGACTTCCAGAAGGTTGCCATTCTTTCGCGCGTCGTCCATCGATGTTCCTTCCCGGCCAGCTTGTGGACGGGGTCTTCCGGCGCCGGGGCGCAGCACACAGGCCGGGGCAGCCCCCCCGGCCCGGGTGTGGCCTGTAAATTCAGACGCCTATTTGACAAAGGCGGGGATAAAAGGCTTCCCCACCGCTTTGAACACACCGCCCTGCACGCTGTAGAGCTGCAGGGTGTCCACGCCTTCCTTGTCCTCCGACGAATAGGTCACCGGCCCCACGGTGGTCATGGGATTGTAGGCCTTGTCGCCGTTCATGGCCAGCATCTCCTCGTAGAGGGCCTCGCGCGTGATCGGCTTGCCGGCCGCTTTGGCCCGGCGGATCACTTCCGCGGCCACCTGGGCCACCATGACGCCGTTGGTGTAGTTGTGCGAATTGGCCGCTTTATCGTCGCGGTTATAGCGCTTGGCCAGTTTGAGCTGGAAATCCGTGCCCGGTCCCGGCTCGGAGGTGAGCGTGTAGGAGGTCGTCCAGTAGAAGTTCTCCGCGGCCGAGCCGGCCAGTGCGATCAGGTCGTTGCCGCCCGTGTAGTGCGCGCCCATAAAAGTGATCTTACCGGCCTCGCCGAACTTGCCGGCGATCATGCCCTGCCGCTCGGCATCGCCGATCAGCGTGGCCACGGGTGACTGCACCGTGTGGCAAATGATGTACTGCACGCCCTTGTTCTTGAGACGCTGCAGGGTGGCGGTGTTGTCCAGGTCCTTGCCGTGCTCGACCACTTCGACGA
>JASJCV010000296.1 GCA_030065275.1 Desulfobacterales bacterium | reverse complement strand
CCATGAACCTTTCAGCATCAGCAATCGGACGCGCCACCTTGCCCTGCCTGGACACCACGATCGCTTTCAATCCTTTGGCCCCCATCACGGCGCCCAGCCCGCCCCTCGCTGCCGCCCGGCTGGGAATGCCGTCCGGGGAGGTGGTTTGGATGGACGCGCTTTTCAGGAGCATTTCCCCTGCCGGGCCAATCGACGCGATGGCGTTTCGACTTCCATAGGTATTTAACAACCGCTCCGCCAATGCGTAGTTGCCCATTTGGTGGCAATCCCTCGCATCCACCAGCGACGCGGTGCCCTCGCGGTCAATGACCAGATGGTACCATGCCTTATCAGGCGCTTGGCCTTCGATGATGATGGCGCGGATACCAAACCTGGCGAGTGCATTTGCCATGGCGCCGCCGGCATTGCTCTCTTTGATGCCACCGGTAAGCGGACTCTTGGCGCCGATCGACAGCCGTCCGGTATTGACCAGAGGCGTTCCGCTCAGAAAGCCGGGCGCGAAGATCAACAGGTTGTCTTCTCCCAGGGGATCACAGTCCGCCGGTACCCGGTCGTTGATCATAGAGGATGTCAGACCACGCCCGCCGAGCAATTCATATCGCTCCGGCACCGGCGCTTCGGTGATCTCGCCCAAAGTCATATGGACAGTGACCATTTTCGCGTTTTTCAAATCATACTCCTTTATCCTTCAGCCAAGCATAACTGATGGCGTAGGAAAGAACGGGAAAATCAGAATGTTAGTTCGGCCCGGTGATCCAGGCGTTGTGTTCGTATCAATTGGATATCTTCTATCAAGACGTTTGCAGCGCCCCAAGTTTGTAAAGCCCTAGCTCGATCCCGTCCAGAGATATTCCTTGAAATCAATGCGATCCTTTACACCGAACTGAACGCCTTCACTTTGTAAAAGCGCCTTTTGTTGGTCATATTGGTAGGGCTTCGGCAGACTGATTTCCCCTCTGGCATTGACGATCCGGTGCCAGGGAAGACCGTGTTTGCTGCTCATTGAGTGTATGATTCGGGTCACCTGCCTGGCCCCGTTCGGCTGGCCCGCCATCAGGGCGATGGTTCCATACGTGCAGACTTTGCCCTCTGGGATGCTTTTAATGATCTCGATCACCCTGCGGGTAAAGGGTTCGATCATACACCTAACTGGTGACATAGCCCGTCAAAATCCCTGGCTTCAACATCGAAAATGACGTCTTCGGGCGCTTCAAAGCCCTCGGCCATGTTGTCTTCTTCAGGCACTGTGACAAAGGCCGTATGCAACCCGGCCGCCCGGGCCGCCGCCAGATCCCCTTCATGGGCCGCCACCATCATGGCTTCGGACGGCTTCAGCCCCAGTAACCCTACTGCCTTCAAGTAGGCTTGCAAAGATGGCTTGTAATACCCCAGAAACTCACATGACAGGATGCCGTCCCAATGGACCCGCGCTCGCTTGGAGCTCATAACGATGCTTTCCCAGCTCAAGATGGTGAGCACCACAACTGTGTATTTGGTTCGCAATCGGTGAATGGCTTCGGGCGCCCCGTCAAAAGGCCTTAGGTGATGCCAGGTCGATTTAACGAGAGAGGCGTTGTCAATTTTATCCAGGATGGGATAGTCGCCCGCCATATTCGCCAAGGCTTGAAGATGCATCTCGTCCGAGGTCATCCAGGGCAGGTTTCCCTGCCTGACCTGGGTATGGACCTTAAACATCTCTCCCCGCCAGGTGTTGGCAAAAGCTTTCCTGTCGATCAACTTACCTTTTTCATCGGCCAATTGCTGGATATTCGCTCGAACGGTGTTCTTCCAGTCAAACACAGTACCCCCGACGTCGAAAAACAATCCTTTGACGTTTTTCATTTTGTCCCCCGTCGATCCCCTCAGACAGCTGAACCCAATCGAAGTTTTACCTGGCGGCTTCATTTGCGGCGCTTTTGATTACACGGCCTCCAGCTGATGGCGAAAGTAGGCGACGTCGGTCATCAGGCCGAGAATAAGCCATAGGAATGGTAGGCATACTTGAATCACTCCATCCAAGCTGGCATCCACCTCTGCCGCGTGACGTAACGCTTTTGATGACAGCCCGCCGGGATTGGGCAGCTCTTCGGCGGCAAGCTTGGCCGCCCGGTTGCCAGGTATTCGGGCAGCGGGTGGAGGACTGGAAGCGGATCGGGTCTGAGCTGTTCAAGGATTTGCATGGTTTGCCCTCTATGCGCAATCGATATCGTACCCTCCAATGATCCGACCGAAGAAAATAGCTGGCTCGGATGAGCATCGGACCGGGCAAAGTGCCACCGGAGCCTTAATGCTTAGTGGCGTCCTTGCGGGTGCGGCGACCCCCGTTGCATAGGCGCCCGTCTATTCCGGTGGTGTCGATCGCCCTCATGTCCTTTTTGAACGTCCAGGGCATACATACCAGCTGCAGGGGGCTGCGTTGATGGTGGCGCGCTTGGAGGCAGAGTGACCGAACAGGGATCGGGATGGAATTCATCGTTCTCTTCTGTGTGGGGATTACGGTGCTGGAATTCTTTGTCAGGCCCTGAGATTTTCGCTAGTGCGCATCCCCTTGGGGCGATACCCAAACCGTCAGATGCAGATTCTCCGATAGCTGTGACCAGTTTAACGTATTTAGTTGTTCATAGGGTATTTCTTTTCCGTCCAATTCAACCGACCTGGTCACGGGGAGTAATACAGGGCTTCCATCCTCGAACGCCAGTCTAATTTCTTCTCGGTTGACGATGATGCCCTTCTCAAGGAATTGGGGCCCCATTTCATTGACCAGCAGATTAAACAGTTTGATCCAGACTGCCACACCTTGGTGGCCGTTGGCGACCGTTTCTTCCTGTTGGTAGGTAATGCTGCTGCGAAAAGCGGCCAAAACCCCATCACGCCGAAACGTGGAACCGACCAGTCCGGGCATGGCTGCTGAAAGCGCCAGGACAGATCCGTGATTCACCAGTGCGGTATCGACATCATCCACCGGTTTTCCGTCGAGAAAGATGGTTTGAATCCGACCCTCCAAGTAATCTTCATCAACCTTAAGATTGCCGCACAACAACTTCTTTATGGTCAGGCCGGATGGGACCTCCACCACAAAACCGCTTTGCAGCAGGACCAAAAAAGGTGAAACTCTGGCCTTGTCAAGTTTAAGTGAAATCGTTGAGCGCGGTTGCGATTTCAATGATACCTCCTTTACCGGTAACAACGAAAAAAGCTTCGGTTGGGCCCTGCAATTACAGATCCATTTGCTGCATGCGATACTGTATTGCGGCGATTCCAATCCTGCCTGTCTTTTCTTTCGGGAAAAATAGCTTGTGGACGAAGTGTCTTTTCCATTCCCGCTAGTATTATCTATTTTAGACAAAAAACAAGTACCTACTTTAAAGTACAATACTTACCAAATGGTATGTATTGTGAACGGAGGGGCCGATGGAGTATCAGTGTGATGTAAAAAAAGCAGGTGAAGTCGAATTCAGGTGCTATTTTCAATTGGCCATGATGGTCATCGGCGGAAAATGGAAGCCCATCGGTGCTTTGCGACGCGCCGTATTTGGAATATCCGAAAACAGGCTACAGGGCCGTTCATCATAAATACGATCTGCCTGATGAAGAAGGCTGGTGGCAGGCGTCCTGGTATGAACGCGGGGAAATGGATTTTACTGTAATTCAGACTGGCAGAGCACGAATAGGATTTCTCATATGCACCGAGTTGTGGTTTAATTTGCATGCCCGTGAATATGCCAAACAAGATATCGAATTACTTGTTTGCCCCCGGGCGACGGGTACTTCCGATGACAAATGGGTTGCCGGGGGCAGGACTGCGGCGGTGGTATCAGGAGCCTTCTGCCTATCTTCGAATTTCAGTTAGAGCGCCGGCGATGCTCTCAAAGGGGGGGGCAACGGCTGGATAATTGAACCCGAGGAAGGTAAAGTATTAGGGCTTACATCACGGGAACAACCCTTTTTAACGCTCGAAATCGATTTAAGCACAGCTGATGCCGCCAAAAACACATATCCCCTTTATTTTATTGATTAAATAAGGTGTCTGCCTTTGGAGCCTGCTGTCTGGTTTCGGCTTCTGTATACACGCGCTTACTTTTTTGAAGGTATTATCGATATGCGAGAGATTGTAAAAGAAATTGAACAAATCACGGCCTCACACGGTTGCACCCTTTATGGTTATGCCGATCTCAAAGGCCTAACGACGGGGAAACTGGCTCATTTCCATCGAGGTGTTTCCTTCGTTTTCCAAATGGAACCTTGGGTCATGGAACAGCTTGCCCAGGGTCCCACCGACGCCTATTCGGTTCTCTATGGACAGGTAAACATGCGCATAGACGCGCTGTCCGGCGAAGTGGCGCGGGCATTGGAACGAGCTGGTTATCAGGCCTGGGCTCTGCCGTCTTCTACGCGCAGCGATCCGGTGAATGTCCGTGGCGATTTTCAGCACAAGACCGCAGCCACTCGGGCTGGATTGGGCTGGGTGGGAAAAAACTGCCAGCTTTTAACCAAGCCCTGGGGTCCTTGGGTACGCTTGGGTACGGTACTCACCGACGCACCCCTCCAACCCGCCGTGCCTATCGAAAAAAACTTGTGCGGCAAATGCACCAAATGCATTGAGGCTTGCCCTGCCGAAGCTCTGAAAGGGGGGAGTTGGTATCCAGGCGTGGAAAGAGATGTTTTATTGGATGCATGGGCCTGTGATCGCTACAAAAAGAGATTTTTTTTGAAATATCACGGTGGTCACAACTGCGGGATCTGCACTCAAGCATGTCCGGTGGGGCGGAAGGTGCTTCGAAAATTAGTATGATCCTTTTTGTACCTGTTGATCATATCTACTTTCCCAAAACAACTTGCCTGGTTGCCGATGGCGTCCCTGCTTCCGAGGACCGCGACCATTCGTGCTCGATTAGGGAATCATCAAAAAGGTAGGGATTACCGGATACAATCCTCGACCTTTGACGTTGGATCGTCCGTGCTGCGATTGCCAGATCAGGCACAGCGGTTTGTAAAACCGGCGATTACGGCTGCAACACTCAACCAGCCAAGTTATTGAGATAACCCTTTTTTGTCCCAGATCCGATGGTAGCGTTTTGGATAGCCGGAAGATAAAAGATCGACAAATCTTGTTCGATCAGCTTCCAGCAAAATACTGGCCTGGCGTTTTGCCGAGCGCTTTCTTAAACATGGTAATAAATGCACTCGGGCTTTCGTAACCGAGTTCCATGGCCACCGTGGTAACCGGTTCATGCATGGCCAATCGTTTGAGCGCCTCCAAAATTCTAACCTGTTGCCTCCACTGCCCAAAGGCCAGGCCCGTTTCCAGCCGAAAGTGTCGGGCTAAGGTCCGCCCGGTTGCCCCCACCACCTTTCCCCAGTCTTCCAAAGTACGATTATCCTCAGGCCTCGCGACAAGATGATCGTAAATCTTTTTTAGCCGAGGATCTTTGGGAATTGGCAGTTCGAGAGGCGCTATATCCATGATCTGGATTTGATCCAGTATAACGTTCATCAGCCTTTCGTCCGGACTGCTCAGCGCATACAGCGGCGGAATGTCCATGGCATGCAGGATGAGCTCTCTTAGTAAGGGCGTTACCGAAACCACACAACAGCCTTCAGGCAATCCAGTACAAATATCTGGTTGAATATACAGCGTTCGCATGGACACCTGGCCTGAAGCACGGATCTGGTGGCTGACATGGGCAGGTATCCAGACGGCGCGGAGCGGTGGTACAACCCATATGCCGCTTTCAGTGGTCACCGTCATCACGCCGGATGATGCATAGAGTAGTTGTGCACGGGGATGCTGATGAAAGGTAATCAATTGCCCGTCAGGGAACTCTTTGGCCATCGCAACTATGGGTCGGGGAATATCGAATCTATCTTCCGCCGATATTAATGGGTCTAATTTTGTCTGTTTTGCGATATTATTTGTCTGCATATCGCAAGAAAGATAACATGCACTAAGGATACGATCAATCGTAAACACGCAAAAAATATTGCTCTGTATTGATTTACCCGTAACTGGGAAGAGTACAGTGAACTATCGATATATTGGGTTACTATCCACCGGTCACATGGTGACGGACATAAATCAGGGCGCATTGCCTGCGATGTTGCCCTTCTTCATTTCAGCCTTTGACCTTTCCTATGCGGCGGTTGCAGGGATCGTTTTCGCCGCCAATATGACGTCGAGCATCGTTCAGCCGGTTTTTGGCCACGCTGCCGATCGTTTCTCCAGGCCGTGGCTGTTGCCCGTTGGCTTGATGCTGGCGGGGGCCGGGGTCGGTTTGGCGGGGATTGTTCCTGG
>JASJCV010000295.1 GCA_030065275.1 Desulfobacterales bacterium | reverse complement strand
TAGAGAGGTTTGCCGGCCGCATCCGGCAGCATCCAGCGCACCCCCGCATCCATGCTTCGCTCCTGGACCGGCGTGCCCCGCAGGTCGAATGCCTGCTCCTGGACGATGCGGCCCTTAGCGTCGATCACGGCGCGTTGGTTGCCTTCGATGTCCAGGACTGCATGGGTGGCGTACTTGCCGTGGTCGGCGTTATCGGCGACGGTCAGCACCGGCCGGCCCAGCGAATCGAGGTGGACCATCGACGGCGTGTCGGCGTGGGCCGCGGCCCGTTGGGCGGCGGCCTGTTCGGCTTCTCCCTGCTGGCCATCCTTGCGGCCGTCGTACCAGGAAGGCAAATAGTCGCCCTCCGGCAGATGCTCGAACCAGGCCCCCACGTGCGGATCCGCACGCGGGTCGGTTTGCAGCACCATGTCGTTCACATCCCAGCTTTTCTGCTGCCAGGGGTCGAAGACCACTTTCTCGAAGGTGTGGTTGGGATGCAGGGTCGCCACCACCCGCGCCAGGGGGTCGTAGAACAGGGTCGGGCTGACGCCGTGGCGTTCGATGCCGAAGTGGTGGGTGCCGCTGAAGAAGGGTTCGTACTGCTGGACCGGTTTGCCCTTGTTGTTGTAGACGGTCGTGCCCGAGCCGACCCAGCGGGCCTGCTCCGGTGCGGCCTTGTCCGGCTCGGCCGCGGCTTTGCTCTGCACGGTGCGGCCGAAACCGTCAGCGTAGCTGAAACCGATCTGGATCTTCAAGCCGTCTTGCGGAATACCATCGCGCACATGGGTCTCGCGGGCCAGGGTGGCCGCATAGGCCGGTTGCCCCGTGTTCCGATAGCGGTGCAGGTCGTAAATGATGCGCGTGGTGGCCGTATCGAGAAGGCGCGGCGCGGTGGCATGCGGGTCGACCATGAATTGGTCGATGTCGTCCGGAGACAAATCGGCCGCGAAAGTCGCCTCGATGGCATCACCGCTCCAATCCCCCGCCTTGCCCATGGCGGCGCTGCCGGCCACCAGACCCAGGGCGTCGAAGGCTACGACCGACCTGTTGCCGTTGGGTCCGGTAACGGCAAATGGCTGCAGCACGCGGTAGTCGATCTCGGCCTGCACCGTGTTCTGGAGCGCGTCGTTCGTTTGCACGACTGCCAGGGCGTAGTCGTCGTAGGCCATCTGGGCGTCAAACCCGAAGGGATCGCGGCTGGTGCGGGGCAGGTAGAAGTGCTGCGGATCGAAGGCCTGCTGACCGCCCGGCGCCCACCAGTATCCGGGGACATCCGGCTCTGCGTGGTAGGCCCCGGCCTTCAGCATGTTTGCGGAGATCGCCGCCGGCGATTGATAGGCGAGGGCCAGTAGCTCGTCCGTAAAGGCGGCGGTGTAGCTCTCGTAGGGCAGGGCCAGGGACTCGATCGCGCCGAGGGGCAGACGGCCGGACAGGCTGCGCAGCGGGTGGCCGGCTGCGTCGCGTTCGATGTCGAGCAGGGCGGCACTCGCATCGCTGCGGAAATAGGATCGCTGCCATTCGACGAGGCGCTTTTCCAGGCTCGTATGGTTGGTCGGTCGCTGCCATTCGAAGGGTCTGAAATCGCCGGTAACGAGCGCCGGGGCGACGATGGCCGCGAAGTCGTCCGCCCGCAACAGCGGGTCGCCCGAAGTCCATGAAATGCCGGTGACTTCGAAGGTTCGGGTCTGGCAAGGGACCCCCAGGTAGTAGAATTCAGCCGCATCATCCCGATTGATGTAGTCGGTCTTGGTGTAGATCGCGGCCAGATCGCCCTGCTCGGGCACTTCCGACGGCACTTCGCGGCGCGGATAGACGATGGAGACGCTGTCGGTCACCTGGCCGTAGTCGTCCACGGCCAGCACCAGGTCCTGTTCGATCCGCGGGTCGTGCGGATGACGCTCGTAGTGGTAGCTCAGGGTCTCGGCCTGGGTGGTCAGATAGACTCCGTGGGGGTTTTGTCCTACGGCCTGCAGTTCGGCGACGTGGTAGCGGTTGGCCGCGACAGTGTAGGGATGCTGGGATTCAGGCGTCTCGTCCAGGGAATAGACCTCACTGCGCAACACGGCGCCGCGCAGGGCCCTGTAGGCTTCGTGGGGATTATCGGTGTGCTCCACCTGGTGCGGGTCCTGGACAAAGGCCTGGGGATCGCCGGCGTAGAATTCCCGGCTGTAGGCCGCCGTAAGATCGTTGTAGTCGTAGAACCCACCCGACGGCGAGACGTTATCCGCGTCGAAGTAAACCCCGGAATGAAACCAGGTCTTGGTGAGGATGGGTGGGACGTGGTGGGCGCGCGCCTTGTTGTCGAAAACGGCCTCGTCGCCGTGCAGGGAATCGCCGGCGAACACCTCGAAGGATTCGGTATCGATGCGATCCACACGGCCGAAGCCGCGGAATTCACGCTCGCGCCCATCATAGTAACCGTGGTGGTAGCGGTAGGTCGAAACCAGCTTGGTCCGGCCGATGTGGTCGATCACCTCGGTCCTGGCCACCACCTGCACCGGAAAGGGCAGGTGGGTGGCCCAGGGGGTCCCGGCAGCCTGGTCCGTGAGGTAGAACTGCGTAGACGAGGCGTAGGCCACGCGGGTCGTGGCTCCCATGTTGTTGTCCATTTCAACCAGCAGGTGGGGTTTGCGGCCGCCGCAGAAATCGAGCACCCGGTAGTTGCCGCCGGTCTGCTGGCGGTAGTCGCTGCTCCAGATCAGCGTGGCCGTGCCGGTGCTGAAGAAGTCGGCGAACTGAAAGGCGCTCGCGTCGGAAATGGGCGGGGTGCCGCGGATGATCTGTTTTTCGCTCCAGCTGTTTCCGCTCCGGTTGAACCACAAGTGCACGCGATCGAAGTCGACATAGACCAGGTCGGCACAGCCGGTGCCGTCCAGGTCGACCAGGAAGAGCTGACGCGGGTTGTACCTGTCCGGCAGATCCGGGGCCTGTGACATCGTGAGCCGTTGGCCGAAGCGCCCGTAGCCCAGATTGGGCCAGTAGTCGATGCGGCCGTCGTGGATCATGACGATGTCGTTCAGCCCGTCCCCGCTCATGTCGGCCAGCCGGACCCGGCCCGCAGGATCGTCGAAATAGACATCGGGGAACAGGTCCAGGTCGTGCACGCGGTCGATGTGCCGGGGGTCGCCGTAGCCGGTTTCCCCCCGGCACGGGAACCAAAGAAAATGGTGGTCGCGGGTGATCAGGATGTCCGCGAGCCCGTCGCCGGTCAGGTCCACCAACCGCAGGTTGGGATCGCTCAGATCGACGGTGGGGAACGAATCGAATTTCCGGAAGGTTTTCCACCGGCCCTGCGGGGTGGACTCGAAAAAGCCGGCCAGGGGGGCGTCGTCCACGACGAGATCAGCCAACCCGTCCCCGCCCATATCGCCCCAGGCCGCCTGCGGCGCACCCGGCGATACCGTCGGAACGGGTCCCGGCTGCATCCGGCGGCGATCGAGGCGGCCGTCGCCCCTATTCTGCCAGAAGTAGGTGATCCCCTCGGGGACAGTCTGCAAGATGTCGGGCAGGGCATCGCCGGACAGATCGACCAGCGAAAATTCGCTGTGGTTGAGGCCGTGCGGCGGCAGGTCGTCGCCCCGGGCGTCAATGGCGCGGTACCGTTGTTTGTGGGGCTCGAATCGGGAATAGCCGAACGCGACGGGCGGCATGGACGCGGCGTGGTAGATTGAACCCTCGCGGCGATAGCCGGTGACTTCAACGGCTTTCAAAAGCGAAAAACCGGCTTCAGAATTGCGTTCGTAGCTAAAATCCGTCGACCGCACCAGAGGGGCGCCCGCGAGTTCTTCGCAGTGATGCAGCATCAGGACGCGCCGGCAGCGCCGGAGGGTCCGGATTTCGAAACCCGCCCGGAAGGTGGAGAACGGATCGTCGCGTACGGGCCAGTGTTCAGGGATAATCGTTTCCGGGGCGGTCGGTGGCAGGTAGGGGATCGAGGTCGCGTTGTCGAGATCGCCGTAATCGAAGAGAAGCTCGAAGAGGTAGTGCCGTTCGATGGATTGCGCCGGGTCATCGGGGTGGGGCCTGATGCGTTGCGGGCCGCGTCGGCGGTCAAGGTTCAAGCGCTCCGGTGTGTTGCCGTAGAGAACCCGCCGGATATAGGTCTGGGCCGGCCGTCGGTTGTGCTCGTATGGTTGCGAAAAGGTGCGGTCGGGGTCTTCCTGCACATACTCATACAGGAAGTGGTTGCCCTTGCCGTCCATGGTTTCTTCCAGCAGCCACTCGTAAACGCGCGCGCTATTATCCGGATCGGCGATACGGGCCGTGGAAGAATAACCGTAGCGGTTGGTCACGTTGTCTTTGGTGACGATCCGCCAGTGGATGTCACCTTGAGGTTCACCGTGGATTCGGGTCCATTTCTCGATCCGGGCGAAGAGCCCCTCGGTCCGGGGACGGTAGCGCCGGACGCTGTAGCCTTCGGGCTGAGCGTCGGGGGAAAGCTGGTCGTCCGCCAGGACCAGATCTTCGGCTCCGGACAAAACGAAGACGTCGTCATCGTTGTAGCGGGGCAGCCCTTTTTCGGTTTTGCGCGTGATCCGTGGAATGGAGAGTTTCCACCCCAATCCGAAAGGCCCATTGCCGTGTCCGCTGCTGTACTGCAGGGCGAGTTGGGGGCCGAAGCCGTCGCGGCCGGGGGAGGAGGCAATCGGTACCGTAAAATTGCCGGTGCCTGTGAAGAGATCGGGCGCGAAGGTTTCACCGATCCCGGATACGGCCCCACCGCCCTGGGGCAATGATATCGCTTGTTGGGTTTCGCTGGTAGCGGCCATGGCGAACTCCCGAAGCTTTCGACAGCCGGCTTAGCTTACAACCAGGTATTCGATAGAAAGCGAAATAAATGAAATACAGATTTTCGTGTCGAGGAGAAGATGCAATAGAACATAACAAATAAATTTACACGATTAAGAACTTAGTGCGTCTTGTAAGGGTGTCAAATGGCGTGGAGTTGCTATGAGGGTGAGAAGGGCTTTTCAATCCTGTCGGCTAATCAGGCCTGCGCATGTGGCGCCGTGAGCGGACCAGCCGAGGGATCAGCTTTCCGGTCGTTACATGATCGTTGGGTCATGAGGCATCCCAACCAATAAATAGCCGCCCGGCTGGGGATTGGCCCCGGCCGGGCGGCAAGCGGCAGCGGTTCCAATCGAGGAGGGTTGGTTTGGAACCTACGAGACGGCGGGTCGCTGGGAAGAAAGCGAGTTGGATAGCGGGCACCGAAAAGCCGGGTTCTGTCCGCCCCGGAGGTGGTTTCATACCGCCGAGGTCGCCGTGTGAAACTGTTGCATGTTTTCGCTGATTTCAACAATGGCGCCGGTTTCGTTCCACAGCATGCATTCACCTTCACAGCAGGGCGCTTGTAAAAAGGGACACCGTTTCATCATAGGCCTCCTTTCCATTGCTAACGCCGCCTGAACGAATTATTCAATAAAAACAGATAGACGTCAATGGTAAATATGGTCGGAGTCTTTTCCGGATAAAAATCAAGGGGCCAATTCACCTGAAGGATGCGTCGTATTCGCACTTGGTGCGCTCAAAGGTGACCTTTTCGGCATTCATGCCGCCAAGGGGAGGCTGGACCTCTCCTGCACTCTGGAAGATCTTGGCATCGACGACGTGGCCCCGGAACTGATCCCGGCAGAAAAAAAGGCCACTGTGGCAGACCTCCTGACCTCGCGCTCCGGCGTCTACCACCCGGCTTTGGGTGAAATCGCCGCCATGAGGCAGGCCGGCCCTCCGCGCGCAAGTCATTCTCCCGGCACTTTCTGGTATTACAACAACTGGGACTTCAATGCCCTCGGCACCATTTTCGAACAGGAAACCGGTATGCGGATCTTCGAGGAATTCGAGAAGCAGATTGCCAAGCCGCTTCAAATGCAGGACTTCATCGTGCGCGACGGCACGTATATTTGCGGAAGACATTCGGTATGACTGCGAAATCAAAGGGTGTTCCACACTTTTGGAGAAGATCAAGGCGGAGAGAAAATCGAGCGGTTGCGACTATGCCGCCAAACACCCCAGGGGTCGATAATGCCTGTCCGAGGTTCGCCAGGTGGTGAACCGATGGCAGGTCGCGGCTGCCGGGATTGGAGGCGACGGCAGAGCGTAGAGAAGCCACAGATGGAATGGCAATGCTTGCGGTGCCGGCGGCGAGATACCGATTGTCCCGGGCTCCCCCGCGTGGGTCAGTCAAGGTGATGGCGGCCGATCTTCTCCGGCGGGCCCCGGCGCCTTGGCCGGGGGCGGTCAAGGGAGGGGGGAAGGGCGTTAACTTCAATTGCGGGTCGGGTGAGGGAGATTGCTGCCAAGGCTGCCG
>JASJCV010000294.1 GCA_030065275.1 Desulfobacterales bacterium | reverse complement strand
TCATGGCGTTGATGCGGTTGCCCACCAGGGATTCGCGCAGGGCTTTGATCACCGGCATACAGCCGCCCACACTGGCCTCGAAGGCCAAATCCACGCCTCGCGTATCGGCGGCCTGGAAGACTTCGCCCCCGTGTTTGGCCAGCAGGGCCTTGTTGGCGGTCACCACGGCCTTGCCGTTGGCGATGGCCGTGAGCATGAGTTCCTTGGCGATGCCCTCGCCGCCGATCATCTCCAGGACGATGTCCACCTCCGGGTCCTCAACCACCCGGCGGGCGTCCGGGATCAGAACCCCGTCGGCCAGCGGCACGCCACGGTCGGTCTCCAGATCGATGTCGGCCACGTATTTCAGGTGCAGGTCGACGCCGGTGCGGGCGGCCAGCAGGTCGGCGCTCTCGGTCAGAACCCGGGCCACGCCGGCCCCCACCGTTCCGAATCCGAGCAGTCCCACGTGCACTGTTTTCATCGTTCACCCTCCTTGGCGCGGTTAGCGCATGACGTTGCGGATGCCGCGCACGGCCTGGCTGATGCGCATGCTGTTCTCGATCAGGGCGAAGCGCACGTGGTCGTCGCCGTAGTGGCCGAACCCGAGTCCGGGCGAGACCGCCACCTTGGCCTCGCGGATCAGGAACTTGGAGAACTCCACCGAGCCCATCTCGCGGAAGGCCTCCGGGATCTTGGCCCACACGAACATGGTGCCCTGGGGCGGGGGGATGTCCCAGCCCACGCGTTTGAGGCCGGTGATCAGGCTGTCGCGCCGTTCTTTATATATGTCGCGGATCTCGGCCACGCAGCCCTGGTCTTCGGTCAGGGCGATGATCGAGGCGATCTGGATGGGCTGGAAGATGCCGTAATCCAGATAGCTCTTGATGCGTTTGAGCGCGAAGATGATGTCCTTGTTGCCCACGCAGAAGCCCACGCGCCAGCCGGGCATGCTGTAACTTTTGGAAAGCGAGAAGAATTCAACACCCACGTCCATGGCGCCCGGCACCTGCAGAAAGCTAGGCGCCTTGTAGCCGTCGAAGGTCAGGTCGGCGTAGGCGAAGTCGTGGATCACCATGATGTCGTGCTCCTTGGCGTAGGCCACGATCTTCTCGAAGAATGCCAGGTCGACCACCTCGGTGGTGGGGTTGTGCGGGTAGGAGATGATCAGGAGCTTGGGCTTGGGCCAGGTCTGGCGGGTGGCGTCCATCAGGTTCTCGAAAAAATCGGTGCCGCCGCCCACCGGGATGCCCCGCACGTCGCCGCCGGAAATGATGGCCGAGTAAGGGTGGATCGGGTAGGTCGGCGTGGGGGTGAACACCACGTCGCCAGGGCGGATCGTCACCAGGACGAGGTGGGACATGCCCTCTTTGACGCCGATGGTGACGATGGCCTCGTTGTTCAGATCGATATCGACGTCGTAGCGCTCGCCGTACCAGTCGGCGATCGCCTTGCGCAGGCGGGTGATGCCCATCGAGGCGGAGTAGCGATGGTTGTGCGGCTTCTGGGCGGCCTCGACCAGTTTGTCGACGATGTGGGGCGGGGTGGCCAGATCGGGGTTGCCCATTCCCATGTCGATGATGTCTTCGCCCGCACGCCGCCGTTCCATCTTCAGTTCGTTGACGGTGGCGAATACGTAGGGTGGTAATCGGTCGAGGCGCGCAAAACCGGTCATGGGGTTCCTCCGCTGGGTGTCATCCGATCATTTCCGCATTGCCCGGCGGGGCGGCCGGCGCGTGCGGCAGGTCAGAGAGTTGAGTTACAATATCGCTCGGGGCTTGTCAAAAAATTTGTTTTGGCTTATCTGAAAGCTTAGCGGGCGCGGGTCTTAAGCGCCCCCGGGGCGGCGAACCAAAGCGGACAGACGGGAGACGACAGCATGGCGGAAGAACTGACCTACGCAGGGGCCGGAGTCGACATCGACAAGGCCAACCGGCTGGTGGATCGCATCAAGGCCATCGCCAAGTCCACGGCGCGTGCCGGCGTCATGGGGGATATCGGCGGGTTCGGCGGTCTTTTCTCGCTCAACGTGGAGAAAATGGAAAATCCGGTGCTGGTGAGTTCCACGGACGGGGTCGGCACCAAACTCAAGATCGCTTTTCTGACCGGGCGCCACGACACGGTGGGCATCGACCTGGTGGCCATGAGCGTCAACGACATCTGTGTACAGGGCGCCAAGCCGCTTTTTTTCCTCGACTACCTTTCGGTGGGGCGGCTGGACGAGGACGTGGCCGAGGCCGTTATCCGTGGCGTGGGCGAGGGCTGCCGCCAGGCCGGCTGCGCCCTGATCGGCGGGGAAACCGCTGAGATGCCCGGCTTTTACCCGGAGGGCGCGTACGATCTGGCTGGCTTTGCCGTGGGCCTCGTGGAAAACAACAAGATTATCGACGGCTCCGGGACCCAGATCGGCGACAAACTGATCGGCATCGCCTCCAGCGGGCTGCACAGCAACGGCTATTCGCTCGCGCGCAAGATCGTCTTCGAGGTCCTCAAATTGGGGGTGGACGACCACGTGTCCGAACTGGGGCGCACAGTGGGCGAAGAACTCCTGATGCCCACCCGCATTTACGCCGCGGCCACCGAACGGCTGGTGCGCGATTTTGAAATCCACGGCCTGGCTCACATCACCGGGGGGGGCATCCCCGAAAACGTCATTCGCGTCATCCCGGACTCCTGCGGACTGCGGATGTTCGTGGACAGTTGGGAAGTGCCGCCCGTATTCCCCTTCCTGCAGCGCGCCGGCAACGTGGCTGAGGCGGAAATGCGGCGGGCCTTCAACAACGGCATCGGCCTGATCGCGGTCGTACCTGAGAAAGCCGCCGACGAGGTGTTGGACCGCCTGAAGGGCATGGACGAGCAAGCCTTTATGGTGGGCGAGGTCGTCAAACGGCCCGACGACGAGCGCATCACCTGGATCGACAGTGATGAATTCAAAGTCTGCCGCTAATCGCCGCCCCCGGGGCATCTTGGCGCGCCTGCTCGCATGGCTGGCGCGGGGGGCCCAAAAGGCGCCGGCCTGCCAGGGCTGAGGGGGCCGATCCCGCGGCTCCGGGCGGAGCGCACAGCAAACCAAATGATCATCCTGGGCATCGAATCCTCGTGCGACGAAACCGCGGCGGCTGTCATTGAAGACGGCCGCCGACTGCGTTCTTCGGTGGTGGCCTCTCAGGTGGAGGTCCATCACCGCTATGGCGGCGTGGTCCCCGAACTGGCCTCGCGCAAGCACGTTGAAATGATCCTGCCGGTGGTCCTGGAGGCCCAGGCCAAGGCCGGCATCCAACCGGCGGATATCGACGCTCTGGCTGTCACCCAAGGCCCCGGCCTGGTGGGTTCCCTGCTGGTGGGTTTCTCCTTTGCCAAGGGCTACGCCTTTGGCCTGGGCATCCCCTGGGTGGGGGTCAACCACTTGGAGGGCCATATCCACTCCGCCTTTCTCGACCCCGAACCGCCTGAATTTCCTTTCGTGGCCCTGCTGGTTTCCGGCGGTCATACGGCCCTTTACCATGTCACTTCGTTCACCTCCGCCGAACTCATGGGGCAGACCCGCGACGATGCGGCCGGCGAGGCCTACGACAAGGTCGCCAAGGTCATGGGGCTGGGTTATCCCGGCGGGGCCGTGATCGACCGGCTGGCCGCCGGGGGCGATCCCTCCCGCGTGCCTTTCAAGCGGCCCTTTCTCGACAAGAACGGGTTCGACTTCAGCTTCAGCGGCATCAAGTCGGCCGTCAACCGTTTCGTGCAGTCGCACCCGGATGAATTGGCCGATCTCGTGCCCCACATCGCGGCCGGCTTTCAGGAGGCCGTGGTGGACGTGCTTACCCACAAGCTGGTGGCCGCGGCCCGGGCCCGGGACTGCAACCGGATCGCGCTGGTGGGCGGCGTGGCCGCCAACCGGCGCTTGCGCGAGCGCGTGCGCACGGACGGAGCGGCCAACGACATGCTTGTCACCATCCCCCCGCTGGAATTCTGCGGGGACAACGCCGCCATGATCGCCGCCGTGGGGTACCGCTACCTGGAGCAGGGGATCAGGGGGGCGTTGGGGGATGATGTGTACTCCCGCAACCGCCAGTGACCCTCCTGAGGCAGCATCTTTCGGCGCCATACGGCGTTCTCGCCTCCTGTCAGTCCTCGACGTAGCCGCCAGGACACTGAGAAGCGGCACCTAAGACCGCCATGCGGCGTTGCGGCTCTTGCGGGCGTGCTCACAACCGGTCGGTTGCTGCGCGTCCCGCTTCAAGCCGCGCCTTGCCTGCCTGCCTGATGCTTGCTTCTCAGCACCCTGGTATACGCCTGCGGGGGCCAGTCGGCTGCGGCCTTGTCTGGCACCGAAATCTACTACCTCAGAAGGGTCACTGACCTTGCAAGGGGCATCTTTTGCTCCTGAAAGGCGTTCTCGTTCTCTGTCGGTCCTCGCCGTAGCCGCCAGGGCGCTGATAAGCGGCGCCTGAGGCCGCCATCCGGCGTTGGCCGCTAGAGCGGCACGCCTCGTCAGTTTATATATATCTGGTGAGTTGCGGCTTTCGCGGGCCGTGCTTACAACCCGACCGTTGCTGCGCGTCCCGCTTCGCGCCGCACCTGGCCTGCCTGCCTGATGCTTGCTTCTATGCGCCCTTTTATATGCTTGCGGGTGTCAATTGGCTAGCGGCCTTGTCTGGCACCGAAATCTACTGTCTCAGAAAAGTCGTGGAAGAAGGGTCACGGACCAATGCGGGGAATCTCTTGCGGTGGTTTGGGCGGCGATAGTGGTCAGGTGTCAGTGTTCAGGGCTTAAAACGCCAGTTGTTCCCAATTTATGGATTCTGACTTCTGGCTTCTGAATTCTGATTTCTTCTTTCCCGAACCCAACAGCCATCCCAATCCGGCCAACGATTAGTGGGGCTTGTGCGGGCCACATCCAGAAGGCTTGTGTTGTTTGATGTGGGCTCAGTCCTCGAGGCCCAGCCATCGGCGGGCTTCCGCGATGGTGTCGAAGACGCCGGTTTCCCAGGGGAGGTCGCTTAGGTTGGCCAGGGATTGATACTGCCGCGAAGCGCCGAAACTGAGGGGATCGGACACGACCAGCGCGGTTCGGCTTCCGGACGGTCTCGGGGGGCCGTGGTGCAGGGTGGCTGCCACCAGTTGGTTGAGCTGCTCCAGAGAAAAGGCCGGGCCGCTGAACGCCAGGCAGTCGTAGAGCTCCAGGCGCGTGGGGCCGGCCTGGCGGTAACGGTCGATGGCCTCGGTGAAGGCCTCGAAGGCGACCTCCCCTTCCAGACGGAAGACCGTCAGGCTCCGCTGGCGGTCGATGTCGAAGGTTATGGCCATTTCCAAATTGCCGTGATGTCAGGTGTTGGTGTTCGGGTTTCAGAAATAAGAAGCTTCAAGATTCAGCGTCCTGCGTTCCGGATTCTGACTTCTGGCTTCAGAATTCCGATTTCTTCCGTGATTAACCCCGCCCTCGGTGTCTTAAACCTGCTCCCCGCCTGTAAGGGGGCATCCCGCCCGCAGCCTGCAGGAAAGATGGACTCGAAAAAAAGTATTCATCTCAGACGGTTTCGTAAAAAGTTCGAGATACGTCTTGTGAATCCCGAGGAGTGAAGCGTAACGCCGATATCGGACTTTTATTGAACCGTCAGGAAGCGCTCTTTGAGCTCCAGAATTCGCGCTACCGATTCGACGGTCTTTTCCCGAGCGCCGCTGTCGGCCTGGATCCGGGCGACCATTTCCTCGTAGGCCGACTGGATGTCAGGGCCTTTGTGACAGATCAGGGCGATGTCGATTTCAGCGGCCATGACCTGGCCGATGACGGTGCGGAGGTCGAAATGGCGCTGGATGGCGCCCATGTCCAGGTCGTCGGTAATGGTCACGCCGCGGTAGCCGAAGCGGCCGCGGAGCAGGTCGCGGGCGATGGCCGGCGATAGGCTGGCGGGCCACCGGGGGTCGATTTTTTCGTAAAGGATATGGGAGAGCATAACGGCGCTCACGCCGACCTGCATGACGGCTTCAAAGGGTGGAAACTCGATCGCCTCCATGGCGGCCGGATCGTCCTTGAAAACCGGCAGGTCCAGGTGGGAGTCCAGTTCGGTGCGTCCAATGCCGGGGAAATGCTTGGCCACCGCCATCACCCCCCCCTGCTGCAGGGCTTGAATCACGGCATTGCCCATGGCGCTCACATAAGCGGGGTCGCTACCGAATACCCGGTCGGCCATGATGCCCGACATGTCGGCCGGGGCCACGTCCACCACCGGCGCCATATCCATGTTGATGCCCACCGACGAGAGCTCCCGGGCGGTG
>JASJCV010000293.1 GCA_030065275.1 Desulfobacterales bacterium | reverse complement strand
CCTGACACCTTTGCGTGGAGGCACGGACGATGCCCGTCGCCAGCCCCGATCTTCCGCTGCTCTATCGGCAGATGCTGCGCAGCCGTCTGTTCGAGGAGGCGGTCCGCGACCTTTGGCAGGCCGGCCGTATCCCGGGCGAGATGCATCTCGGCCTGGGCGAGGAGGCCATCTGCGCCGGCGTCGTGATGCAGCTGCAGAGTGGCGACGCCATGGCCCTCGACCACCGCGCGACACCGCCGCTTCTCATGCGCGGGGTGGCCCCCGAGCGGTTGATCAGGGAGTTCATGGGGGCGCCGGACGGGCTCTGCGGTGGCATGGGCGGCCACATGCATCTTTTTGCCCCCGAGCATCTGGCGGCCTCCTCGGGTATTGTCGGGGCGGCCGGGCCCACCGCCGTCGGTTTTGCCCTCGCCGCCCGGCAACTCAGACCGGGTACGGTCAGCCTGGCCTTTTTCGGCGAAGGGGCCGTGAATCAGGGCATGCTCATGGAGTCCTTCAACCTGGCGGCGGTCTGGAAACTGCCTGTCCTGTTTATTTGCAAAGACGACAACCTGGCCATCACCACCGCATCCGATTCCGTCACCGCCGGCCGCCTGGCCGACCGCGCGCAGGGCTTTGGTCTGGCTTATCATGCGACGGACGGTTCGGATGTGACGACGGTCTGGCGTGCGGCCGCCAAAGCGCTGCGCCGCGCCCGGGGCGGCGGCGGGCCCTCTTTTCTGCATTTTAAATGCAGGCACCCCGAAGGTCACTTTCTGGGCGACCCGCTGGTGCAGATCGCCCGCCAGCCCGGAGACCAGCTCAGGCAGATGGCGCCGTCGCTGTTCAAAGCGGCCACTCGCGGCCGGGGGGCGCCGGTGACGCGACGTGTGGGCAGCCTTGCAACGATTTCCCGTCTGGTGGGGCGAACGGCGCTCAAGGCGGTCTGGGGTCGTTACGACCCGCTGGCCCAATGCCGCAAACAATTGAAAATGAGCCCCGACCGGGTGGCGGCGATCGACCAGGCCGTAAGGGGCGAAATCGAGACAGCGGTGGCGATCGCCGCTGAAACCGAACGCGAGCAGCGTACCGATGACCGTGATTTTGTTCGATGAAGCCATCGAGGCCGCCCTGGCCCAGGCCATGGCCGAGGACGACCGAATCCTGATCATGGGCGAGGATGTCCACACCCTGCGCCGCAATCTCTTCGTGCGCTTCGGGCGGGAGCGCGTACGGGCCACACCGATCAGCGAAGCGGCTTTTATCGGGGCCGCCGTCGGTGCCGCCATGGCCGGTCTGCGTCCGGTGGTGGAGGTCTACATGGTCGACTTTCTGGGTGTGGCCATGGATGCGCTTCTCAATCACGCCGCTAAAATCGAGGTCTTTTCCGGTGGCCGCTGGAAAGCGCCGCTGGTGGTCAGAGCGCCCTGTGGCGGCGGTTATGGCGATGGGGGTCAGCACTCCCAGAGTCTCTGGGGCTGGTTGGGCCACATCCCCGGTCTGAATGTGGTGGTGCCATCAAACCCGGCCGATGCCGGCGGATTGATGACGGCGGCCCTGGCCGACGAGGGGCCGACGCTATTCCTGGAGCACAAGCTGCTGTCCGAGGGCTGGCTGGGGTTCCTGGGCCGGGGCGGACGGGAAACGGTCAGCTTCGACGTTCCGGCGGCCGGGGCCCGCGGGCCGGCCCCCCGAATCTGGCGACCGCTGCCCCTGGGAGAGGCCGCCTCGCTGCGGGAAGGAGACGACCTGGTGCTCATCAGCCTGGGCGTCGGGGTCCACCGCTGTCTGGAGGCGGCCGAGGTCCTGGCGTCGGAAGGTATCTCCGCCCAGGTCGTCGATCTGCGCGGCGTGGCGCCCCTGGATGAAAAGACCGTCTGCGAAGCGGCCCGGCGTACGGGTCGGGTGCTGGTGGTGGACGAAGATTACCAGCGGTTTGGCCTTTCCGGGGAGATTGCGGCAATCCTGATGACGGCCGACATCAGCGCCCGTTTCGGGCGTGTGTGCACCGTCGATACACTTCCCTTTAATCGCCGCCGCGAGGCGGCGGCACTGCCCAACGTGGCGCGTATCCTGGCCCGGGCACGGACACTCATGGAGTAAATCGCTCAATGGATCTTGATTGTTTCGACAACATGGACCGCGGGCAGATGCGGGACTACCTCGCGTTTCTACTGTGGCACTACCGCGTGGTAGACGCTTTCTGGTTTCTCGAGGTGACGGCGAAGTACGGTCAGGACACGGCCGACCAGATCAACGAGGACGTCTGGGGGCGCGTGTCGGCCATGGCGGCCCGGGATCTGGTGAAACGCTTCGACATCAAGGCCGGAGGTCTCGAGGGCTTTGTCCAGGCCCTGCGGCTTTTCCCGTGGAGCATCCTGGTGGGGTACGCGATCGAGGCGACCGGCGATGCGGTCGTGCTGCGGGTACCCTCCTGCCCGACCCAGGTGGCCCGCCTGAAGCGCGGCCTGGGAGAATACAATTGCAAGGAGATGCACCGCCGCGAATTCGAGGGGTTCGCCCACGTCATCGATCCCGCCATCCGGGTGGAATGCCGCTTCGCCCCTCCCGATCCTCACCCCGAAGACCAGTTCTGCGAGTGGCGTTTTACCCTGGCACCCGAGCCGAAGGGCGAAACCTCGCCGGGCGAGCAGGGCCCGCAATAACCCCTTGCCCCTGGATCCGCCGACCGGTACGGTCGGCCGTTTTTCTGTGGGGCGGACCGAAACGGATGGCCTGTGAAGATCGGCCGGTATGCCCGCCGACATGGGGTCCAAAAGGGGCGGTCCGCCGCCGCTGCCGGCAGAGAGCGGCCGGTGGCCCGGGTTAAATTTTCATGGTGCGGTCGAAATCCGGACTGGTTTTGTCGGCCCCGGTCATCTCCACGAGCAGAATGTGCTTGCCGACCTCCACCTGCAGGCCCCCGCGCAGGGTGATCTGCTTGATTTTGCGGCCGTTGACGATGGTGCCGTTGGTGCTGTCGAGATCCTCCATGACGTACGCCCCCTTGGACTTGTAGATGCGGGCGTGCCGGTCGGATACGGCCAGATTGTCGATGGTGATGTCGTTGGCCTTGTTGCGGCCGATGGTGATCTCGGGCTTGTCGATCTTGTAGGTGTCGAGGATGGTGTCTTTCAGTTCAACGGTTATTTCCAGCATGATGACTTCCCTCCGGATTTACTTCGTTGCCGGCCGCATGCGGGTGGCGGCCATGGTGTTCGGTCCTTTGATTGGATTTTAGGGGGTTTCGCCGCCCCGGCATGCGCGCATGGCTTCCAGGGCCATCTCGGCCGACTTGTAACGGCGCGACACGCCCTTGTTGAGCATCTTGCCGACGATCTCGATGCAGCAGGGCGGCAGGTCCGGTACCACCTCGGCCAGGGGTTTGAAGGGCGATTTGGAGATGGCGTACATCAGGGCGGCAATGGTTTCCCCCTCAAACGGTTTCTGGCCGCAGAGCATTTCGTAGAAGACGATGCCCAGAGAGAAAAGGTCGGAACGGCCGTCCACCTTTTTGCCGGCCACCTGTTCGGGCGACATATAGGACGGGGTGCCCATGACAATGCCGGTCTTCGTTTTGGTCTTGTCCATCACGCGGGCGATGCCGAAGTCCGTGACCCGGATCGAACCGTTTTGCAGCCGCATGATGTTGGCCGGCTTGATGTCGCGGTGAACGACGCCCTGCTGGTGGGCGTAGGCCAGCGCCTCGGCCACCGCGGCCATGATATCGACGACTTCGGCCACCGGGAGGAGCTGACCCGGTCGGCAGAACGGCGTCAGTTCCGTTCCCTCCAGCAGTTCCATGGCCATGTAGGCGATGTCGTGCTCCTCGCCGATATCGTAGACCGTGACGATGTGGGGGTGGGAAAGCTTGCCGGCGGCCTCGGCCTCGCGGAAAAAGCGGGCTTTGACCTCGGCCAGTTCCTCGGCGGGCACGCTGCCATACTGCAGGGTCTTGATGGCCACCTGCCGATTGATCTTGGGGTCCCGGCCCAGATAGACGGTCCCCATGGCACCTTGCCCGAGTTCCTTCATGATCTCGTAGCGCCCGAAGGTCGGCAGCGTGTCGGTGTTGGTCAGGCGCAGGGTCGCACCGGCCCCGTTGAGTCCCTCGGGGCGAAGGGCGGCCTTGTCGTGCTCGCGGAGCTTCTTGATGCGTTGTTTGACATCCTTGAAACGTCCCGCCTTGAGGATGTGTTCGTAAACCGCGAGCGCTTTGTCCCCCATACGCTTGCGTTCGAAATCAAGGGCCAGGTTGTAGAGCAGATCCCGCACGGTCTTGTCTTCCACCGGGCACTGGAGGAATTTATCCAGGGCCATGTCCAGCATTCCCTGGGTCTGGAATGACAGCCCCAGCGAGCGGTTCAACTCGAGGTTCTCGCTTTTCAGGCGTCGGGCGATCTGTCGGGCGGCCGTCAGACCGAAACCCGTGATACACAGGATGAGGGGTGGATAAAACCAGAGCCAATAGCCGAAATGCACCAGGCTCACGCCGGCGGCAGCCCACCAGGTGATCAGAAATACGAGCAGGATCAGGCCGCCGATCCGCAGCCGGACCCTCGGTATGACGATCAGCAGGAAGAAAAGGAAGTAGAGCAGGGCGGCCCCCTCCACCAGGGGCGACCACGCAGGCCGTTGCAGGAAACGCCCGCTCAGAAGGGTGGCCAGCCCGGCGGCGTTGATCTCGGGAACGGTGGCCGTCCGCCCGCCGGTAATGGGGTAAACCCGCGTGGCGGTATCGTCGGTCAAGCCGATGACGGCGACCTTGCCCCTGATCAGCGTCAGGTCGGCGGCCTCATCCAGAAGCGCGGCAAAGGACAGGATCGGGATCGGATGCCCGTCGCGGGGGTAGTCGATGAACAGCGCGCGGTCGGCGTCCGTCGGGATCACGGTTGTGCCGATTTTGATTTGACATGACGGCCCGTTGCCGTCTTCCAGTGTCAGCTTCCTGATGCTCGCCCCTTGTGTTTTCAGGGCCAGCTGCAGGGCCAAAGATGCCAGGTCGCGATTACGGTACGGCGTGAGCAGGGGCAGGCGGCGCACGATGCCGTCCCTGTCCGGGTGGATGTCGATAAAGCCCAGAGCCCCGGCTTTGCCGGCCAGTTCGCGGAAGGTCTCCTGAAAGCCGATCGGTGCCTGCCGGGGCGCACGCAGGGGGGCGGCGACCCGGTGGAGAGCGCTCAGCGGGCTCGGCGCGCCGGCCTCGATACCCTCCATGCGTCGGGAGTTGATGGTCAACAGACCGGAGAGCGGCGGTGGCTCCACGCTGTCCGGCGCCCCCCAGATAAGGCGGTAGGGCAGCGCGGCGTTCGTGGTCCCGCGAATCGCATTGATGAGCTGACGATCCTGGTCCAGACGGTGGCGGGCGGTCTGCAGTTTCGCTCGGATCCGTGCGGCCAGCTGCTTCTGCGATTTGGTGCGCACCGGACCCAGATCGGACCGCAGAGCGTCGATTTCGTCCAGGGCCGGGTTGAGCGCGCGATCCGGATACAGCAGGGTCAAGCCGACGGCGGCCGCGCCGTTGCGCGAAAGCCGCTCGATGCCGCGGGCGATCGTGCTCCGCGGCCAGGGCCATGGGCCGATCTGGCGGATGCTGGCCTCGTCGACGGCCACCAGGACGACCGCATCGCCCGGCGGGCTGGTGCGCAGCGCCGTCAGGCGGTCGAAGGTCAAGGCTTCCGGGGCGTATAGCGGCTGCAGTTCCAGATAGCTGCCGGCGAGCAGCAACAGGGCGAGCAGGGTGATGACGATGCTGTTGGAAAAGAGATAGCGTTTCATTTTTCGTTGGCTTCGGTGGGCCCCAACGAAAAACCGAATCGACCGGCTGTCCGATGCGATTCGGTGTTCTGCGATCATCGGCAGCCCGGCTGTCTTTTTAAGACCCGTGGCTTTCCGTCCCTGCCTCGCGGCAGGTTTGGCCTTTCAACTATCGCTGACTTGCAGCTTATTTAAATTGCATAGGGCAAAAACACCATGAAGTCAAAAGAAAACTGGGGGCTCCTTTGCGCCGGCCTTGCCGTTTTCGACATCACTGTGTTATGGTGACCAAACATACCGAAATAGTTTTAAATTCGTCGATAGACCCGATCACCGATGACCATGACGACCGACGCCCCCGAATATGCCCAAGCCGGAGAGGTTCGCATCGCCTATCAGCAATTCGGACGCCCGGATCACCCGGCCCTTTTGCTGGTCATGGGGCTGGGGACCCAGATGGTGGCCTGGGACGATGCCTTCTGCGCTCGGCTGGCCCGGCGTGGGCT
>JASJCV010000292.1 GCA_030065275.1 Desulfobacterales bacterium | reverse complement strand
GATCGGTAGAGCCGGAGGCTGTTGGTAACCACCGAAATGCTGCTGAAGGCCATGGCCAGGGCGGCCAGGATGGGGTGGAGCTGGCGCAGCATCATGGGCAGGCCCTCGAAGGGATAGAGCACGCCGGCGGCCACCGGGATGAGAATCACATTGTAGCCAAAGGCCCAAAACAGGTTCTGACGGATGGTCCGCAGGGTGGCGCGGCTCAAGCCGATGGCCCGTACGATGCCGCCAAGACTACCGCTGGAAAGGATGACATCGGCCGTTTCGATGGCCACGTCGGTGCCGGTCCCGATGGCCAGTCCCACGTCGGCCTGAGCCAGGGCCGGGGCGTCGTTGATGCCGTCGCCCACCATGCCGACCTTGCGGTTTTCGTCCTGCAGGTGTTTGACCCGCAATGACTTTTCGTTGGGGCGCACCTCGGCCTCAATCGCATCGATTCCCAGGTAGGTCGCCATCGCCCTTGCGGCTGCGTGGTTGTCACCGGTGAGCATGACGACGTCGAGGCCCAATTTTTTCAGATCCCCGATCGCTTCGGCCGAATCCGGTTTGAGAATGTCGGACAGGGCCACCAATCCACAGATCGTCTCTTCCCGCGCAACCACCAGTACGGTCTTGCCTTCGGCCTGCAGAACTTTAACGATCTCCTCGGCCCCATTCATGCGATAGGCCTGTTCTTCGAACCACCGGGGCTTGCCGATCATGACGTGCCGGCCATCGATCGCGGCCCTTACCCCGGCGCCGCCGGTGGCCTGGAAATCGCTGAGCGGCCACAGTTCGAGACCTTCGGCTTCAGCCTGAGCCACGATCGCCCGTCCCAGGGGATGCTCGGAACCCTTTTCGACGGAAGCGGCCAGTCGCAGCAGTGCCTGCCGGTCACCGTCGAATGCTTCCAGGGCAATGGCATCGGTCACCCGGGGCTTGCCTTCGGTAATGGTACCGGTCTTGTCGAGCACGACGGTATCGAGGTGCGTGGTCTGCTCGAGCGCCGTGCTGTTTTTGAATAGAATGCCCCTCTCGGCAGCCTTCCCGGTGCCGGCCATAATGGCCGTCGGCGTGGCAAGCCCCAGCGCGCAGGGGCAGGCGATCACCAGCACGGCCACCAGCCGGATCATGGCCGGGGCGATTTCGCCGCTCAGCGCCCACCAGATGCCGAAAGTGACCAGGGCCACGGCGATGATGGCCGGCACGAAAACGGCGGCCACGCGGTCGGCGACAGCCTGGATGGGGGCCTTGCTGCCCTGGGCCTCCTGGACGAGACGCACGATCTGGGCCAGGGCGGTGTCCCGCCCGACCCGGGTGGCCCGAAAGCGGATCAGGCCCTGACCGTTGATCGTGCCGGCCGCCACCGGGTCTTCGGGTTGTTTGTCCACCGGGATGGACTCCCCTGAAAGCATGGATTCGTCCACGGCGCTCTGACCCTCGAGAACGATGCCGTCCACGGGAATGCGCTCGCCCGGACGCACCAGCAGAATGTCGCCCACGACGATCTGCGTTACGGCCACGTCATGTTCTTCGCCGTTGACGATGCGGGTCGCGGTCTTGGGTCGCAGGCCGATCAGTTTGCGAATGGCACCGCCGGTCTTGCCTTTGGTGCGCGCTTCGAGCATCTTGCCCAGCTTGATCAGAGTGATGATGACCGCCGAGGTCTCGAAATAGACATGATCGCCGGCCGCCGGCCAGAACAAAACGACCAGCGAGTAAAGATAAGCCACGGATGAGCCCATGGCCACGAGGACGTCCATGTTGGCCGTACGGTTTTTCAGGCTGCGCCAAGCCCCGGTATAGTAGTCCCAGCCCGTATAGAACTGCACCGGCGTAGCCAGCAGGGCAAAGAGCCCGTTGACCCAAGGGGCATGACTCCAGGCCCCTGTCAGGGCAAAATCGCGCGCCATGCTGAGGATGAAAAGCGGCAGGGCAAATACCAGGCCCACCACAAATTTGCGCGTCTGGTCGCGGATCTCGGCCCGGCGGGCCTGGGCTTCGGCATCGTCTTCCAGGGCGTTCTCGTCCGGCGCGATGGCGCCGAATCCGGCGTTTTCAATGGCCGCAACGATATCTCCGACGTCCGTGTCCGAGGGGAGGTAGTCGACGGCCGCCGTTTCGGCGGCAAAATTGACGGACGCCCGGGCCACTCCTGGCGTGCGCCTGGCGAGCGTGCGCTCGATGTTCATGGCGCAGTTGGTGCAGGTCATCCCGGTAAGGGTCAATTCCACCCGGGCGGTGGGGACCTTGAAGCCGGCCTTTTCCACGCCGGCCACCAGGTCCGCGACCTGAATGCGGGTAGCGTCGTAGGCCACCTCGGCCCGTTCGGCCGCGAAATTGACGCTGGCATCTTCCACGCCGGGCAGCTTGCGCATGCTGCGCTCGATGTTCATGGCGCAGTTGGCGCAGGTCATCCCGCTGACCGGCAGGGTGATCGTGCGTGTCGCCACGGTCAGTCGGCCGGGTAGTTGATTTCCCGCAGTCTGGCGCGGATGGCATCCTCGGATGCGGGCGCGCCCCAGTCGACCACGACGGTTTTGTTTTCGGGGCTGCCCTGCACCGACTGGACGCCGGGCATCTCGGAAAGCTCGTCCTTGATGGCCTTCACGCAGTGGCCGCAGGAGATTTGGGGTACATTAAATGTCTGTTGGGCCATGACATGTCTCCTGACGTGAATGGTGTGAAATCGATTCGATCCATCAGCAGAAAGCCCGGGAGGTCCCGGGCTTTCCAACCGCCGACTTTTTAAGTTTATTCGAAACAGGCTTGGGACCGCCGCACGCCGGAAAGGGCGGTTTCCTAGTAGCAGTAAATGTGCTCCTCCATGCTGGTGGAGCCGTAGTCGCAATGCCGGACCGCATCCGTAACCCGCTCCATTTCGTCCTGCAGACAGCTGGCTTCAAACGCGCTGACATTCTTCATGGGCAACCTCCTGAGTATGGACTCAACTGCGCCAAACTTGCCCAACATTGACAGTAATTCGTGCGGTTCGAATGTCAACGCGGCCGCCCCTGCGTGCGGCGCGGGAAACGGTATTGAGCGTCAGGAGGCTTCTCCGCCCGGGCCGGGAAATTCTCCGGTCCGGCCGTAGGTCTCGATGTCCGCCGCCGAGAGCAGTTCGGCCAAGCGCCGGCCGTTGCGGCTTCGGGCCTTGTAGAATGTGATGCAGTCCCGTACGATGCGGACAACCCCGTCTTCGTCGTGGATGCCGGGCAGTTCAGTGGCCAGGCGGGGATGCCGGCCGAGTTTGCCCCCCAATTGGACCCGGTAGCCGGTTTGGCCCGCCACTAGGGTCTCTGTCGGGCAGGCGGCCACGCATTTGCCGCAGGCGATGCAGCGTGCGCCGTCAATCACCGGCACCGCGTCCCCCAGTTCGACGGCCGCTTCCGGACAAGCCTCCACGCAGGCCTCGCACTGGGTGCATGCGTTGTCCGTTGTGGCCGGACGGCAAGCCCCGATGATGCCGATATCCTTGATCTGCGGCTGGGAACAGGCATTGGGGCAATCCGCCACGGTCACCCGCAGCTCGTGGTGAAAACGCAGTTTGCCGGAAACGGTCTGTTTGAGAAAGCCCAGAAGATCGGCCTCCTCCAGCAGGGCCTGGATCCGCGGCACGATGCTTTCGGAAGGCGCGGCGCGATTGGGGCAACCGTTGGGCCCGAAGCAGCTGTCGAGTTGGAAGCCGCGTATTTCGGCCTCCATGTTGTTCAGGTAGCGGCGCTGGGTGGCCTTGACCTCAGCCAGGGTCACCACGGGCTTACCTTCGGCGGCGGCCTCCTTCTCCACCCGTACCCGCACCCGCTTGCGCACGAAAAACGGCACCTTCCTGACGGCTTTTTCAGCCTCGGGCGTCCATTGCATCTTCCGGCCCTCCATTGCTTTTCAAGCTTCAATGCTAAACACGAATGACTTTAACCGAAAGAGCCGGGCATTGAATTGACCTATCTCAATAAAGACGTTGAGGTTTGGTGGCGGCGAATTAACCCTTTGTCCGGCGTCGAGCATTGGCGATGCGGCCGGACAAAGCCCGCGCGCGCTGCTCATATAAACCGGACAATGAAGCGAGCGTCATGCTGTCAGGCAAGGCGCCCAAAGAAGCGAGACGCGCAGCAATCGTCAGATTGTGAGCACGCGAGCGAATTGGAGAACGCGGCATGGCGGCATAAGGCGACGCTTCATCCCCCGGTTTGGCGACGCGCAGGGGTGAGCGGGGCGTGGGCGCCTTCTTTTTGGTTCGTTTGCTTACGCGTGTAAGAAAATAAACCAATGAACAGACAAAACGGGGGATAGCGCGAAAGAAATCCAAAATACCTGACCAGCGATTCAGGGACTACAGCAACTTGGTGGCCGACACCACCATCCCATCCTCATCGGCATACAGATATTCACCTGGCCGGAAGGTCACCCCAGCAAAGGTCACAGGCAGATCCTCCTGCCCCGCGCCCCGCTTCCCGCTCTTGAGCGGGTGGGTATTCAACGCCCGGATGCCGATAGGCAGGGCGGCAATGGCGGCCGCATCGCGGATACAGCCGTTGACCACAATGCCCTGCCAACCGTTCTGCACGGCCAGCCCGGCAAGCATGTCCCCCACCAGGGCGCACTCGAGCGAGCCACCCCCATCGATCACGAGGACAGCGTCCGTGACGGTTTTTTCAATCTGGCGCCGCACGAGGACATTGTCCTTGAAAACCTGGACGGTGTGGATCCGGCCGCCGAACGACCGGCGCCCCCCATAAATCCTGAACTCGGGTCGGGCGATCTGGAGTTTATCGGCATGGGCATCGCAGAGATCCGCGGTGGCTATTGGACGGGGTGTGGGGGATTCGGTCATGGGAAGGATTCTCCTGTTTCGGAATTAGCGTCGACTTTGGGCGGGCGGCAGGTTCCCCCGCAGGGCATCGCCCACCGCCGCCTCGGAAAGATCGCCGTCAAAATAGAATTCGAAGCACTCACGATCCCTGGACAGGGTGTCGCGGACATCCTCGGGCAAGCGCTGGTCCAGGGCCCGCAACAACCATATCGCATGGCCGCGATGCAAAGCGTCGGGTGATTTGAGAAAAGGGACGGCAAACGGGGCCGCATCCATCACTTTTTCCGGGCGGGCGTGGGCCAGACGTCCCAGGCCCCATAAAACGCCGCGCTGCAAAACGGGGTGCTCCAGATAGTTGCAGTCCGGTCGGATGTAGGAGACCAGGATACAAGCGAACTCCCGGGCCAGGCCGGCGTGCCGGGCCGTGATTTCTCCCATGGCCTCGGGGGCGCCCCAGCCAATGCCGCCGGATTCATCGTTGAGCGTCCACATGAGGCGTCGCATGACCACCCGCGCGGATTCCATCTCGTTTTCGGCCAGCCGGCTCACCACCACCCCCATGCCGCTGACGGCCCGCCAGCGCAGGCGACTGTCGCCGCTGCAAAAAAAGGAGATCAGCGGATTGACCGCCCGTCGGGCCGGAAAGCCCTCCAAGGCAGCCATGGCGGCCGAAAAATCGCCGCCTTGGAGAATCTCCCTGATATGCCGTTTGATGGCACGGTGGGTTAGGTCGACAGTAGGCATATTCTATTCACGATATCTCGAGGTGGCCCTCACCTGTTGTTGAAAAAACCACGATCGACTTCCGTACCCGCTGAAATCCGCAGCATGTTGGTGTTCCGTTCCCTTTGCCCCGCGCCGAGCATCGGCGCGGCGGACGGAAAAAGCGCGCGGACTGTCTAAGCGACAGCGCGTTTCCGCGCGCGCCGTCTGTAGCAACCGCTCATTGCAGCAAGCGTCACGGTGTCAGGCAAGGCGTCTCGTGAGGCGAGGCGCGCAGCAGTCGACCGATTATGAGCACCCGGGCGAACGGGATAACGCCGCATGACGATATGAAGCGCGGCTTCAAGCAGTGGATGGGCGGCGCGCAGGGTTAAGCGGGGCGCGGGCCCCTTCTTTTGGTTACTTTTCTTGACGGTCCCGTAAAAAGTCCGATATCGGCGTTACGCTTCTTCCCTCGTCATTGCGGCGTACCGCAAGTACGCCTCATTCCTCGGGATTCGCAAGCCTTGATCTCGAACTTTTTCCGAAACCGTCTGAAATATGACTTTTGCGAGTTCATCTTTTCTTGCGCGTATAAGAAAAGTAACAGGAAGGGCGTAATACCTGTCCTGAATATTTCAGAAGGTAATGATCTCGTAACCCTTTTCACGAAAAGCCGCCATGCCCGGATGACCATTCATGTCATCCAGAAGCG
>JASJCV010000014.1 GCA_030065275.1 Desulfobacterales bacterium | reverse complement strand
TCCAGAATGTGCGCCCCCCTTGCGGGACTCGAAGAGCCGGCCGCATCCGCGCGCTTCAGCCAGGATCGCAGCAGCAGGTCGGCCTGATTGAACCCGCGCCGGCGCAGCCGACGACGATGCAATGGAATCGGGATCACCCAGTCCCCGGGACACTCGGACCAGTAGCGGCGATAGGCACCCTCTAACATGTGTCCCATGGCGGGGACCAGGGCCAAGCGTCCCTGATACTTGAGCTGGTGCACCAGGTCCATCACCCCCCCGGCGTACACGCCCACGGCCCGGGCCTTGCCGTAAGACCCGGGCCGGGACAGGCAATCACTGCAGCGGTGGTCGTCGCCGCTGGAATCGGAAAACATCAACCCGCAGCGTGAGCACATGGGACGCTTCACTTCGCGGCAGCCATCGAGGCAGTCCGGGCACAGAAAACGCCGGATCGGATCGAATATGCCGTTCGATACCGCCGCCCCGGGCTTTCCCCGAGGCGGCGCATGCCAGAACGATCCACAGCCGGCACAGCGGCTTGGGAAAACAAAATCCGCCAGCACCTGGAAGAAGCGGCGCGAACCAGCGGCGGTGATCCCCGGGTATTCAGCCATCAGACCACATCCCTCCTCCCGTCGGTCGACCGGACGATTGACACGTGGTGCTGCTAAGATCGTGCGCACATGATCATTGGCGTATTCGTCGGCCCACCCCGCATAAGTCGATAAGCGCGATCAGCGCATTCGTCCATGGTTCAGTGGCACCCCGGCATCGGGACGGGGCCGGCGCTAATCGCCAAAAGCGAATCGCACTTCCGCCGCTTTCCCGTCCAATGCGCGATGGCGTCCTCAGGTCGGCTGTGGCTGGTGTGCGTTCCGGCCCCAACACAGCCATACTCGGGGATACGACCTTCCTGGCCACCTACCGCGCATCGTCGTACCCTTCATTTTTCGGGCAGACGCTGACGGAAAACTTCGTAGATCGCCAATGCCGCAGCCACGGAGGCATTCAGCGAATCGAAGGCCCGGGCCTGGGGGATGGCCACACGCCAGTCGCAATGGGATTTTACCAGGCGACGCAGACCCTGGTCCTCGCTGCCGATCACCAGAGCCAACGGACCGCCGAGCGGGGTCGTAAAAACCTGGCGATCCGCCCGGGCATCGAGCCCCGCCACCCAGAGGCCGGCTTTCTTGAGCTGACGGATCAGGTTGACCAGGTTGGTCACCCGGACGACCGGAAGGTGCTCCATTGCGCCAGCCGATGCTTTGGAGACCGAAGGCAGCGGCGGCGCCGCCCGGTCGCGGGGAATCACCACGCCGTCGACCCCGGCACAATAAGCGGTGCGTACAATCGCGCCCAAGTTCTGCGGATCCTGGATATTGTCGAGCAGGACCCAGAACGGCGGCCGGGATGCCGACGCCACCGCTTCCAGGAGGCGGCTCTGCGACCAGACCGGCAGCGGATCCACCCGGGCGCAAAGGCCCTGATGCCCGCCATGCCCCACGAGCTTGCGCAAATCGCTCTCGTCGGCGTAGGTGACGCAGACCCCACGATCGGCGGCCTCGGCCGCGATGGCCGCCAGGCGGCGCTCCGAGCGCCCTTTGCGAATGTAAAGGGTTTCGAAGCGCCGTCGCCCGGCGCGCAGTGCTTCCTCCAGGGGGTGCACACCATAAAGAATTTCGGTAGCGGCTGGCGCCATGAATTCTCCCCGCTGGTGTGGGGCGACCGAAGCGTTTTCGGCACCTCAATCGTTGGGGGCCAGAATGGCCAGCAGATCTTCGAGCGTCCGCTCGAGTCGATCATTGACGACAATATGCCGGTAGCGGGAGCGAGCCGCCATCTCATCGGCGGCGTTACGCAGCCGCCGGTCAATGACTTCGGCGCTGTCGGTCTCCCGGTTCGCCAGGCGCTGCCTGAGCACCTCCACGGAAGGCGGCATGATGAAGATGGTCACCGCCTGGGGGTATTGCGCCACCAACTGGGCGGCCCCCTGGACGTCGATATCCAGCAGCAGATCGTGCCCCTGAGCCAACCTTTGGTCGATAAAATCCGAAGCGGTCCCGTAGTAGTGGCCGTGAACCCGGGCCCATTCAGCCCAGCGGCCATTGGCGATACCGTCCCGGAACGCGGCTTCATCGATAAAAAAATAGTCATCACCAGCGATTTCCCCCGGCCGGGGCGCGCGTGTGGTGTAGGACACGGAGTAGCGCAGGCCGGGCAGGCGCTCGCGCAAAAGGCCGCAGAGGGTCGACTTGCCCGCACCGGACGGGGCCGAGAGAATGAAGAGGCGCCCACGGGAGGGCCGCGTGTCTTCACGGCGGGGGGGAACCGACGCGAGCGTTTTTTTAGTCCGCTCGGGACTCATCCGTTTTCTTTCACCGTCAGAAAACGTTGTGAAATCGTTTCCGCCTGAATCGCAGAAAGAATGATATGGTTGCTGTCCACGATAATAATGGAGCGGGTCCGTCGGCCATGGGTGGCGTCGATCAGCCGCTGCTCCTTTTTGGCCTCGTCCTTGAGACGTTTCATGGGCGCCGAGTTGGGCGAGACGATCGCCACCACCCGATCGGCGACCACGGTGCTGCCGAATCCGATATTCAGTAGTCGGGGCTCCATGCGCGCGCTGACCTCCTCAGGCGTGGCCGGCCGCCGCCGGCCGCGAACGGTTTTCGGTGGCGGCGTGGTGTCTTTATTCGACATTCTGGACCTGCTCCCGGATCTTTTCCAGTTCCGTCTTCAGTTCAACCACCAGGTGCGAGACTTCGGCCTTGCCGGTCTTGGCTCCCATGGTGTTGAATTCGCGATTGAATTCCTGGACCAGGAAGTTCAGTTTGCGGCCGGCCGGTGATTCATGGGTCAGGATGTGACGGAACTGCTCGAGGTGACTCCGGGCCCGAACGATTTCTTCGGAGATGTCGCTGCGGTCGGCCAGGAGGGCAGCCTCCTGGGCGATCCGCGCCGGATCGATTTCCACCACGCCCCGGGTGAGCGCCGCGATCCGCTCCTTGAGACGCTGCTGATAGGCCTCCAGCAGTCCCTGGCTGGCGCGATGCACCGCCGCGATAATATCTTCGATGGTCTGCAGCCGCTTGGCGAAGTCGTCCGCCAGGTGTCGTCCCTCGCGGCCGCGCATGTCGATGAGCCCGTCGAAGGCTTCGGCCAGTCCGGCAGCCACGACCTCCCAAAGCGCCTCCAGGTCCTTTTCATCCTCAGCCGGCTTGATGATGCCGCCGGCGGCCGCCAGCATCTCCAGTCCGACCTTACCGTCCAGTTCGAAGGCGGACCGCAGTTTTTCCAGGGCCTGGTGGTAGGCCTGGGCTTTGGGCAGATCGACCTCGAACCGGCGGACGTCCTCGCCCACTTCACGGATATCCGCCCTGATTTCGACACGGCCGCGGTGCAAGCGGCGGCTCGCCATGGATTTGATGCGTTCCTCCAGGGCCTGAGCGAAATGGGGCAGGCGCACGAGCAGGTCGAGGTTCTTGCTGTTGTAGCTGCGAATCTCGGTAACGACTTCGTAGTTCGCATCGTGCTTTTCACAGCGGGCAAAAGCCGTCATGCTTTGCAGCATCGAATATTTCCTTCCGCCGCTAGTCCGGCGGGGCTTCCGATGGGCCGCCTGCAATCGCCTTTAAATCGTGCGCCAGTTTTTGGCGGGCCCGCATGAGAAAAGCCTGCAGGCGGGCGTCGGCGTAATCGGGATAAGTCCACGGCAGCGTCTGGAAACCGCCCCGGCGATAGACCAGGGTGAGGTCCGCGTAGATGCTTCGACCCAGGTAGATGCGGTGGGCAAAGTTTTTTCCCGTGGCCAGGACAAAGCGTTCACGCAGGAGCACACCCGGATCGATATTGACGCGCCGCCGGCCGTCGAGCGCATATCGGGTTTCGAGCCGGTTGGTGGCATGCTTGACGTCCGGCAACGCGTCCTGGGGAACGAGTTGTTTATAGGCCAGCATGCGTCGGTAAAGCGGCGCCCCCATCTCCCGGGCGTAATAGTCGGTGTATTCAAATCTCAACCATGGACTGACCAGATCCAAGGCACCGAACGTTTCGCCCAGCGCGTCCATGATGCCGCGGGCCAGCGATTTCTCACCCACCAGAAACCCGATGACGAGTTTGGCCGGGGATGCCGGGCGGGGCTGGCTCATGAATCCAGCGGCAAGGCCTCGTCGATCAGCATGATCGGTATGTCGTCCTTGATCGCGTAGACCAGGCGACAAGCCTCGCAAACCAAACCGCTCTGCTCGTCGTTGAGGTGGATATCCCCCTTGCACTGCGGGCAAACCAGAATGTCCAGCAATTCCTTGTTTAGACCCATGATCCGGCGCTGCCTTCCTGCCATCCGGCGTCGTGAAATAATAACGCAATCGATCTTCTTCGTTGCGAGGTTCTCGGCCACCGCGGTGACCTTCCTATCAGGCTTGGCCGTCTTTAGCAAGACAGGCCATCGGTCCGTTTTGCGCCAACGGGCGCCGCCGTGATCGATGCATCCCCAGGCGCCTGAAACGGCAACGCCCCGATCGGAACTTCCGCGTGCCGGAGGCGCGGTCCAATTGCTTTCCGGCCCATTAGCTAGTATCAGTGACGGCCATGACCGCATCCCAGGCAAATCCGGGGAACCGCCCGCGCGTTCCATCGCCGGAAGTCATCCGACCTGATCGCTTGCGCCGGGCCCAGCGGCATCTGCGGGCGCCGTTTCGCCTGCGCCTGTCCGCCGGCGATTCGGGCGAGATCATCACCTGCCGGGCCGTATTGCGGCATCTGCCCGGAAAACGCCTGGTCTGCCGCGCTTCCCGGGCCAAAGGCGACGACGTCATTGTCAAGCTGTTCCTGGCGCCCCGGCATGCCCGGCGCCACTTCCGGCGTGAGCGTGCGGGCATTGCCGCGCTGCAGCAGGCCGGCATTCCCACCCCGGCCCTGTTGCGCCCGACCACCCTGGAGGATGAAAAGACCCCCCTGGTGTTGACCTCCGCCGTCGCGGGGGCCCGCAGCCTGGCGGATTGCTGGCCGGACGCGGAAGACCCGGCGCGCCGAATCATGATAGGAACATGCGCCCGTCTGATCGCCCGCCTGCATCGCTGCGGCTATGTCCAGCGGGACGTCCATCCCGGCAATTTTCTGGTCGCCCCCAACCAGGTTTTGATGATCGACGGCGATGCCGTGCGGGCGTTGCCGCCGCCGGCGTTCTTGCGCCGGCGCCGCCGCCTGGCCAACCTGGCCCATTTCCTGGTCCAGTTCGACCCGGACGCCGAGCGCTGGGCGCCCGAGGCCTTAGAGGCCTATGAACAGCAGCGCGGATTGGGGGACCATCCGGCTCGCCTCCGGCAACTGAAACACCTGATGCGACGCTGCCGCCACAAGCGCATGCGACGGCGGGCGGCCAAAGTCACCCGCAATTGCACGGATATCGCTGTTCGCCGCAGCTGGCGGCGCTACGCGGCCTACGACCGCCAGTGGCATACGGATGCCATTCAGCCGCTGCTGGATGATCCCGACCGGACGATGGACGCGGGGCATCCCCTCAAGGAAGGCAACAGTGCGACCGTCGTCCGTGTTCGTCATCATGGCCGGACCCTGGTGATCAAACGCTACAACTTGAAAAACCGGTGGCATCTCCTGCGCCGCTGCCTGCGTTCCAGCCGCGGCCGCACGGCGTGGCGCAACGCCCACATGCTCCAGCTGATCGGGATCGACACCCCACCGCCGCGGGCGCTGATCGAAGAGCGCTGGGGGCCCTTCCGCGCGCGGGCCTTCCTGATCTGCGACCATCAGGCGGGCGTCAATCTGTCCGTACACTGGCCGCGAGACGGTCAAACCATCGATCGGCACATGCACGCACTCCCCGCTCTGACCGGGCTGATCGACCGCCTCCATGCCGCACAGATCCGCCACGGCGACATGAAGGCCACCAATCTCGTCGTCGACGCAGGCCGGCTTTTTCTGATGGATCTGGACGGTCTACAGATCGTCCGCTCGCCGCAGGGCTTCAAACGCCACTTCCGCAAAGACTGCCAACGCCTGTTGGACAACTGGCCGGAGGGCAGCCGGGTGCATGACGCGCTCCGGAGCGCCTTTGCGAATTCGCGGGGCGCTGTCAAGCGTGCCGCAGCCCGTGCAAGCAACGGGGCCGCCTGATTTCCGACCAAGTCACGTCTAAGGAACGCGCCCTTGTGGTCTGGCCGGCCGAAGGCGAACCCGCAAGCCGTCATCCTTTACGGGCCATGCGGCGTTGAATTCGGCGCCAGGTGCGGGCGATGTCCGGTGTCATCCGCCCGCCCCCGTGGTAGTGAACCAGCAGGCAGGCCTGATCCGAGGCGGACCAGTGCGGGGAGCGCCGGAAAAAGGCGGCCAGATCCCGGTTCATCCGGTGCTTGGGACCCAGTATGCGGCGGGCTTTTTCGAGGTCGATCAAACGGGCGTCCGGCCGAGGCTGCCGGCGGCTTACAAAGACGTGTTTGGGATAGAGGCAATTGTGCCGCCAGCCGGCCCGATGCATGCGTGCAAGCAAATCGGCCACCGCGTGCAGAATCGCCTCCCGGTCGCCGCCATCAGGGGGCGCCCCCCCGGCCCATTCTTCCAGGAGGGTGTCGAACGCATGATACGCTTCGAGATATTCGGTGACGAGAATGGCGCGTATGCCGCAATCGTCCCGTCGGCGGGCAAACAGCACGGGGGCCGCCGTCGGCAGACCGCAGCGACCAAAGCGCCGGAGATTGGTATATTCCTTTTCAAGGGTTGGAATGCCCTTAAGGGGATGTCGCCACGTGCGGCTGAGATGGTTTCGCTGTCGTTTGACGATCAGCCGGGGATATTCGCTCCCGGGAGGTCCCAATGCCAGCAGCGACACCGTGCTGATCCCTCCCCGCGACGTGTTGACGTCATCCAGGGCCGGCAGGTCCAATGCCCACAGACGCTCGAAATCCGTCAATTCACACGCCTCGAAGCGTTGGCGCCAGCGGTCCGCGACAAAATCCTCCCGGCCAATCGGCGATGGTTTCATCGACTACCTCGTGACGGTTTCCACGGTTGTCGGCGCGGCCGGTAAGTGACGCCGGTCAGGGCTGCCGTCCCTTTCGGCGCCGTCGGCGCCGACGCAGGATCTGATACTCCGGGTAAAGCTCGGGATAGGTCCTTTTCCAGCGCTTGTGAAACCAGAACCACTGCTCCGGGTGGCGCCTTATGGCGGATTCGACCGTGTCCATCAACATTTGGGTGAACGCCTGGATATCGGTTTTGAGCGCTCCTGTCCGCGGGCGCTCGACCGGCGGAAGAATGTGGAGACGGTAATCGCCGTCGCTCGCACGCACACAAAAAATCGGCACCACCGGCACCCGGCATCGATAGGCCAGGTAGGCTGCGGCCGGTGAGGCCAGCGTGCGTTTGCCGAAAAACCGAATTTCAACGGACTCGGGCCGCCGCACCCCCTGATCGATCAGCATGATAAGGGTTTGCCCCTCCCGCAAGGCGCGGGTCATCAACTGCAGCGCACCTTTTTTGAACACCACCCGATTACCGAAACGGGATCTTAATGCCGTCAGCAGGCGGTGGACCGGCTTAAATTTGACGGGTTTGGCCACGGTCAGGGCCGTACGGTTGAAAATGGCCGCACCGGCCAGCAGTCCCAATTCCCAGTTGCCCAGATGCCCCGAATAAAGCAGGCAACCCCGGGTTTGTTCCAGCGCTGCTTCCAGGATCGGAAGCCCCTCGATGCGGATCCGCCGGCCAAAGGCCTCCCGCGGCAGCACCAGGGCCTGAATGTTTTCCAGCACCAGCATGCCGAAGTGTTCGAAACTGCGAAGCGCCAGGCGCGCGTTGACATCGCGGTCGCTGTCGGGAAAAACAAAGGCCAGATTCCGGGAAACGATACGGCGGTGGCGAAGGTCGAGAAGGTAGGCCAGCCGGCCGATGAAACGGCCGATCCGCCGAAGCCGGGCCGGTTCGACCGCCCCAATCCATCGGGCGATCGCGGCCGCCGCGCGGTCAGCACGCCGGGATGGGGCGGGTGTCGTCAACCGTTGCGGCCCCGCATGTCAACCGAGCAAGCCCATCTGGACCAGGTCCTGGATGTCCAGAATGCCCGTGGGCACATTGTCTTCCAGCACCACGATATTGTCGATCTGGTGACTGTTGAACAGGTTCACGGCCTCGTACACCAGGGCATCGGCGTTGACGGTGACGGGCGTGGCGGTGAAATCGGTATCCGCCATGCGGCGATCGAGCACGGCGGGACCATAGGCCTGCAGCTTGCGGCGAATGTCACCATCCGTGAAGACGCCGGCCAACCCGCCCTGTGCGTCCACCAGTGACACCGCGCCGATGCGTGAGGCCGTCATTTTGACCAGGGCCTGGTTGACGGTGTCCTCCAGGCGGCAGACCGGGTTGTGGGGGCGGATCACGTCCTTGACCTTGACCGTCATCAGGCGCGTATGCTCCCAGAACTGATGGGTGCCTTCGGTGGTGAGGGTGTTGTCACACAGCCGCTGCATGACACTCCAGGGAACGGTGCAGACATGCACGCCCAACTGCACGGCCCGGCGCACGTGTTCGGGGTAGCGCACCGAGGAGAACATGATGCGCGTGGGATAATCGTATCGATCCACCACCTGGACGCACTGTTCGAAGAGGGCCAGCGCATCGTGGCCCTGATCCTGGAGTCGTCCGGCCAGGGGACAGACATAGGACGCCCCCGCCGCCATGGCCATATAGGCCTGGTTCAGGGTGTAGACCAGGTGAACATTGACCCGATGGCCGTCATCCACCAGCTGTTTACAGGCCCGCAGACCTTCGAGGGAAACCGGTACCTTGAAGACGGGCTCGCGCACCAGCGGCAGGGCAACGATCCTCCGGGCCTCGGCCACGATTTCCTCGCAGGATTCGCCCAGCGCCTCCACATGCAGTTCGGGCACCATGCCGGAAAGCTTGACGATGGCGCCGTCGATATCGGATATGCCGTGCCGGTGCATGAAGGTCGGCGTGGTGGTGAGCCCCTGAACGAAGCCCAGTTGGAAGGCTTGTTCGATCTCCTGAAAATCCGCGGAATCGAGATATAATTGCATTAAGACCCTTTCATCGCCATTTGGGTGCGGTACCGCCGTTTGAGGACCGGCCCGGTCATTCACCTTGACGGCTGACCAGGGCGTGGATTTCGACCAGGGGTTTAAGGAACGTCTCCAGCTCGCTCAGCGGCACCTGGCTGGCGGCGTCGCAGCGGGCGTCGGCCGGTTCGGGATGGGCTTCCACGAAAAGACCGTGAACGCCGGCGGCCACGCCGGCGCGGGCAATCGTATTGAGATATTCGCGCCGGCTGCCGCGCGGGTCTTTGCTGGGGATGCCGTAGCGGCGTATGCTGTGGGTCACATCGAAGACCACCGGATAACCGGTCTGCCGCAGTTCATAGAAGCTGCGGGGATCGACCACCAGATCGTTGTATCCGAAAGTATAGCCACGCTCGGTTAAAAGGATCCGATGCGACCCGGTCGTTTCGATTTTGGCAACCGGCTTGATCATATTGGCCGGAGCCAGAAACTGTCCGTGCTTCAGGTTGACGGGAAGCCCCGTCCGTGCCGCTGCCATCACCAGCGATGTCTGCATGCACAAGTAAGCCGGGATCTGGACCACATCCGTGACCGCGGCCACCGCCGGCACCTGCTCGGGGTAATGCACATCGGTGATGACGGGCAGGTCGAAGGCTTCGCGGATACGGGCCAGCAGGGCGAGACCGTCCGCCAGTCCCGGGCCATGATAATGCTCCATCGCACTGCGGTTATCCTTCATGAAAGAAGACTTGAAAATCAGCGGTAGATCCAGTCGCGCCGCGACGATTTTCAATCGCTCGGCCGTGCGCATCATGGTGGTTTCGTCTTCGATGACACAGGGGCCGGCGATCAGAAACAGCCGATCCGATCCGCAGCGGATGTTTCCGACTTCGACGATATGGGTTGCGGGCATGGCGGTCCCGATCCGGTCAATTTAAGGTGTAGCGCCCCACGGGGCGCGCTAAGGCTGGCCGTCAATAGCATAAAACCAAGTGACCTTCAATATTTGCCCTGCTGGACATCGCGCCCCGACCATCGCGGTTTCGACCCCGACGGCATTCTGTTTGACACTGCCGAAACAATTATCTATGTTGCGGCGTTTTGCAATCGCCCGGCGGCGTGCGTGCGCCCGGGCCAGGGAGAGAAAAGCGCTGTCGAAAGCGTCCGGAGACATTGACCCACACCATTCCGCAAACGCTCCGCTGGGCTATGGGGGCCTACGATCAGCTCTGGAAACCCGCGCTGCCGGCCTTGCAGCGCCACGTCAAACTGCGTGAAGGTTTTGCCGAGCGCCTCTTGGCCAGGCCCTTCCGGCACCCGGCCGACATCTGGATTCAGGCCGCCTCGGCCGGTGAATCCTACCTGGCCGGGATGCTTGCGGAGCGATTGGCCAATGAAACCGATCGGGGGATTCTGACCACGACCAACACCCGTCAGGGGATGGACATTCTGGCGGCCGCGGCAAAGCGTTTGCCCCCCGGCCTCGTCGACGGACGTCTGCAAACTCATTATTTCCCGTTCGACCGTCCCGCCGTCATGCGACGCGCGGTATCGAGTCTCAAGCCCCGCTTGATGGTGCTGCTGGAGACCGAACTGTGGCCCGGGCTTCTGTTTGCCCTGCGCCAGGCCGATATTCCCGTCATCATGGTGAACGCGCGCCTGCGCTCGCGCAGCCTGAAAGCCTACCGCTTGTGGCCGGCCCTGTGGCGGCACCTGGCGCCGACGCGCGTTTTGGCCGTCGACCCCGCGAATGCCGAACGGCTGGGCCGGCTCTTCGGTCCCGACCGCATCGCCTGCATGCCGAACATGAAGTTCGACCGCATCCCCCTGCCGGCGGTCGGGCGATCCGCCACGCAGCCCCGATTCTGGACGCGGCACCTGCCCGCCACAGCGCCGTTCGTCGTTTTGGGCTCGATTCATCGCGCGGAAGAAACGCTCGTCTACCGGATGATCGCCCGGCTGCAACGACACCGCCCCGATGTTGTCGTCGGGGTTTTTCCGCGCCATATGCACCGTATCGACGCCCTTTGCCGGCGGCTCGGATCGGCGAAACGCCCGGTTCTGCGGCGCTCGCGGATCAAAGGCCCCATCGCCCGGGGCCGTATTGTCGTCGGCGATGTTTTCGGCGAACTGACCCGCACCTACCAGGACGCCGCCGCGGCCTTTGTCGGCGGCAGCCTGAAACCGCTGGGCGGCCATAATTTTCTCGAGCCCCTGATGGGGGGTGTTGCACCGGTGACCGGCCCCCACTGGCGTGCTTTCCGTTGGGTGGGAACCGAACCTTTTCAAGAACGCATGGTCCATGTGGCCGCCGACTGGCGGCAGGCCGCCCGGCTGCTCATCAGGACCATTGAAAACCCTACCCCACGCCATATTCTGCAACGCCGCGCCACGGATTTTATTCAACGCCATCGCGGAGGCACCGCGCGGGCCTGCCGGGCCATCCGGGATCTCCTCAACGATCAACCGCGGTCCGGCTGAAACGAATACCCTGGCGCCGTCGCGTTTGACAATGTTCCGCGACTTTATTAATTTGCATCGCCTTGTCTACCGAACCTGTATGCCATAGCCCATCGCCGAACGACGGCAGGGTGATTGACCGCCGCCTGTCGAATGCATCGGGCCGTCGAATGCTGCTGGTACAAACCAGCTACCTGGGGGATACCATCCTTTCGACGCCCCTGATTGCCGCCCTGCATCAACTTCATCCCGGCACGCAATTATGGTTGATGACGACACCGGCGGCAGCGGGACTGGTCACGGACGATCCCCTGGTTCATCGGGTCATCGCGTTCGACAAGCGCGGCCGGGAATCGGGGTTCACCGGCATCCTGCGCATGAGCCGTCGGCTGCGCCGCATCGGGTTCGACCGGGCCTACGCCCTGCAACGCTCCTATCGGACCGCCTTGATGCTGCGCCTGAGTGGCATTGCCCATCTCACGGGCTTCCGCACGGCCAAGTTGGCATTTGCCTTTCATTCCCGACAGGCGCGCGATACCGATGCGCATGATGTTCTACGCAATCTGGGTTTACTCGCGGGTGAAACCCCCCTCCGTGCCCTGGACACCTCGCTGCGGCTTTTCCCGCCGCCCGTCGACCGCCTCGACTCCAAACTGGCCGCTCAGATTCAAGATCCAAGGCCCTATGTGCTTCTGGTGCCGGGCAGCGCCCGGAAAACCAAACGGTGGCACTGGGATCATTTCCGTACGGTGGCCGATCGCCTTCTCGATCGGGGCTACCGCGTCCTCCTGATGGGCGCCGCCGCGGACCGGGCGGTGAGTCGCCGCGTGGCCCGCGGCCTCGGGGTCGTCAACCTGGCCGGGCGAACATCCGTGCCCGCAACCATGACACTGGTCAGGCATGCCGCCGCTGTGGTCTGCAACGACAGTATGGCCCAGCACCTGGCTTCGGCCTTTCGCACGCCCTGTGTGGTTGTCTTCTGCGCCACCAGTCCCGCATTCGGTTTCGGCCCCTGGCAAAACCCCGACGCCGTGGTGGTGGAGGCCCAGGGGCTGGCCTGCAAACCCTGCTCCCGCCACGGCGAGCAGCATTGCCCGACCGGGACGCAGGCCTGTATGGAGGCGCTGAAGCCGCAAGTCGTACTCGACGCACTCGAATCGGTATTGCCCGCACCATGATGCATACGATACGAAAGCCTCATCAGGGGCATGTCTTCCGGACCGCTAAGCCACTGACCCGGGGCCAGCGGGATCAGTTGGTGGCGTGCTTTCATGCCGAGGCCGAGCCATCCGGGATGCGGCTGAGCGGACGCCGCCGCATGCCCGAAATGTTGCTGGACGACATCGGCCGTGTGGTGGTCAAGTCCTACTATCGCGGCGGTCTGATCGCCCGGTTCAACCGGCAGCACTATTTCAGGTGGCGTGCACCCCGCAGCGATAGGGAATTCGACTGGCTGAACCGAGTGCGCCAGTTGGGCATCCGCGCCCCGGAGCCGATCGCAACGGCTTACCGCGGGGGGCTGTTCTGCCGCTGCTGGCTGGTGAGCCGCGCGGTGCCCGTCGCGACCTCGCTGGCCCAGTTGAGCGTCGAGCGACCCGAGTCGCTGGATGCCGCGCTGGTGCGCTGTTGTCGGCAGATCGATCGACTGATCGCCCATCGCATCCTCCACCCGGACCTGCACCCGGGCAACGTACTGGTGGATGGCGATGGAGAAACCTGGATCATCGACTTCGATCGCGCCCGCCACTACAACGGTCCGCGGCCACGTCTGGTGGCGCGTTACCGCCGACGCTGGCGCCGGGCGGTCCGCAAGCACGGCCTGCCGCCCGTCCTGGCGGCCATGACGCCCGCGGGTGCCATCGAAGGCATGGACCGCTAAACCCGCAATGAAACCGCACAAATGACCTCAACCCGTCAACGTATCGAATTGCAGGGGCGCGAATCACTGCTCATCATCCTCATGGGATCGCTCGGGGATCTGGTGCGGGGATTTTGTTTGCCCGGATTGATCAAGAGGCGATACCCTGCGATCCGTATCACCTGGCTCGTGGAACCCCGCTGGAAGGCCCTGGTCGAACACCATGAGCGGATCGACAACGTGTTGGTTTTCGATCGTCCCAAAGGCCTCAAAGCCCTTCCCGGCCTGCAGCGGGCGTTGCGGCGGCAGGCCTTCGACATCACGCTTGATCTTCAGCGTCATTTCAAAAGCGGTCTGTTTTCGCTCTTATCCGGCAGTCCGCGCCGGGTGGGCTTCCACCCCCGCAACGCCAAGGAGTTCAACTGGATCTTCAACAACACCCACATCCCCTTTTTCGCTGAACGGCAATCCAAGCTGCGGCACTATCTGCAGTTTGCCGCCGCCATGGGCATCGAAACCGCCGGCCCGCTGAATTTCGGTCTCGACGCCCTGGCGAGGACCACCGCGCCGGAATGTTGGTCGCCCGGGTTGAAGCGGCCCTACATCGTCGTGGTCATGGGGTCGAGTTGGGAAACCAAGAACTGGCATGCGGACGGCTACCAGCAACTGCTGGCGCGCATTCTCGCCCGGTTTCCGCTGGGTGTCGTGCTGACCGGTGACCACAGCCAGCAGCCGACGGCCCGCAGGATCAGCGCCGCTTGCGACACGCACCGCCTCGTCGATCTCACCGGCCGTACGAACCTCCCCGAGTTAACCGCCCTGTTGGGACAGGCCGTCGCCGGCATCGGGCCGGATTCAGGCCCTGGTCACCTGGCGGCGGCGGTGGGAACCCCGTACGTCACACTTTTCGGACCGACATCCCCCGGCCGCGTGGCGCCCTATCGCTGCGAGGATCTGGCGGTCGTGGCGGACATCGCCTGCGCGGGTTGCTATCGCAAGCGCTGCCCCATGCCCGTGTGCACCTGCATGGCGGCGATCACGCCGGCCATGGTGATCGACAAACTGACCGTTGCGCTCCAGGCACCCCGGGCAAGGCCCGCCGGCCCGAACGACCCCGTTTGAAAACCCGGGCGTTTTTGGAACATCCATCCCGCCGACGGATGCCGTGGTGCGCAGATGCTATTTGCTGACCAAGAGATCTTCCAGAAAAAGGTAGCGCAGCTCGGAGCCATAGAACATGTCCAGGGCGTCGGTGGGGGTGCAGACGATCGGCTCCCCGCGGCGGTTGAGCGACGTGTTCAGGACGACTGGAATCCCGCGCCGCGCCTCCAGGGCCTCGATCAGCGCATAGTAGCGCGGGTTGGTCTCGCGCGTGACCACCTGCGCCCGGGCGGTGCCGTCCATGTGAACGACCTCGGGGATGCGGGCCTTCCAGTGTTCGGCCACATCGAAGGCCAGGGTCATGTAGGGGGCCGGATGGCGGGTCTGCAGGATGTCGGCGGCCGCCCGGTCCAGGATGCTGGGGCAGAAAGGCCGCCAGCGCTCACGGTATTTGATCTGCGCGTTGATGCGGTCGGCCATCCCCCGCCGGCTGGGGTCACCCAGGATGCTGCGATTGCCCAGCGCCCGCGGCCCGAATTCCATGCGGCCCTGAAACCAGGCCACCGGATGCCCGTCAGCCAGAAGACGGGCGGCCTCCGCGGGGGCGTCCGTGACAACACGGTAACCCGGGCGGTCCGGGTGGCGCGCACATGCCTGGCGGCATTCCTCCGTCGTGAAGGCCGGCCCCAAATAAACGTGCTTCAACGGGCGGACGGCATCGCCCCGCGCATGCGCGACATAGGCAGCGGCGCCGATGGCGGTCCCCGCATCGCTGGCCGCCGGCTGGACGAACAGCTCCTTGACATCGGGTCGTGCGATGATGCGCTGGTTGAGCTTGACGTTGAGCGCCACCCCTCCCGCGAAACAGATCCGGCCGGTTTCGGCGATGACGTCCGCCAGATAGGTATCGACGAGCCGCAACGCGATCGACTCAAGAAGATCCTGCATGCTGGCCGCGTAGTCCACATACGGATCGTCGATCTCATCCCCCTCGCGCTTGGGGCCCAGCCAATCGATCAGAGCCGGGCTGAAATAAAAGCCCAGCCCGTCTTGTTTGTAGCGCCTGAGGCCCACCGTGTTGACCAGGCGGGTGTTCACCTTGAACGACCGGCCGTTGCAGCGGATCAGACGGCCGAAGTCGTGTTTGCGGGAATCGCCGTAGGGCGCCATGCCCATGACCTTGAATTCGCCGTCGAGCATCTCGAATCCGAGATACTGGGTCAGGGCGCCGTAGACCCCGCCGAGTGAGTCGGGGTCGTAGAACTCGCGTATCGTATGGATGCGCCCGTTTTCGCCGTAGCCGAAAAACGTCGTGGCGTATTCGCCTTTGCCGTCGATGCCCAGGATGGCGGTCTTGCCGCTGAAGCCGCTCATATGGTAGGCGCTGCTGGCGTGCGCCAGGTGATGCGGTACGGGACAGAATGGCGCACGGGAAGGATCGATTTCCAACTGGCGCATGAGCTTCAGGATGGCCCGGCGGTTGCGCCGAAAGAGGCGGTTGCCGTTAAATAGCGCGTTCAGGGCGCGATCGGGCGCGTACCAGTAGCGGCGGGCGAAATGCCAGCGGCCGGGATGGCCCAGACCGAAGGGGGCGAAGGGAAAGGCCACGGCATCGAGGTCCGCGGCACCGACGCCGGCGGCCTCCAGGCAATAACGCGCAGCGTGCAGCGGCCAGCGCCGTTTGGCGTGCTTGTCCCGCAGGAAGCGCTCCTCCTCGGCAGCGCTCACGAGGTGTCCGTCGATGAAAAGGGCCGCCGACGGATCGTGGGTCAGCGCGCCCGAAAGTCCCAGAACAATCATACGCTCTTCTCCCGGTGGCCATCCATGCCCAGCTTGGCCAACACGTGGCGTTCAAAGGCCCCGTGTTCCGGGGCGAAATCGATGGACACCCCGATCACCAGCAGCGGCAGGCCTTGAATCCAGTCGTCTTGAATCCGAACACGGTCCTTGTCGGTGGTCACCAGCGCGCGGGCCGCCACGCGGCGCCCCGCACGGGCAAGGCTTTCCAGATCGTCGGCCCGATAGCGATAATGGTCGTCAAAAGCGATCCAGCGGCGAAGATCGGCCCCCAGGTCCATGAGCGTCCGGCGAAAGGTATCGTTGCGGGCGATACCGGAAAACGCCAGCACGGGCAAATGCTTCAGCGTTGCCAAATCCAAGGGGCCGGATCGGAACCTGTCCGCGGAGTGGACCTCAACGTGCTCACGGCCCACCGGACGGTGCCGGCAGGCAAACAGAGGTTTGGCGGCCAGCCCGGGCAGGTCCGCATACAGCTGCCGCCGTACATCGGCCGGTGACTTTCCACCGGGGGTGGAAGGGCAGCGGGTCAGAACGAGGATATCGGCCCGCGCAAGGGCGGACGGCGGCTCCCGCAACGGGCCGCGCGGGAGCAGATAACCATTGCCCAGCGGCGCTTCGGCATCGAGAAGGACAACATCAATGTCACGGTCGAGCTGTTGATGCTGAAACCCGTCGTCCAGCAGAATGACGTCCGGATTGAATCGCGCCAGGGCTTTTCGGCCCGAGGCCAGTCGATTGCGGCCCGTATACACGGGAATCGAACGGGGGTGCAGCAGGCGGGCCATGAGCACCGGCTCGTCCCCGGCCCGGCCGGCATCGGCCGCTGACGCCTCCGCCGGCTCGATCAACGTGCCGGTTCTTTCGGCAGCGCCGTGGTAGCCGCGGCTGAGGATCGCCACCCGATGGCCGGCATCGTGGATCACGCGGGCCAGATAGATGCACAGCGGCGTCTTGCCCGTCCCTCCGGCCGACAGATTCCCGATCGAGACCACCCGGCAGGCCAGCTGGCGGCCGCGCGGCCGTCGGTGTCGATAATAGCGGGCACGCAGGCGCACAGCGATTTCATACGTAATGGCCAGCATCCGCAGAAGGCCAGCGAAAGCCGGGCGGTCCGGGCCCCGGGATTGGATCACGGCGGTTACCTGCCGTTTCAGAGTGTCCACGAGACTCGGGTTGCCGTCCTTCATGTTATCGCCGTCTACTCCGCCCTCAGGAGAACGATGGCCGTGGTCGCGGCGTAGATCAGGATCGGTATCCAGGCCGCCAGCGTGGGAGGCAGGAAAGCCGCATAGCCCAGTGCCAAACTGAAGCTTTGGACCACCCAGAAACAAAACGAAAGCCCCAGCCCCACGACCACCACGACGGCCAGCCCCTGCCGGCGTCGCGTTCGACCGGCAATGGCTGCGGCCATCACCGGCAGAAGAATACAGACCAAGGGGTAGGTGACCTTGGCCTGCCAGTCGACCTGAAGGGCGATGGTGTCGTATCCCTCCGCCGCCACCGTCCGGATATAGGCGGCCAGTTCGAATACCCCCATTTCGCTCGAGGTTCGAACGCCGCTTTTGAGGTCTTCCAGAGGAAAAAAGGCCGGCATGTCCAAGCGTTTATGGTTCCGGGCCGAAAAATCGCCCCCCGAAGGGCTGATAATCTGCTCGAAAGCGTTGTGGCACGTCCATGTCGTCTCACCGAGCTGAACGCGTCTCGCTTCGACCCGCCGGGTCAGACGGAAGCGGTCATCGAAAAAATTCAGGGTCACCCCGAAAGCGGCCGACTTTTCGATATCGACATGGCGGATATTAGCGATGAAGCGCTCACCCCGCAGCCACAGATTCTGATCGCGCGGATTGATCTGGAGCTGTTTGTCCGCCGCCAGGCGATAACGGTTGGCGGCCGTGCGTACGAGCGGCAGCATCAGTTCGGCGCAAAGAAAGAGAAAAAGCGCCGTTCCCAGCCCGGCGACGAGCGGGGCCTTGATACAGCGAAACATACTGACGCCGCCGGTTTTGAGGGCGGCCATTTCGTTGTGCTTGGCCATCAGACCAAAGACGACCAACACGGCCAAAAGAATGCTGGCCGGAATCAGATGCTCCAGGGGAATGCGTGATAGAATCAACAAAACGGCCTGGGTCACGGTGACCTCCAATTCGATCATCTTGTCGATCCGTTCGAAGAAATCGGCAATGATGTAAATCGTCGTGACCGTCACCAGTATCAGGGCGAAATAGCGACCGATCTCTCGAATGATATAGCGGTCGATAATCGTCATGACACCCCGCGGAACAGTCGCCCCCGGGTCAGGCGACGCAGCAGGCGCTTGAAGGCGCCGGCCGCCGCCCGACCGATGAAGCGCAACCCATCCATCCAGTAGAGCGGTTTTTCGTTGGCGCATCGGACCAGCATGATTATGCCGGCCGCGCCGAAAACGGCGTTCGGCAGCCACAGGCCCAGAGCGGGCGCAACCAGACCGATTTCCGCCAGGTTGCGGCCCGCGCTCATCATGACATAGTAGATGACGAACAGGGGCAGGCCCATACCCAACCCCGCCGACTTGCGGCTGGATTTCAACTCGACGCCCAGCGGGATGGCCAGAAGACCCAGCGCCAGACAGGCGGCCGGAATCGAAAACTTGACGTGATATTCGTTCAGCGCCTCGTAGTAATCCTCCGGATCCTTGCGGACACTGCGGATGTGCGCCTGGAGCTCGGCCAGGTTCATTTCATCTTCATCCTTGCGCTTATAACGTGCCAGTTTGTCCGCCGGCTTGAAGGTGAATTCGAAATCGTAGGTGGCGAAATGCAGCAGGCGGGCCGACTGTTCGTTGCGCTTGATCTGGTTGATCAAACCGTTGAAGAGCCTCAGCCGCACGGCCCGGCGCTCCGGCAGGCGGATCAGTTGGCCGGCAGGGGCCACAATGGTGGCCACGGCTCGAGGGTTGCGGCGGTCCTCGATGAAAATGTCACGCATCTGCATGGTCTGGGTATCGACGGCATTGACGTAAAGCGTCACCTTCTCGAAGCGGTTGTTGAAGGTCCGCGCCTGGAGGCCCACGTTGGCATGGGTCGCCAGGGTTTCGTAGGTCAGGCGCTTGATGGCCAGCTTACCCTGCGGCATGCCGAAGATCGTCATGGCCAGCGTGGCCAATGTACCGCAGGCGATGATCACCAACACCGAGGGAATCATGCGGTAGAGGCTGACGCCGGCGGACTTCAGTACCAGGATTTCATTGTCGGCGGCCATGCGCATAAAGGCCAGCAGGATCGCCATCATCACCGCCATGGGCATCACGAAAACCAGGAAATGGGGGATGGAGTAGAGCAGCAACTGGGCGATCACCCCGGCCCCGACCTGATAGTTGATGATGAGTTTGGTGATCTTGAGCATTTTGCCCATGAGAAAGATGAAGGTGAAGAAAAGCAGATTCACCCCCAGCGGTGTCATGATGCTTCGCAGGATATGGCGGTGGACGATTCTCATGGAAAGGGCCGTAAAGGATGCTAGGCGGTCTTGCGGATCTCAGTCCCGGGCAGTGAGGGTGCGCCCTTCGGGCTGGCCGCCGAACTGCATCAGACAGAGTTTATGGTATTCGCCGCAGTGCGCCACAAGGGCTTCATGCGGCCCTTCCTCGACAATCCTTCCGCCGGCCATGACGATGATGTGATCGGCATGGACGATGGTGGAGAGCCGATGGGCGATCACGAAGGCCGTCCGGCCGTGCATCAGATTCTCAAGCGCTTTCTGCACAAGGGTTTCGGACTCCGAATCCAACGCCGATGTGGCTTCGTCCAGAATCAGGATCGGTGCGTCCTTCAGGAGGGCCCGGGCAATGCAGATGCGCTGTCTTTCCCCTCCGGAAAGGCGCGTGCCCAGCTCGCCGACGGGCGTGTCGAGACCCTGCGGCAGCCGGTCGGCAAACGTGTCGACATAGGCGGACCGGGCGGCCGCCATGATTTCCGGCGCTGATGCCTGGCGGTTGCCATATGCAATGTTTTCCCGGATGCTTTCGTTGAAGAGGATCGGTTCCTGGGTGACGATGGCAATCTGGCGGCGCAGCGAGCGCAGCGTGAAATGCCGGATATCCTGACCGTTGATCCGAATGCAGCCGCCGGTGACATCGTAGAAGCGCGGGATGAGATTCACCAGCGAAGTCTTACCGCCGCCGCTCATACCCACGATGGCCGTCACCTGTCCGGCGCGGGCCTCGAGATTGATGCCGTCCAGGACCGGCTGGTTTCGGCGGTTGTCGTAAAAGAAGCTCACATCTTCGAACGTCACCACCGTCGGCTTGAAATCAAGTTCGTGGACGGGGAGACGCTCCCGGGTTTCCGGGGTGCGCTCCAGGATGTCAAAGACGCGGTCGGTGGCGGCCAGTCCCTGCTGGACGGCGTTGTTGAGTTTGCTGATGCGTTTGACAGGGCGATAGAGGCTCAGGATGGCGGCGAGCACACCCGTGAAGGTCCCCGGTGTCAGGTTGCCGTTGAGCACCCGGTAGCCGCCGTAGAATATGGCCGCGGCCATACCGATCCCGCCGATAAACTCCATCAGCGGTGAAGTCAGTTCGTTGATTTTGGCCTCACGCATGTCGAATTTGTACAGCTTTCGGGTCCGTGCGTAAAAGCGCTCCTTTTCGTAGTCTTCCATGCCGAAGGCCTTCACGATTTTGGCGCCGGCGATGGTTTCATGCAGAAAGGCCGTCATCTCGGCGGTGGCCTCCTGCCCACGCGTGCTGATTTTGCGGATGCGGCGGCCGAAACGGATCAGGGGAAGAAAAGCAAACGGCAGAACACCAAAGGCGAGCAGTGCCATCTCCCAGTCCATCTGAATAATCACCACGACCAGGACGACGACCGAGAAAACCTCCTTGAGCGAGGTCGTGACGGCGCTCGAGACCATGTAACGCACGATGTTGACGTCGTTGGTGAGCCTTGAAATCAGGTTGCCGGTCTTTTCCGCCTGGAAAAATGACAAGGGCAGATCCTGAATCCGGTCATAGAGGCGATTGCGAAGCTGGCGGATGATGCCGCGCCCCACCCGGTGCATCAGGTACCCCTGACCATAGGTGCCGGCACTTTTGGTGAAAAAAGCGACCAGAACGGCGAGCGGTATGAAGCGCAGCCACCATTCGCTGCGAGAAATGAAGATTTCATCGACGGCGTATTTGATGAGATAGGCCGTCGCCCCCTCGCAGGCCGCCGCGAGCACCATACACACGCAGGCCAATATCAGATCCCGGCGATAGGATTTGATCAGGTCCATCAGTTCGCGATGGCGGGGCTTCAATTCCAGGCGCGGGATCAGTGGCATTGCGGCGGCGCTCCGTCAGGGGACCGTTTCGAGGGGCCGGCGGTGCGGCCCAGCATTTGCGTCGCGATGCGGGCCACGCGCGTGGAGGCCCCAGCCGCCCCCAACCGCTGTTTGACCTCGGCCAACCCGGCCCGCATCTGATCGCGCCTGGCGGGTTGCATCAGCAGGGATTCAGCTTCAGCGGCGATGCGCGTCGGGGTCGCCGTCTGCTGGATAAGCTCGGGCACGACCCGCCGACCGGCGATGAGATTGACCAGGCCGATGTGCGGCACGCGGATCAGTGCTTTCCCCAAAAGATAGCTCAGGGGCGAGACGCGGTAGACGATCAGCATCGGGACCCCCCAGAGCGCCGCCTCGAGGGTCACCGTGCCGGAGGCGGCGATGACCACATCCGCCGATTGGAAAATGTGTTGCGGACCGCCGCCAATGGTGTCCATGTGCAGACGATCGCGATAGGGGGCAACGAGACGGGCCACGCGATGCGTATCGACACTGTCAGCGCAGGAAAGCATGACCCGCACCTTCAGGCGCTGCTGCAACCTGAGCGCCGCGTCGAGCATGGCGGGCAGAAGGCGGCTGATTTCGCTGTCGCGCGAGCCCGGGAGCAACCCAAGAACGGGTGGCATATCGGGTGTGGATCTCCTCGGGGCCTGGCCGGAAGGCGGGTCATGATCCATGAGCGGATGGCCGACGAAGGAGACATTGACGCCGTGGCGTCGGTAGAACTCCGCTTCGAACGGCAGAATGACCGCCATATGATCCACCCGACGGCGGATCTGCCGGACCCTTCGCCTTCGCCAGGCCCAGATCTGCGGGCTGATATAGTAAAGCACTTTCGTCTGCAGTTGCTTGGCGCGGCGCGCCAGGCGCAGGTTGAAATCCGGAAAGTCGATCAGGATCAGCAGGTCCGGGCGGCCTTCGGCAAGCATGCGGCAGGCCACTCGCCAACCGCGCAGAATCCCGGGAAGTTTGGTGAAGACCTCGGTCAGGCCGACCACGGCCAACTGGCGGGCATCCACGGTCACCCGGACCCCGGCCGCCCGCATGTGATCGCCGCCGATACCGAACAGCGTCAGCCGGGAGTCCACGGCCGTCAGAGCGGCGGCCAGTTTGGCACCGTGCAGATCGCCCGAGGCCTCACCCGCCACGATCATGATGGCGGGCCGCCGGGAGCGTTCAGAAGGCACCGAAGCGACGCGTGGCATCATCAATCTGCTCCATGACGTTAAGGGCAATCTCCAGGGCCTGATAGCCCATTTCGCCAGTCACCTCGGGTTCGCGGCGGGTCGCCACGGCATCGACGAACGCGCGCAGCTCTGCCTCCAGTGCGTCGCCCTCGGGAAAACAGACCTGATCGACGGTCATGCCCGGAATCGGGGCGCTGCCGGCCTCGCCGGTCTGCTGAATATGCGTGATTTCACGCTGGGCGAAATCGACGGCGATGTAGGCATTTTTCTGAAAGAGTCTGACCTTGCGCTGGTTTTTGGTGGAAATGCGGCTGGCGGTGATGTTGGCCACGCAGCCGGTGGCAAACTCAATGCGGGCATTGGCGATGTCGCAGTGCGCCGACACAACGGCCGCACCGGAGGCGTGGATGGATTTGACCGGGGCGCCCACGAAATTCATGATGATATCGATGTCGTGAATCATCAGGTCAAGCACGACGCTGACATCGGTGCTCCGGCCCTGATAGAGGCTCAGGCGGTGCGATTCGATGAACATGGGCTTGTGGATCCGCTCGCGTACGGCCATCACGGCCGGGTTGAAACGTTCGAGATGACCCACCTGCAGAATCAGGCCTTCGCTTTCGGCGATGTCGATCAGTTCGCGCGCCTCCCCCAGGGTGGTGGTCATTGGCTTTTCGATCAGAACATCGACACCGTTTCTGAGAAAGTCTCCGGCGATCGCGAAATGCAGCGGCGTGGGCACCACGATGCTGACGGCATCGACCCGCCCCACAAGGTCAAGGTGACGGTTGAATGCCCGGCTGCGGCAGTGACGCGCCACCTCAGCGGCGTTGGCCGTTTCGACGTCCGCAACACCCACGAGTTCGACCCCGTCGAGGTTCGCATATTTCTCGGCGTGAAAGCGCCCGAGATAACCCGCGCCCACCACGGCCACACGCACCGGTGGCGTCGCTTCCGGGCGCGGGGTCGAACGTCGGTCGGCTGGGGCCGAAGCGTCCACGAACAAGTCTCCTTTAATAGCGGCCGGGCCCGTCGGTCCGTCCCGTTGTCCCGGCGCAGGGCCTAACGCGTGATGCCACGACGGGAAGATTTGATGAAGGCCATGAAGCGTTTGACCTCCGGGGTCTGGTCGACTTCCGCTTTGACCCGTTCAATGGCCTCGTTGAGGGTGATGCCGATGCGAAAGATCAGTCGATAGGTCCGCTTCAGCATGGCGATGGCTTTCTCCGAATGACCGTGGCGTCTCAGCCCGACCCGGTTCAGACCGTGCAGACGAGCCCGGTCGCCGGCCGCAATCACGTAAGGCGGAATATCCTTGACCACAGCGGACTTGCCCCCGATATAGGCATGACGCCCGACGCGAACGAACTGATGAATGGCGGTCAACCCGCCGACCGTCACGTAGTCATCGATGCAGACGTGCCCCGCCAGGGTCGCGTTATTGGCCAGGATCACACCCCGGCCGGTCTTGCAGTCGTGCGCGATGTGCACATAGGCCATCAGCAGATTTTCTTCGCCGACTTCGGTCACCCCGCCACCGAAACCGGTGCCGCGGTTCACGGTGGCGAATTCGCGGATGACGGTTCGGCGGCCGATTTTGACATAGGTCTTCTCGCCGCCGAACTTGATAGCCTGGGGCAGAGCGCCGACCGAAGCGAATTGAAAGATGTGGCACTCCGGCCCGATATCGACGAACGGGTCGATGGTTGTGTGGGCCCCGATGATCGTCCCCGCGCCGATGGTGACATTTTCGCTGATGATGGCATACGGCCCGATGTCGACATCCGGCCCGATGTCGGCCCGGGGGCTGACGATCGCGGTGGGATGGATCATCATTTCTCTCCAATCGAGGCCATCATCTCGGCCTCGGCCACGAGATGGCCGTCGACGAAGGCCTTGCCAGCGCCCTTGACCGCTTTGCGCCTGAGTTTCAGGATCTCGACCTCGAACCGCAACTGGTCGCCCGGCACCACCATCCGTCGGAATTTGGCTCTTTCGATCGCCATGAAATAGATCAGGACCTCACGTTGGTCCGCCGGCAGCGACAAGTAGGTGAGCACGCCGGCCGATTGGGCCATCGCCTCCAGGATGAGCACGCCCGGCATGATGGGATCGTCCGGAAAATGGCCCTGGAAAAAAGGCTCGTTGATGGTCACGTTCTTCAATGTGACAATGCGTTTCTCAGGCTCCAGTTCCAGCACCCGGTCGATCATGATGAACGGGTAGCGGTGGGGCAAATATTTCAGGATGTCCTTGATTGCATATCCAGAGCCCATCGATTTACCTTTCTTCTTGGCGCCCGGCGGTATGGTTGTCTCGGTCCCGTTCGAGGCGCATCAAGCGTTTCTCGATCGATTGGATCTTCTTGCGGATCATCGGCAGCCGCGGAATGACGCGTTGCACTTTGAGCCAAAGCTTGTGGGGCATTGCCGGGGCCCCCGATATTAAATGGCCGTCCGGCACCGATTTGGAAATACCGGTCTTGCCCCCCGCCATCACATAGTCGCCGATATGCAGGTGGCCCGTGACCCCCACCTGGCCGGCCAGGACCACATGCCGCCCCAGGGTCGTGCTGCCCGATATCCCCACCTGGGCCACGAGGATGGAATCAGGACCGACGATGACATTGTGGGCGATGTGAACAAGATTGTCGGTCTTGACGCCGCGGTGGATGTGGGTGCGGCCGAACGTACCCTTGTCGATCGTGTTGTTGGCACCGATTTCGACATCGTCGTCGATCTGCACATACCCCGTGTGCGGTATTTTGCAATAGCGATCGCCGTCCGGGGCGTACCCGAAACCGTCGCAGCCGATCACGCTGCCGGCCTGGATGGTGACCCGATGGCCGATGCGGCATCCCGCCATGAGCGTCACGTTCGGATGGATGCACACATCATCCCCCATGGCGACGTCATCGCCGATGACAACCCCGGCGTGAATGCACCCGCGCGCGCCGAGCGTGACATTCCGGCCAATGACCACCATCGGGCCGACGGACAGGCCCGGGCCTGGACGAAAGTCCTCGGCGCACACGGCCGTGGGGTGGATGCCGGGAGGTGGGCGCTTGGACGGATGCAAAACGGCGGCAATACGGGCGAACGCGGCATATGGGTTGTCGGCTTGGAGCAGATTCAAACCCGGCCGCTCAAAGTCCAGCGGAACAATCACGGCGCCGGCGCCGGTCTCGCTGATACGCTGCTGGTATTTGCGGCTGCGAGCGAGCGTGATCGCTTCGGGCCCGGCCGTCTCGAAGGGGGCCGCCCGTGCGATGCGAACGTTGCCATCGCCGGTGTATCGGCCTTCGACGACCGCCGATAATTCGGCCAAGGTTTTTTCCGTCGGCCGTTGCGTTTGGCTGTGTGCCGGCTTCAAGACACGGGTGTCCTCAATGGGCGCTGGTCGGCATCGATCGCCCGCCGAGCGTCGCACCGCAGCTGTTGCGGTTATTGATTCCCCTGGGCCTTGTGGCGCTGATTGAGCGCCTTGACGACCTTGGGGGTGATGTCGACCGCACCGTCCATATAGAGCAGAGCCGATTTGGATACGATCAGCGTATATTTTTCCTTTTTACCAATCTCGTGGGCAATCTCCAGCACTTCCCGTTCGAATTGCGCCAGCCCCTTGCGCTGTTTGCCCACAAAATCCTTCCGGAACTGGGCCTGTTTCTTTTGGAGCCCCGAGAGTTTGACATTGAATTCGATCTGTTTTTCTTCCTTGGCCTTTTCACTCATGACCATGGATTCGCGCTCAAGTTTCTCTTTCAATTCCTTGAGTTCGGCTTTGCCTTGATCAATCTCGGCCTCCATCTGCTGGCCTTCGGCTTTCAGATTGGCTTCGAACTTTTTGCCCGGTTCGGAATCGTTGACGACCTTCTGGAAATCCACCACACCGATCTTCAGATCGGCCGCAACGGCATCCATTGTGAAAAGAGCAAGAATGGCTGACGCCAGCATGCCTATCATCATTCGCTTGCGCATTTGACCTCCTTCGTTGGTTGAATTCTTATCGCCGCACCGGATAAGGGCGCCAAGCATCCACTCATCGGCGGTTTGATCGTCGATTGCGCTTCGTTTCACACCGCGTCCCCATCCATGAAGCCATCGCGACGATAGAGACCGGAAAGTGACGATGCCGTTGCCTGCGTATCCGCCCCGGAACGTCCCTGGCCGGTTGTTGCCTATTGGGGGTTTAGAATTTACTGCCCATGCTAAACTCGAATTTACCGCCTTCGGCGTCGGTGTCGCCCGAATCCCAGACATAGCCATACTCCAGACGGAGCGGCCCCATCGGTGAAAGCCAGCGAATACCGCCGCCGACGGTCTTGACCATATCGCTGAACTCGACCTCGAAGTCTTCGGTATTGCGCCAAAGATCCCCCATGTCCACGAACGCAAGGGCCACCAACCCCAACTCTTCACCGATCGGGTAGTGGAGTTCATGGTTCAAGGCGACGAACACCTCGCTGCCGACGAGTACCGAGTCCCCATCATCATTGGTTTCTTCCGGGCTGACGTCCTTGGACTCCACCCCGCGGACCGTGTCGGCGCCGCCAAGGAAGAATTTCTCATAGTCCGGGGTGTCGCCCCGGTCGTCGACCCAGCCGCCCTGCCCCCGCCAGTAGCCCGTCAGTTTACCCCACAGGGGAATATGCCAGGCTGACTTGACGCTTGTTTTGGTGAATTCAAAATCCCCCCCCAGGCCGGCGTATTCGACTGAGATTTCATGTTTTGAACCTCGGGTGGCGTTGAAGGGCTTGTTGGTGGAGTCATAGCGCACCGTGCCCGTAACGGCACTCGTCACGTTGCGGCCTTCCAGGTCGAGGGTATTTTGCGAAGCCTCGCTTTCATTGGTAATGTCGATATCGGAATCATCCCAGAGGTAGGAGAGATAAAACCGTGTGCGACGGTAAATCGGGTAACTGGCAAACAGCTTCACGCCCAAGCCCGACTTGTCGTAGCCATAATCGCTGTATTTTGTGTCCTGCCTGTAGGTGTTGAATCCGGCGGCCAGCGGGATATCGAACAGCCACGGTTCGGTAAAGGAGATGTCGTAGCGCTGAGCGGTTCCACCAATTTCGATATTGGCGCTAAGCGTCTGCCCGCGACCGAAAAGGTTGCGCTGGTTTACCGAAAAGGCCGCGAACACACTGGCCGCACTGCTGAACCCCCCGCCAAACGTCAAGGTCCCGGTCGGTTTTTCGGTGACGTCGATTTTGAGAATCATCTGGTCGTCTGTTTCGCCCTTGAGGGTGTTGACTTTGATGTCCTCGAAAAAATCCAGTGAATGGAGCCGTTGGATGCCCTTTTTCAAACTGGTGCGGCTGTAGATTTCCTGTTCATAGACCTTCAACTCCCGCCGGATGACCTTGTCGCGCGTCTTGGTGTTACCGCCGATGATGATCTCTTCGAAAAAAACCAGCTGGTTTTTGGTGATGTTGTAGTTGACGTCCACAGTCAGGGTTTTGGGATCGGCCGAGGTCCGGGGTGTCACCTGCGCATAGGCATAACCCTCATCGCCGTACTCATCCGTCAAACGAATCGTGTCTTTCTGCAGCAGGCCGCGATTGAAATATTCATCGCCGGTGATCTGCAGCACTTCGATTAATTCTTCGCGGGTGCGAATGAGGTCACCCGACACATCGACTTTGCCAAGTTTGTAGCGGTCCCCCTCGGCGATCTTGATGGTAATCTCGATCGCTTCTTCCGTGAATATCACCTCGGGGTCGGACACCTTGATATTGATAAATCCGTGGTCTTGATAGAAACTGGCGATCGCGATGGCGTCCTGGTTCAGTTTTTCCAGGTCGAGATCCCCGGCGCCCGTCAACCAGGAGAGCAGCCACTGCTTTTCCTTGGTGCGCATGACACCCTTGAGGTCGCCATCGTCGAAGGTATGGTTGCCCACGAAGCGGATATCCTTGATAACCAGCCTTTCCCCTTCGGCGATGTCGAATTCGACATTGACCTGATTGTTGGCCAGTTCGGTCACGCGGTACTCGACCTTGATATTGTGGAAGTCCTCCTCCTTGTAGATATCTTCGATAATCTCGGCGTTCGTGCGCACACGGGCCAGGTTTAGAACCGAGCCGGCCTTGAGGGTCAGGTTTTCGCGAATCTCTTCATCGTCGAATTCCTGATTCCCGGAGATGCCGATACCCAGAATGGTGGGTTTCTCCTTAACGTCGAAAATCAGCCGGCGACCTTCGTCCGAATCCTGAGTCAACACCCGCACATCCACAAAGAAACCCATCTGGTAGACGGCCTTGAGATCCTCGTCAATCCTTTTGGGCAGATAGCTTTCCCCCACCTGCGTGCGGATATTGCGTCGAATGGCCTCGGCTTCGATCCGATCATTGCCCTGGACGACAATTTCGATCACTTCGGCCAGATCAAAAAGCCGGAGGGTTAAATCCTGGGAAACCTCACCGATTTTGGCGGACAACGTGGCCAGGCCTTCGCCCTGGGCCCCGATCGACTCGGTGGCCGAGGTCTCAAAGGGCTTGAGTAGGCGAACGTCGAGACTGAACTGCTGGCCGATCAGCGTGAAGCTGCCCCAAATGACATAGTCGGCGGCAGTGTCGACGCCGAGCGTCCGGATGGCCTCTATGTCCTGGAGAACGCTTGCAACGGGCGATTCGACCAGGATGGCCCCTTCGGCCAGAAGGTTGCGGCTGATGATCTTGGGAATTTCCTGTTCGAGGTAGGCCAGGTCCTCCTGGGCATTGACTTCGAAAGGCAACACCAGCACGCGAACGCTTTCCTGAGCGTGGCCGGGCCAGGCGGGCATCATCAGCAGGGCAAGCAGGGGGAGCCAGCGGAGGCTTCGAACCATTTCAACTCCTATTCCAACTCGACCAGCCGGCCTTCATCTATGGTTACCCGGCGATCCATCAGGTCAGCCAATTCGGGATTGTGGGTCACGACGACCAGGGTCATACCCAACTCGCGATTGAGCGCCATCAGCAATTGATGAATCTTGTCCCCATTGTGCTTATCCAGATTACCGGTCGGCTCGTCGGCCAATAGAAGACGCGGTTTCAGAACGAGGGCCCGAGCCAGGGCGACGCGCTGCTGCTCACCGCCCGAGAGTTGCGTGACCCGGTGCGCAAGCCGCTGGGCCAGGTCGACCCGCACGAGCAGATCCCGGGCCCGTCGTCGAGCGTCCGTTTGCGCCAGTCCGCCGATCAAGGCGGGCATCATGACGTTCTCCAGCGTCGTAAACTCGGGCAGCAGGTGATGAAACTGGAAGACGAAGCCGATGGATCGGTTGCGAAAACCCGCCAGCCGGTCGCCGTTCAGAGCGAACACATCCATGCCCTGGAAAAAAATGGAACCGCTGTCCGGGCGATCGAGCGTTCCCAGAATGTGGAGCAATGTTGACTTGCCGATACCCGAAGCGCCGACAATCGCCAGCGTCTCGCCGACCTTTAAATGGAAGTCGACCCCATCCAGGATATCGATTTGTCCCGCGTCGCTGCCCGGAAAGCTTTTGTGCAGCTGGTTCACTTGTACAAGGGTGTCGGCGTTCATTTCCAATCCTGGCCCTCGTGGGCGGCATGACCTCAAAGCGGATGCCGCGCACCCCGGGCTAACCGTATCGAATGGCATCCACCGGGTTCAGCCGGGCCGCCTGCCGGGCCGGATACAGCGTGGCCAGAAAACAGATACCGATCGCCGCCAGCGCAATGGTGATGACATCCGTGGCCTGCATTTGCACCGGTAGGGATGTGAAGTAGTAGACATCCCCCGGCAATTGGATAATCGGATAACGTTTCAATACAGCGCATAAAAGCGTACCCAGCCCGACGCCCAGCAAGGTGCCGGAAATACCGATCATCATGCCTTTGATCACGAAAATCCGCATGATATGTCGATTGGTGGCGCCCATCGCCTTCAGGATGGCGATGTCTTTGGTCTTTTCCATCACCATCATGATGAGGGTGCTGGCGATATTGAAGGCGGCCACCAGGACGATCAGCGTCAGGATGACGAACATGGCGACTTTCTCAAGACGCAGGGCGTAGAACAGGTTGGCGTTCATCTGCATCCAGTCCTGAATACGATAAGGAAAACCAAGGCGGGCCCCCAGTCGCTTGGCAATTTGATCGGCCTGATAGATATCATCCACTCGAATTTCGATGCCGCTGACCGTATCGCCCAGCTTCAAGATACGTTGGGCGTCCTTCAGGCGGACAAAGGCGTAGGCTTCGTCAAATTGATACATGCCGGATTCGAAAAATCCGGCCACATGAAAGCGCTTCATGGACGGGACATGCCCCATCGGTGATACGACCCCTCGGAACGAAATCACGTAAAGCGTATCCCCGCGAGCCACGCCCAGCTTGCGTCCCAACTCCTTTCCCAGGACCACGGGAGCGCCGCCGCGCTGGTCGGTATTTTCGGGAGCCGTGGCATACAGGATTTCGAGCGCTTCGCCAATGCCCTGGATGTTGCGCTCGATCTCCGTCGGTGGCGCTACCCCTTTGAGCACCGCGCCGGAAATCCCGGTGGGGGAACGTAACATAACCTGGGTGAGGATAAAAGGGCGGGTCGCGACGACATCCGCCTCCCCTTTGAGTTGTTCGATGACCTGCCGGTATTCTGCGAATTCACCGCCATAGCGCATCAGCACGGCGTGCGACTGCACCCCCAGAATACGCGAACGGAACTCCGACTGGGCGCCGGCCATGACGGCAATGACGACGATCAGCGCCATGACCCCCACGGCAACCCCGGCGGTGGACAGAATCGTAATCAGAGAGATGAAGGCCTGCTTGCGTCTCGCCCTGAGATAACGTCCGCCTATAAACCATTCAAATCGCATGGCGTTGCCCAGTCGCGCCGGATGAACCTTTCATTGGCCCGCCGGCTTCATGTGAGGAAAAAAAATGACCTCCCGAATCGAGGCGGCGTCGGTCAGCAGCATCACCAGACGATCGATGCCGACGCCCTCGCCTGCCGTGGGCGGCATGCCGTACTCGAGCGCTTCGAGGTAATCCTCGTCCATACGGTGGGCTTCGGCGTCCCCGGCCTCGCGGTCGGCAACCTGCTGCATAAATCGACCGCGCTGATCCTCCGGGTCGTTCAATTCGGAGAAGCCATTGGCGATCTCGCGCCCTGCAATGAAAAGCTCGAAACGTTCCGTGAAATCGGGATCGCTGTCGCTGCGGCGGGACAACGGCGAGACCTCCACCGGATAGTGCGTGATATAGGTGGGCTGGATCAACTGCGGTTCCACCAGGGCATCGAAGAGTTTGGTAACGATTTTGCCCCGACGGCCGTCCTTGGTTATTTTGACCCCCTTGCGCTCAGCGAACGCCAACAGGCCCTCACGGTCGGCAAGCAGCGCCGGCGGCAGGCCGCCGAGTTCCTCGAGCGCCTTGACCAGGGGCAGACGTTTCCAGGGGCCGGCCAGTTCGATGTCATGGCCCTGGTAAACAATGGCGGTTTGGCCGCACACCTCCCGGGCCACCTGGGCGAACATCTCCTCGGTCAAGGCCATGAGGTCTTCATAGTCGGCATAGGCCTGGTAAAACTCGAGCATGGTGAATTCCGGATTGTGCTGGGTCGAGACCCCCTCATTGCGGAAGTTGCGATTGATTTCGAAAACCCTTTCAAAACCCCCGACCACGAGCCGCTTGAGGTAGAGCTCCGGTGCGATGCGCAGATAGAGATCCATGTCCAGGGCCTTGTGGTGGGTCACGAAAGGTTCGGCTTCGGCCCCGCCGGCCAGCGGCTGCATCATTGGGGTCTCGACCTCCAGATAATCGCGGGCAAGCATGAATTGACGAATGCTTTGGACGATCTGGCTGCGGCGGGTGAACAGCCGGCGAACCTCGGGATTCATGATCAGGTCAACATAGCGCTGACGGTAGCGCTTTTCAGGATCCTTGAGGCCGTGGAACTTCTCCGGCAGCGGGCGGTGGGCCTTGGCCAGCAACTGGAGCTGATCGACCAGGAGCGTCCATTCGCCGGTACGCGTGCGAAACATGGTCCCCTGAAGGCCGATAAAATCCCCAATATCGAATTTTTTGAAGAGGCGATACCCTTCGGCCCCGACCTTGTCTTGGCGAACATAGGCCTGCAACTGGCCGGTACGGTCGCGGAAGCGCAGAAATGTGGCCTTGCCAAAGCGATTGAGCGCCATAATCCGGCCGGCCGCCGCAATGGTCTCTTCGGCGGCCTCGGTGACGTTCTCGTTCTCCGGCAAGGCGGCCTGGATGGCGGCAATCGTGTGGGTAACCTGAAAGCCGTTGGGATACAGAGGAACCCCGGCTTGCCTGAGTTCGTCAATTTTTAATCGGCGGTTGCGGATCAACTGATTGGATTGCGATTCATTCATGCGTCATCGGCTCGCCTGTTAGGTGTCCGTCGTAAAAAAAGGGCCGCGGGCAACCCTCAAGCCGAAGCGGTCATCCGCACACCTTAAAAAAAACCCCATTCTTTCAGCCTGTTAGAACAAAACTAAAGAATGGGAGCAACGTTGCAATCTAAACGATTCCATCGCACCTGTCAAGTAACGGCCGGCGGCTGGATACGTTTGATTTTCATTGTAAAATGAGTACCTTGGCCGGGTCGACTTTCCACTTCAAGCCAGCCGTCGTAGGATTCAAGGATGCTGTGGACGATCGACAGGCCCAGTCCGGTGCCGTGGGGCTTGCTGGTGTAAAAGGGATCAAAAATCGATTGCATCTGTGTTTCGGATATCCCACAACCGTCATCGGAAATCCGGATGGCGACAAAGCCGTCCTTGGTGGTATCCACGGACACACCGACCACCCCGCCACCGTCGATGGCTTCGACGGCGTTCAGCAGCAGATTCCATAATATCTGGCGGAAGTGATCCGGATCCATGACGATCCACAGCCCACACGGGCCGCTCTGCTCGATGGTCACGGTATTGTGGAAACGCCGGTCTTGTTCGACTAGGCGAATGGTCTCCGGTATGGCGCTATTCAGGTCGATAGGAACGCTTGTTCCCGAAGGCGGACGGGCGAATAGAAGAAAATTTCCCACCAGGGCACTCAGGCGATCCGCTTCCCGCAGGATAATCTGCATCAATTTGTCTCGCCCGGATTCAAATGGGATTTCCTCCCGCAGCAGTTGAATCGATCCCGTGATAGAGGCCAATGGGTTTTTGATTTCATGGGCCAGCCCCGCCCCCATTTCCCCCACGGCAGCCATTTTTTCAACCCGACGAACCCGGTCGCCCATGGCCTTGAGTTCCTTGCGGGTGCGTCGTGCCTGCTCAGCCAGATGGCTGCTCAACAGGGCCACCGCAAAACAGGCGAATACCGTGATCACCGCGCGGTAAACCACAAAATGCCACTGGATATTGGCGACCGTCTCCAGGTTGGCGGACGCCAGCGGGCGGAGCCACTCCGAGTAGTACAAAAAAACAAGCAAGATGTATTCTAAACTGCACAGCGAGGCAATCACAAGGCTGCCACGACGATTAAGAAGCATGCTCGTGTAGATGATGACGACCAGGTAAAGAAAGACAAAAATACTTTCAAAAAATCCCGTGACGAGAAGAATCAGTGTGACGATAAGACTGTCAATCGCAATTTGGATGTAGGCCAACAGGTCTTCGCGTACGAAGCGCCGCTGAAGAACAGCGTAGAACAGGCTTAAAAACAAAAGCACCACGATCGCGGCATACAGGATGATCAGGGAGGCATTGAGGGTGCGGCCATATTTGCTGAGATGGAAGAACAGCGTCGAGCCCAACAGCACCATGGTAAACAAGAAGCGGTAGCGATTGAGCCATCGGATTTTCTGACGGAGTTCACTATCGGCGGTTTGGCTGACTGACGTCATCATCGTATGGTTATTGGCGCCGGGCACGGCCTTGGACGCGACGATGGTCGAGCATGGGCAATGCCGAGGTTAATCGCAACAACCGCCATCACCACACCTCGAAAACGCCGCGTTGAATCAATCGGAAAAATTAGCGCTCGCCTGGCCGACGTCAGGATATCGTCCCGGCCATCTTGAAGATGGGCAGATACATGGCGACCACGAGACCGCCGATGGTAACCCCCAGGAAAACCAGCATGAACGGCTCGATCAAGGAGGTCAGGTTCTCGACGGCCTGATCGACTTCTTCATCGTAAAAATCGGCGATCTTGCCGAGCATGGCATCCAGCGCACCAGTGGCCTCGCCGACCGAAATCATCTGACAGACCATCGAAGGGAAAACACCGCTTTCGGTCAGCGGATCGGCCATGGTACGGCCTTCGGCGATACCGGCGCGCACGTGGACGATCGCATCTTCGATGGTTTTGTTGCCGGCCGTTTTACCGACAATATCCAGTGCTTCCAGAATCGCCACACCGCTTCCCAGCATGGTCCCCATGGTGCGCGTGAACTTGGCCACGGCCACCTTGCGCAGCAGATCGCCGAACACGGGAAGCCGAAGCACCGTCTTATCGGTGTAGGTTCGGCCCTTCTCCGTTCGATAGACGCGGCGGAAAGCGAATATGAAAAGAATGATGGCACCGATGATATAGGGGAATTGTGCTTTGGCAAAATCGCTCATGGTGATGACCACTTTGGTCGGTACGGGCAGATCGGCACCGAAATCAGCAAACATCTCTTCGAATACCGGGATGACGAAAATGAGGATGACGGCCAGGACCACGATCGCAATGAGAATGGTGACGATCGGATAGGTCATGGCGCCTTTGACTTTGGC
>JASJCV010000013.1 GCA_030065275.1 Desulfobacterales bacterium | reverse complement strand
CACCGGAAGCTCGATGTCTACGTCGCCGCTCAGGATTGGTCCCGGATGACGTCACCCCCTGTGTTTGCCGATCTGGGCTGCGGTTTCCCGCCCGTGACGACGGTCGACACGGCACGCGCATTGCCGCATTGGCGTATTTTCGGCGTGGATCGCTTTTTCGCCACCTATGTCGCCTATGACAGCGAAGGGCATTATGCCTGTTTTGACGCTGAAGGCATGTATCAGTATTTCCAACCCATGATGACCCGTAGCGGACTGATGATGTATACCGATCCCCAGGCAACCCGGAAGCATTTCGAGACCCTCTTCGAAACACTTGCCCCTCGACTTGCAAATCCGGGGAGCGGTGCGGTCGGAACCGCGGCCTGGGACGGCCATCGCCTGATCCACAATCCGATTCGCGAATTCGAATCGACCAACCTCACTTTCATGGAAACCGCTATCGAAACGCTCAAACTACCGCCGGTGCAGGCGGTTCGCTGCATGAATGTTCTCGTTTACTTCCAGCTCCCGGCGCAAAGAGAGATGCTGCGGAAGACAGCGGCGCTCCTCGGAGAAAACGGTCTGCTGATTGCCGGTACAAGCGGTTTCGGCATCGACTCGCGCTACACCGTCTACCGCGCGACGGACGGCGCCTTGATTCCCTGTGAATTTGCCTTCAGTTTCGAAAACCTGCGGTCCCTGGGCATCATGCCCTATTTCACGATTCACGCCGGGGATCGCGAGGCAACCCTGCTGGCCGATCTGATGGGAGTGATCCGCGCCGCGCCTTCCTTCTGGCCTGCATTCAGCAAGCGCGTCGACACGCTGCTGGCGCAGAAGCGTATCGGCCGGCGCGATGCGGATGGGTTCCTGCTGCCGCCGCCGGAGGAAATACCCCGCAGCGCGATCCGGGACCGGATGGCGGCCATGTGGCAGCAACTCGTGTCAGAGGGATTTTTGGATGGCGCAATTAACACGCTGGAAAGCGCCGGCTACGAAGCCTGGAAAAACGCCGCCGGCGATATCGCCGTTCGCCCGCCGTCTGACGTTTGCATCTGACCACGTGAAGAAAGCCCGGAGCGCGCATGGCGTTGATGACACGCAAATTGGCCCGCCTGCTGGTGGTCGTTTTCACGGTGTCGGCCATCACCTTTGCGATGCTCGACACGCTTCCCGGGGATCTGGCCCACGTCCTGGGTGGTGAGGCGGCGGCGCAGGAAGATATCCAGGCCATCCGCCGCGAACTCGGGCTCGACCGCTCCATGGGGGAACGCTATCTTCGCTGGCTGGGTCGTGTCGTCACTGGGGATCTGGGGACTTCCTACATCAACTACGAACCCGTGGCCGTTGCCATCCGGCAGCGGCTGCCGGTAACCGTCGAGCTGATTGTCGTCTCCCAGTTCATGGCCCTGCTGCTGGCCCTTCCGGCGGGCATTGTCTGCGCCCACACCAATCGCTCCCTGCTCGACCGCGGCATCACGGCCACCGCTTTTGCCACCCTGTCCATCCCGAGCTTCATTATGGCCCTTCTGCTGGTCTTTTTTTTCGCCCTGGAGCTCGACTGGCTTCCCGCCACAGGATTTGTGCCGCTTTCCGAAGGCCTGGGCCAAAACCTCCGCAGCATCCTTCTGCCGGCCTTCAGCATCGCCCTGGTCGAATGGGTTCCGCTGATGCGTGTCCTGCGTGCGGACATGATTCAGACGCTCAAAGCAGATTTTATCCTCATGGCCCGGGCCAAAGGAATGCCGACCTGGCGCATCCTCCTGCGCGATGCCCTCAAGCCGTCCGCCCTTTCTCTGGCGACCATTCTGGGGCTGCAGTTCGGCCACTGGATCGGCGCCGCTGTTGTCGTTGAATCCATCTTTGCCCTGCCGGGTATCGGCAGCCTGCTGATCGCAGGCATTTTTTCGCGGGACTATGCTCTGGTCCAGGGCTGTGTATTGATCATTACGGTGGTCTATGTCGTCGTCAACGCCGTGGTCGATATCGGCTACACCGTTCTTGACCCCCGGATCAGCAGGGAGTCGCAGCATGGCTGAAGCCCATTGCCCATCACCGGCCCTGCCCCCGAACACGGCCCCCAGGCGGTTAGCGCTCGGTCTGTGCTTCTGGTTGCCTTCCGTCTGGATTGCCCTGGTAATGCTTCTGGCCGCAGCAGCCCCCTACTGGCCCTTACCGGCGCATGACCGGATTGATTGGAACCACCCATCGGCCCCGCCGGGCACGCGGGGTGCTTCGGCCCCAACCGGCAACCACGACGCGGATGCGTCGCCCCTCGATAACTACTGGTTGGGAACCGACACGTTCGGACGTGACATCGCCGCCCGGCTTGTGTTCGGTGCGCGTGTCTCCCTCCTGGTGGGCATCCTGTCACCGACCATCGGATTTGTTCTGGGGGGCGTGCTGGGACTGCTGTCAGGCTATTACCGCGGCCGACTGGATACCCTGGTGATGGCCCTGATGGACGCCATCCTGGCTTTCCCCGCCCTCGTCCTTCTTCTGGCCGTGGCCGTGTTCTGGGGATCGGAGCTTTACGTCCTGATTCCCGCCCTGGCCCTGTTGAGCGTGCCGTCCTTCTGCCGTGTGGTGCGGGCGGGAACGCTTTCCTGGGCCCGGCGCGAGTTCGTCCTGGCCGCCCGCGCCATCGGCGCCAGCGATGCCAGGATTCTGTTTTGCCACATCGTTCCCAATCTCCTTCCTTCGATTGTGGCCTATGGGCTTTTAACCGTCGCCGTGGTCATCATTGCGGAGGGTGCGCTCAGCTTTCTGGGGCTGAGCGTGCCCCCCCCGTCACCCAGTTGGGGCGGCATGATTGCCGAGGGTAAGGAGGTGCTGTCCGATGCGCCTCATGTGAGTCTCATTCCGGCCACGGTCATGTTCTTGACCGTGCTGTCCTTCAACCTGCTGGGCGATCGTCTGCGTGAATTAAACGATCGGAAGATCTACCAATGAAAAGGGATGGTGTCGTCCTGCTGATTTTTGCCCTGGTCGCCTACCCATTGCTTGTCTTTTGCGCCTACGGCACGCAAGCCTATGTGATCTTTCAATCCCAGGGGGTGTCGCAGGCGCCGCCGAAACACCTCGCTATCGTCGAGCGGTTTTTGCCGACACCGGACGGCGAGCTTCTTTATTCCTGGTGGCTGCAGACTCCCGATGCTGAAAAAACGGTCCTCTATTTCCAGGCCAACGGCGCCAACGTCAGCTATCGACAATCGCGATTGAAAACCTTTAGGGATATGGGGCTCAATGCGCTGATGATCGACTACCGCGGCTACGGCCAAAGCACCGGGCGGATTAAAAAGGAAGCCCACATCTACACCGACGGTCTGACCGCCTGGCATTTCCTGACAACGGACATGGGGATCGCCCCACGCAATATCATCATATGGGGGCGCTCGCTCGGCGGCGGCGTCGCCGCGGAAATCGCCCAGTCCAGGAACATCGCCGCACTGGTACTGGAATCGACTTTTTTTTCCCTGGATGAAGTCGCCGGGCGGCAGTTCTGGTTCCTGCCCACAAGCCGGCTGTTGAACTTCCATTTCGCTAACGGCCGCAAACTGAAAAACGTTACCGCACCGGTGATCGTCATCCACAGCACGCAAGATGACTATATCCCGTTTCGCCAGGCTGTCCGGCTGTTCGGTGCCGCCGCGAACCCCAAATACTTGCTCCCAACGACCGGCTCCCATCTGTCCCCCTTCGACCGCCGTGAAAAGTGGGTGTCGGCATTAATCGCGTTGCTCGGCCATGACGACCGTCAGACCGATAGGTGATGAAAACCGCACCACCCGGGAGGGCGTCGATGAAAGTGAATACGCGTCGTGAAGCCCTCAAACAAGGCGGTCTGTATTTATTGGGCACCACGGCGGCCTGTGCCGCGTTCCCGGTAATCGGTCTCGGCTGCTCACAGGGCGCGGTGGATCAGGAAAAAGCCTTCGCTTTGACCCAGGGTGCCCGCAGGGCGGCGGTCGAGCCTATCAGGCTGACGGTCGTATATGATAAGATTGCCTGCCGTAAAGGTGTGCGAACGGACTGGCGCTTTGCCTGCCTGGTCAAAGGCTTGGACAAGAATACTTGTTCGACACCGGCCGGTACGACGACCTTCTCATGGCGAATCTATCCCGACTAATGATCAGCGCCCATGATTTGAATATCCCCAGGGCGGTATCGTTTTAGGCGGGTCGTCGACTCGTGGTTCGGAAGCCGAAACAAGCCGGGCGTGTCGGGGACCCGGCGCACTGGCATTCAAGCCCAAGAATTTCCGGAGGGTTATACGCAAATCACCGTTGGATCCGATCTGATGCATTGCGCGCAGCCATATTCTCTTCGTGGCGACAGGGACTCCCTGATACCCGGGGATGCAGCGGGTCTTTCCCATTTTTCTTCCCTTCGCTCCTGCGGGGGCTCTCGGATCGGTATGCGGCCTTGGAACCCGATATCGCTGCATGCGTTTGCCGTCTCGAGGAGCCGTGCCGTTAGTAACTTCTCATGGTCGCCTTCGAAGCCGACGGCCGCGTTGTGCCCTGCAGCGGCGCACCACCAGGGTATAGGCCACCAGATTGATGATCAGGACCAAGGCGCCCAGAGCGATCTGGACACCGCGGGTCAGGTTGTGAGGATAGATGACGGGAAGGAGATAGTGCTGGATGAAACCGCCCGCGTAGCCCGCCTGGCCGGCGCATCGGCGAAAGAAGGCCTCCAGGGGTGTCAGCGGACAGACCCAGCCGCCCCATTCGATGGCCACGGCCCACAGGGCGCAGGGTAGGTGCAACCCGATCAGGAAGCGCCAGCGCAGGGCGGCGAAAGCCCCGGCCACGGCAAAGACGATGAACAACAGGTGCACGACCAGGGTCGCATCGGCCATCAGACGACAGATCATGACGCCAGAAGGCAGGCACAACGCCGCCCCCCAGCGCACGATGCCGCTTTCACCGGTTCCATACGATCACACCGCGGTTGACGTCCAGGGTATAGTCCAGGTTGCGCAGGATGTTCATACCCAGCAGCCCCTGGTGGCCCAGGTCCGGGCCCTGGGAGCGGATGATGGCCAATTCGGCATTGGGGATTCTGTAAGGGCCGATCTGAATATAGTCCACCTCGGCCATGCGGACGGGGATACGGCTGCCGCCGACCACGACCGCTTCACGGGTTTCGGTGCCGGACAGCATGATCTGCCGGGCGGCTCGCTGGTGGAGAATGGTGAAGCTGGCGCCCGTATCGAAAAGCAGATTGGTTTGAATCCGGCGTCCGAAATGGCCGATCTCCACCGGCACGAGCACGCGGTTGCCCCGGACGATGACCGGCGACTCCCGGACATCGGGCCCGGGCGTTGACAACGCGTCCGTCTCGTCATCGACCACGGCCGCCGTCGAATCTTCTTCCCGCCGCGAATCGTCTGGGTCGCCTTGTGCATGCGGGTCCTCGTAGACCTTGACGGTGTCAAGCCGGGCGTCGGGGATATGCCGGGGGTCATCAACGTAGTGAACCTGTCCGTCGGCGTCGGTGTAGCGGTAGAATTCCGCGGCCGCCCCTTCCAGGACCGGCAAACAGACAAGGGCCACCAGGGCCAACGTCAGCCGCAGCGCGTTTGACCGGATCAACACCGTCAAGCGGCGATCGAATGGTTGCCTAGCGGGCAATATCGGTTTGCCTCCGTTCGGTTTTCTCCGCCGCAGGGATGGCATGCCCGGGCGGCTCGGGCCAGACTGAATTGGCATAATAAGCGATCACGTCGGCCACCTCGGTATTCATCCGGTAGCGGCCGCCTTCCTCCGCGATGAAATGACGCGTGCGCATGAGGCTGAGCGCACCGGCCACGTAATGCGGCATCCGGTTACGGCCGGGTCGGTAAATTCTGACCCCGTCGCGCTCGATTTTTTCAAGCAGCGTACTGGCCTTGCGCTCGATCTCGGTCGCCGTCAGCCATTCCCCGGCGTGGGTTTTGAATACGGCCGCCAGCACCGGTACCGGCAGAACCGGCACCTCGCGCCGGATCCGGTCCATCAACATGCGGCCCAGTTGCGCCACCACCGGAAAACGCTCCGGCCGAGATAGTTTCTTGAAATCGATGTCATGGTTTTCACAATAGGCCCGGACCGATACCGGTGAGCCAAAACTCACGCAGGCATAACCGAAGCGCTCCCAGCGGCTGACGATCATCAAGCGGATGCTCTTGAGGATGAACCCCGCCGTGGTGCGGAAGACGAACCAGGGGCTGCGCTTGGCGGCTTCGGGATCGAGGCTGTAGAGCATGCTGCGGTCCTCGATCACGCGGTCGTAATTGATGCCCACCGGGATAAAAACCACATCCCGGTCTTTGGCCCGGTCGAAACTGCGCAGCATGTAATCCAGAAAACCCAGTTTGGGAGCCCGCAGGCGGCCGTCGCGGCTGAGACCGCCCTCGAGGAATACGGCCTGACAAACGCCCTCGTGGGTGGCCATGTGCACGTAGCGCTCGAGCACCAGACGGTAAAGGGGGTTGCCTGATTGGCGGCGCACGAAAAAAGCGCCCATGGCCCGTATCAAGGTCTGAAGCGGCCAGATCCGGGCCCATTCACCCACCGCGTAGGACAGCGTGGTGCGCTCGGCAGCCAGGAAGGCCACCAGGATATAGTCCATGTTGCTGCGGTGGTTCATCACGAAGACCACGGTGGCGTCCCGGGGGATGGCCGCAAGTTCTTCATTGGACGGCAGCGCGATCCGCACGTGATAGAGCAGATGGGCCACGCGCTTGGCAATCCAGTATCCAATGCGGAAATACAGGTAGGCGTTGAAAGCCGGAACGATTTCACGGGCATATTTCGCAACCCGGGCCTGAACCAGCTCGAGGGGTTCTTTCTCTTCGTGGGATCGCTTTTGAGCGGCCGCGAGCACGCGAGGGTCATAGGTCAGGCGGTCGATCAGGACCTGGCGCTTGGTCAATTGAAAGGGACGGATCTCGATCGCCAGCCGCTGGCCGATCTCATCCACCACCCGGTTGATCCGCCGGCGCCAGAACCAGCGAACACTGGGAATGAAGAGCCGGTCGAGCAGGGCCAGACCGGCCAGACCGGTCATGAGCACAACGAGCCACCACGGTAGAGAAATATCGGCAAGCATGTGGTTCCAGCATCCCCCTTCGCAGCAGGTGACAGGAATCCCGGGCTTCATGGCCCGCCCACGGGACCGGACGTCAATCGGAAACCTCGGCGGGCCGGGGCGGGCGGCGCTGGATTGCCCGGACGACGACGGGCCGCACCGATTCGGCCGACACCAGGCCGCTGAAGCGGATGTGGTCGAGCTCGGGAAATTTCTTTCCATTATAAAGCACAACCAGCCCGTCCGCCAATGGCGGACTCAACTGGGGCTGCATCAGGGTGGCGGCCAGCAGGTAGTAAGTGGTCTGACCTCCGCTGGAACCCTGAAAAAAAATGCGCCCGGCCACCTGCCGGAGGTCCCGCAGGTCGACGGCCACCACCCGCAGCGTTCGCTGGGGCAGTTCGATGGTGTGAACACCGATGACTTCGATGTCGATGCCCGGGGCCGGTTCAGGACCGTCATTGAAGTAGCTCCGGGTCAGTTGATCGGCGAGGGATTGAAGGGCATCTTGCAGGGAAGCGCCCGGTTCGACCGGGAAACGACGTCCTGTGGTCAAGAAGTGGTCTTCATCCGGTCTGAAGGTCAGAAGCTCGACATGGCCGACTGGGGCCCCGTGCCGGGACGACGCCGCGTCGTCTGTTTCCGTGGCCGGGCACCCGCTCAGGCAGACGCCCAAGGTAAGCGAGAGGAAGAGACGAAGCGGTTTCAGGCCGGACATGGAAAGAACCCGCTCACCCCCCCACCGGCAGGGCCGTGGGTGGCGTTGGAATCAGTCCCTGAATTCCATGAAAAGCTTTTCGTTGGCGCCGTCGATCTCGGGCTCATTGTTCTTCCAGTCGTAAATCCGGCAGGCGTTGTTCTGGTCGGACGGAATCGAGCAGCCGATAAACGGCATGAGCGGATCGCCCGCCGTGGATTTGAGATTTAACATCAGGGCCTGGGTTCGCGGAAAGCGGTCGAACTCGAGGAGCTGAATGAAGAAAATGCTGGAATGACCTTCGAAAAAATCGCCCTTGGCACGCAACTCCTCGATGCGTGCCTTGAATTGGCGGAAGGCCACATCACCGTTCGGGGCTTCAATAATCAGGTCGAACTCGCCGTGCCGGCGTTCGTTTTCCTCGATTTCCTGCTGGTTGGTGAGATAGTAAAACTTACCGATAAAGATCATCTGCGCGCTCCTTGTTCACGATTTTGGTCCGCAGCACCCCCGTATGGCGTTGTGAGGCGCTTGCGGGTAGAATCGACAGCGACCCTACCCTTACCCCAACTGCCGTCTAACTTCAACCGCCGGGGCCCGGAATCCGGGCACCCGCACCCGGGCGGCGGCAACGGTTGTCGTCCCGGCCTGAATCGGGTATGGTGGCGCCGCAACTGCAAACGGGCCACCAACCGACGGGGGAAGACATGCGCCGACCCACCAAACTGTTCCGATGCCTGCCCCTGCTGGCAATGCTGGCCTGTGCCCAACACCCCGTCCACCATGCGACCTTCGACGCGGTGGATCAGGATGACAGCGGCACGATCGAATGGCGCGAATTCAAGGAGACCTATCCCGAAGCCTCGCCCAAATCTTATCTGGAGGCGGATAAAAACAAGGACGGCGATGTTGCCCCCGGGGAATGGGAGGCGTATATCCAGCGTTTCGCCCCCTGAAGAGCCACCGGACGGCCTTCCAGCAGCCCTTAGCCGTTTCACGATCCCATGCCGCCTTGGTGGCAGGGCCCGCGCCTTGCAATGATCGCATTCGCGCGATGAGGGCGGCGGGCAACGTCGCCGCCGGCGTTTCGTCCAGGGCTAAAAGCCGTCCAGGTGGGGACAACGCCTGCAGCCCGCAGGCGGCGCCAATGCCGTGGCAAACAGCTCCCCGAGCCGTGCGACCGCCCTTTCGAGGCGAGCGAGGCCCTCCAAGTCCGGACTGATCCTCTGCATGTGCTTTTCATAGGCCGCCGCCCGTCGTTTAAAGACGCGGCGAAACGCGCGATATGGGGCGCTCCGCCAGATTCCCCATGACGACGGGCGGATTCTCCACCACCTCTCCGGCGACCCGCCGCGGCACGGCGTCGCGCACCGGGGGGTTGCGATAGACACAGGGCTGAAAGGACTCGCAGACGGTTTTGCCATAAGTTTGTGCGTAAGGCTTGCAGGACCCGAGGAATGAGGGTACATCCGTGGGCCGCAATGACGGGGGGCACGCGAAACGCAGCGATCAGGCTTCTTGCGAAACCGTCAGAATTCTTCGATGATCTTGCCTTTCTCGACGTAAGCCGCGATGGCCGCCTCGGATTCGCGGCCGCTGTGGATCGCCTGCCATAGACTCTGGTAGACCGGGTCGTCCTCTCCCAGAGTCTGGCGAACCTCTTTCAACAGGACCTCCCCTTTGCGCACGTGGCTCGAAATGTCTTTGAGGATTTCTTTGCGGAGGTGGTGTTTTTTGCGTTCTTCCTCGATCACGGGCATGAGCCGCAGGATGGAGTACTCCACCAAAGCGTCGCGGGGGGCGTCGAACCGCTCACAGGCTTTCTGCAGAAGCCCGAGCGTCCGGCGGCTGAGGACAAACGTTTTCTGGACCCGGTTTTCGGGGCGATAAGCCTGCTCCTGAACCTGCCGGGCAATCTGCGAGAGGGTCCGATCGTCCTCGATCAGATGTTCGAACAGCGATTTCTGCTTGATCCCGAGGTGAAAAGCCACCACGCTGATGGCATCAATGGCCCGGGCGGTCAGGCGGAAGGTGGCGCGCACCGACTGTTTGCCGCGCAGGTCGCGCGAGGAGGGACGGGGCAGGAAAAACGCGTCCAGTTCATCGAGCATGTTCTTCTTTTTCATGGTCTCGCCTTCCCAATGTGTCGGGTTCAACGAATATCATTACTAATATGTAATTCATTCTTTTTAGTAATGCAACCTCGTATTGACGCCGACCGACGACGATCGTTTGAAGGACAGCCGGAAAGGCAGGGGGCGGGAGGCATGCCGGTCCGTAAACCTTCGCGACGGACGTTGAGGCAAGCGGTCGGGATGGCGGGAAAAGACGATGGAATCGGGCGCTCAGTCACCTGGCGGCAGATAACGCAGGCACACCAGCTGGGTGCCCTGCCAACCGATGCGCCGATAGAAGTCCAGGGCCGGTTGGTTGTCGCGGTCGGCCAGGAGCTGCAGGCGGGTCAGGCCGCGCTCGACGGCCCATGCGCTCACCGCCGCCATGAGCCGGCGGCCCACGCCGCGGCCGCGGCAGTCGGCGCGTACGACCACGTCTTCCACGAGGCCGACGGGTCCGCCCTGGGCCGTGGAGACAAGGATCTGGACCGTGGCCATGGCGATCACCCCAACGTCCGTTTCGGCCACCAGGATACCACGGTGCTTGCCGCAGCCGTCGAGAAAAAAAGCCAGCCCCCGCCGCTGGCACTCCGGATCGGGCGAGAAATCGTCCTCAATCGCAAACAGCGCCAGCAGCAGCGAAACCATGGCATCCAGATCGTCTCTTCCGGCCGGACGGATGCACAACGTCTTCGGATCCATGCGGTCCCCTATCGAATCGGCGGTTGTAATCGTCGACCCAGCGCTGTTTGGCCGCCGTGTCCCCGCGTTCGAACCGCCGGGTCTCCCCGGCCTCACCGTTGCGGCAGGTCACCAGTGTTTCGGCCAGTGCGGCGATGTCCTCGGCATCGTGGGTCACCATGATCATGGGGGTGCTGAACGTCTCCAGCGCGCTAACGAGTTCGGTGCGCATGCGCGCGCGCAACGGCGGATCCAGTGCGCTGAAAGGTTCATCCAAAAGGAGGAGGCGCGGCGCCGGGGCCAGCGCACGCGCCAGGGCCGTGCGCTGCTTTTGCCCTCCCGATAGCGCCGCTGGACGCTGCCGGGCCAGATGACGCAGACCGAAACGGTCGAGAAGCGCCTCCACGCGCCGGACCTGAGCGCGCCCCATTCGCCCCCACAGCGACTTCAGGCCGAAGGCGACGTTGTCCCATACGGTGCAGTGCGGAAAGAGCGCATAATCCTGGAAGACATACCCGATGCCGCGATGACGCGCCGGCCGGTTGACCCGCGCGGCCGCATCGAATAGCACTTCGCCGTCGAAGCGGATGACGCCCGCATCGGGTGTGAGCAAGCCGGCGACCGTCTGCAGGGTCAGCGTCTTTCCCGACCCGGAAGGCCCGAAGAGCACCACGGCACGGTCCACCGCCGTGAAACGCGCGCGCAGCGTGAACGCCCCCTCGTTTCCCTGCAGGCGTTTGGTGATATTGATCTCGATCGTCATCCCGTTATTTCCGAGGGCGCTCGAAGCCCCGCGCTTCAAGGAAACCCCCTCCCTGCGGCCCGGTGACAAATGCCACGAATTCCCGGGACCGTTCAATGGCCTTGCTGCCCGTGAGCGGCGCGATGGGATAGGTCACGGGCTTCGGCAAAGGGACGTCCGTGACGATCACCACACCGTGGCCCGCTTTCACGGCATCGGTGCGGTAGACGAATCCAGCGTCCACCTCACCTCGCACGAGATAGTCCAACACCTGCCGCACGTGCTCGCACAAGATGAATTTGGACTCCAGCGCCACGTACATGCCCCGAGACACCAGGGCGGTGTGGGCATACTGTCCGGCCGCCACGGTGGCGGGTGAACCGATGCCGATCCGCTGAACGGTGTCTCTGCTCAGATCGCTGACGGTATCAACCCCGGCGGGGTTGCCGGCTGGAACGGCCAGTACCAGGGCGTTTTGCGCCAAAACCTTTACAGCCGTCTCGGTGGTGAAGGCCTCCTGAACCGCCTTGGCCATCCATTTGGGGTTGGCCGAAGCATAGACGTCCACAGGTGCTCCTTGGGTAATCTGGCGGTAGAGCGCCCCCGAGGACGCGAAGTTCATCACCACGTTCACCCCTGGATGGGCCGCCTCGAACGCCGGAGCGATGTCGCGGAATACATCGGTAAGGCTGACCGCGGCCGATACCACCAGTTCTTCGGCTGGAATCGCGGGCACGGCAACGACCATGCACAGCGCAGAGAGTACCAGATAAAAACAGAGGCCCGCTTTCACCGGGTTTCCTCCTTCGGGCGGCTCAGCATTTCACCCGCACGACCCGGTTCATCCCGATGAGGATCGCCATGCAGAATCCGCTGATGATCCACACCAAGGCATCGGCCCGGCCGTCCTCTCCGGCCTGCACCGCGGAATAGACGGCCAGGGAGAGGGTTTGCGTCCGACCCGGAAGATTGCCGGCCACCATGAGGGTGGCGCCGAATTCACCCATGGCCCGGGCAAAGGCCAGCATGGTGCCGGCGAGAACGCCCCGCAACGCCAGAGGCAGCGATACGCGCCAGAATACATGCCATTCGCCGTGGCCCAGTGTTCGCGCCGCGTCTTCATAGGCCGGCCCCACCTCTTCCAGGGCCGCCCGAGCGGATTTGAACACCATGGGAAACGCCACCACGGCAGCGGCCAGCACCGCTCCCTGCCAGGTGAACATCAAGGTGATGCCGAATGTCTCCTGCAGCCATTGACCGATAACGCCGCGGCGGCCGATGAGGACAAGAAGGTAGTAGCCCAATACCGTGGGCGGCATCACCAGTGGCAGGGTACAAACGGCATCCACCAGTTCACGCCCCGGGAACCGCCACCGCTTAAGGGCGTATGCCGCCGCCATACCGGCGACCAGGGCGGCAAGCGTGGCCAGCGTGGCCACCTTGAGGGTCAGCCCCAGCGGCGCCCAGAGGGGGAACCCGGTGGTCATTGCTTCTCGCCCGGGCTCAGGGTGCGAATCGACACGATTCGTTCCAGATCGTAGTAGGTGTTGACGGCCGTGCCGTCGGCCTCAGCCTCGGTCAGCCGCACGAACTTCTCGTTGAGAAACAAGACGGCGGCTTCATAGACCTTGCCCTCGTTGATTTGCAGGCGCATGCCCTTGCGCAGCTTGCGCGACATGGTGCCGTGCAGCGGCATGGAGGCATATTCGAATATTTTCTCCCAGGTGGCTTTCATTTCTGATTTCCTTTCGGCAGACAATTTAATTGCGTCCTTTACCGGAACCGCCGGCAAGGGCAGGCGAGGCGGACGCTTCTCAGGCGGTCGCCGGCAGACCGCGCCCATCGGGCAGGTGGCCGTCCACAAAGCGCTCGATTTCTCGACCGACCGCCAGGACCTCGTCAATAACACCATTCACCGGCGGTTCGCGGTGCTTGACCGTCAGCGAACACATGTCGTCGGCGGTCTCGATCGCGCGGATGCGCGCCGCCAGAGTCGCATCCAACGGGCAGACTTCGGCCAGTTCGGCCGCCAGCCCCGACAGGGTGTGGTCAACCGGCATCTGTTGGTAGTACTGCATCAGGCCCGCCATGAGTCGTTCCACGGCCATGGCCGCCAGTTGAAAAACCAGCTCGTTGTTGAACACGGCGTTCCGGGATCGGCCGTTGACGGCCGTCCGCAAATACTTTCGTCCGGCTTCAATGTGATCGTGCCAGTCGGTGATGGGTTCAAGCCGCATGTCACTCCTCTCAACATCGGATCACCCGGCGGGAACCGGCCGCCGGGACAACCGGCCGATATCCTCAGGCGATCCGCAGATCTTCGGCGACTTCGCCGTCCTCGAGCGCGTCCAGGATGGCGTCCACGGCGTCTTCACCGTCCACGTTGCCGTACCACAGTCCCTGCGGCTGAATCACCATTACCGGCCCGTGGTCGCAGGCCTTCATGCAGCCGGTGCTGGTGATCTGGGCGTCGAGACCGCGATCGATAATCTCGTTCTCGATATAGGGCAGCAGGGGCACCGACCCCTTTTTGTGGCAGACCCCTTTGGGATCCCCATCGGCACGGAAACTGGCGCATACAAACAAATGATGTTCAGGCTTCTCCATTATTCCTCCTTTGGGACGGTTTCGTAAAACGTCCGGTAGCAAAGTTATCATCTTAAACCTTTTATGGGGTGTTTCAGGGCCGGTAGGCTGTGGTTCCGGGCAAGGCCGCAGGCTTTCCGATGCCGCAGGCGTAGCCCAAGCTACGTCGAGGACAGCGGAACGCCGAAAACACCGCCCGGGGCCGCAGAATGCCGGCCCTGAAGCACCCCATCAGCCGCAGCCCGTGGCTGTACCGCTGCAAGCACTCCCGCACGCCGTCGGTGTGCGCTTGACCATGTGGTTCAGTCCCTCGCCGGCAAAGAGGGCCCGCACGGCCTCGTCGATGAGTCCTTCAATCTCGAGCACTTCGACGCCGGCGGCCGCAAGCGTCTTGCGGGGGCTCTCCCCCACCCCGCTCACGAGCAGCGTGCTGCAGTCCGCCAGGGACCCGGCCAGCGCTTCCCAGCGCTGCGTTCCGCCGCCGCGGGGGGGTGTTGCGCGCGCCTCCAGCAATTGGATCCGGTCGTCCTTCTGGCCGTAGATCAGAAGCTTGGAAGCTTCTCCCAGGTGCTGGTTGACCAGCACCCCTTCCATGCTGGCCACGGCCACGCAGGGGCGCGGTGATATACGGCCGGCGCGGGGCGTGTTCACTTCCAATCGCCGGCAGGCGTTGAGGGTGGCTGTGAGTTCCGCATCCGGGGCTTCCCCGATAAGGCCGACGGCATCGGCGCGGCAGCGGGTGCAATGCCGCATCTGTTTGACGTGCTCGGCGGCTTGCGCGCGGATCGCGCGGACGGTCGCCTTGTCCGGTTCGGGCAGATGTTCGAAATCCGATCCGGCGTTGGGGTAGTAGGGCATGGCGTTGAACAGATCCACGCCCAGGCCGGCCATGCGGCGCGCCACGACCGGTATGTGATCTTCATTGATCCCCGGGAGGATGATGCTGTTGACCTTGACCATGATGCCGCGGGCCTTGAGGCCCGCGATGGCCTCAATCTGCCGCTCCAGCAGCAGGGCGGCGCCTTCTGCGGCGCGCACAACTTTCTTGCCGGTGCGCATCCAGGAATAGACTTTGGCGCCGATGGCCGGATCTACCGCGTTGACCGTCACGGTGACGTGGCTGACGGCCAGCCGCTTAAGTTCGTCAAGATAGGGACTCAGGTTGAGGCCGTTGGTGGCGACACACAGCATGACGTCCGGAAAGCGGGCGCGCACGCGGGCCAGCGTCTCCAGGGTCTCACGGGGGTTGGCAAACGGGTCGCCCGGGCCGGCGATCCCCACCACGGCAATGTTGCCTTTGCGTTCGAAGACCTCCTCCAGGTAGACCATGGCCTGACTGGGTGAAAGCACGGCACTGGTCACGCCGGGACGCGTTTCGTTGACGCAGTCGAACTGGCGGTTGCAGAACTTGCACTGAATATTGCAGCGGGGGGCCACCGGCAGGTGCACCCGTCCGTAGGATTTACAGGCATCGGGATTGAAACAGGGATGGTTGTCGAGATTCATGGCAAAACCCTTTCCATACGGTTACCACAGCAATGATACCCATTAAGCGCAGCCCATCGCCGCCCGCTGGTCATCGTGCTCACGCGTTGCGAGAGATATCCCCATTGTTCCGTGCCGAGCATCGACGATGCGGACGGGAAAAGCCCGCGGACCTGTCTGAGCGCAGCGCGTTTCCGCGGGCGCCGTCCGTAGCGGCGACGCGCAGGGAAGTCCCGAAGGGACCACGGGACGCGGGCGCTTTCTTTTGGTTCGTTTTCTTGCGCGCGCAAGAAAATGAACATAACGCCTGTAACGGGCTGATTTGACATATTCACATAACCCTCAACATGAGTAGATATTCACACGCGGCCTAATAATATGTGTACCCCACCGCATTGCTCTTCTGCTTCTCTTCGATCAATGTGTTGGCCAGACGGTCGAAAAGCTGCTGGGCGCCGCGGTAACCCAGATGCGCCAGACGGCTGCCGTCCACGCGATCGTGGACTGGAAACCCCACCCGCACCAACGGCTTTTTAAGCCGCCGCGCCATGGTATAGCCCTTGCTGTGGCCGATAAGCAGGTCCACGTCCATGTCCGCAAGTGCCTTCTCGATGTCGACAAAGTCGACATCTTCAAGAATCTGCATCCGGTCGTGCTGGGCCGCCGGCACCACACGCCTGATGGTTCTCGCAAACCGCCCGTCGCCGCCGCCGGTGGCGCACAGCACGGGAACGATGCCCAATTCGCCGCAGTAGCCGGCCAGTCCGGCCACCAGGTCTTCTTCGCCGAAAATAGCGGCCCGCACACCGTTCAAGTGCTTGTGGCCGTCCACCAGGGCATCCAGCAGGCGACCGCGCTGAGCCGTGTACTTCTCCGGCACCGGGCGCCCGCTGAGAGCCGCCAGGCAGTCGAAGAAACGATCGGTCTGGCGGATACCGATCGGCAGGCCCAGCCGATGGAGGGGCACATTGCGATTTTCGTGGAGCCAGGTACCGGCCGTCTCCCCGGCACCGGCGAGCACCAGGCCGCACTCGATGCTGGCCGCTGCAGCGCCTGATTGGCGCAGGGCCGCAACCGGTGTACCGCCCTCGGGAATACGCTGATACTCGGTCCATAGCGGACCGTTGAGGGTATCGCTGTAATCGGGCACCAGAACGGGTGTCAGGCCAAAGGAAGCGATGATGGTCCTGAGCGCGCGCAGGTCGGCGGGCGACACCATGCCTGCAAACAGATTGACACGCGTGGGCTCCCGGGCGGGTTCCGGTTCGGCAAGCGCGGAGACCAGCGCCCGTACCGCCCCGTGAAAGCCCTGCATGTGGGTGCCTTGGTAACTGGGCGTGGCCACGTGGACCAGGGCCGGCAGATCCTCGTCGCGGTGGTCCGCCTGGTAGGTCCGGATGAACATGGGGACGTCATCGCCGATGGTTTCGGACAGGCAGGTGGTGGCCACGCCGATCAGGTCCGGATCATACTGGCGGCGGATATTGTCGATGGCCAGCTTGATGTTGGCCCCGCCCCCGAAGATGGCCGTATCCTCGCCGAAATTGGAACAGGCGATATCCAGCGGCTCCTTGAAGTGGCTGATCATATAACGCCGGATGTAGGTTGAGCAGCCCTGGGAGCCGTGGAGCAGCGGAACAGTGTTGGCAATGCCTTTGAAAACCAGGGCCGCGCCCAGGGGCGCACAAAGCTTGCAGGCGTTCTGGGTGGCGGTGAAGTGCTCGGTCGACAGGGCGGATGTCATGGGGTCTCCTCTCCGGCCGCCATCGCGGCCGCCCGGGCCGGAACGAACTGCCACACCGGGCTGGTCACCGAGGTATGCACCTCGCGAGCGAACTGCAGCATGCCGGCGAACCCGGCCAACGGCATTTTGCGCTCGTGGTTGTGGTCGCAGAAGCCGATGCCCATCTTGAAAGCGATGGGGCGCTCCTTGACGCCGCCGATGAACAGGTCGGCGCGCTTCTCGATGATGTATTTGGAGAGCTCCAGGGGGTTGGCGTCGTCCAGGATCACAGTGCCGTCCTCGCACATGTCTTGCAGGGTGGCGTAATCGCTGGCATTGCCGGTCTGCGAGCCCACGAGCACCACCCGCATGCCGAGGTGGCGCAGGGCCTTGATCAGAGAGAAGGCCTTGAAGGCGCCACCCACGTATACCGCAGCCCGCTTGCCGTCCAGATCCTTTCGGATTCGCTCCAGTTCAGGCATGATGGCCCCGACCTCGCGGCGCACGATGGCTCGCGTGCGTGCCATGACCTCCGCGTGATCATTGAAATGCGCGGCCACGTCATAGAGGGCCGTGGCCATGTCCTCGATGCCGAAGTAGGACGCGCGGATATACGGAATCCCGTAAGTTTCCTCCATCATCTCGGCCAGGAAGGTGAGCGCCCCGGAGCATTGCACCACGTTGAGCGCGGCCCCATGGCTGCGGCGGATCTCGTCCACCCGGCCGTCGCCGGTCATGATCGAAACCACCTCGACCCCCATCTCCTCGTAGTACTTCTTGATCAACCAGGCTTCCCCGCCGATGTTGAATTCGCCCAGGATATTGATGCTCACGGGGGCGATCTTGTCTGTGGCACCGGTGCCCACGAGTTTGGCCATCGCGTCGCAGGCCGCCTTATAGCCATCCTTCTTGGTCCCCTTGAACCCTTCGGAGTGGACCGGCAGCACCGGGATGCCCTTCGCCTTCTCGACCTGCCGGCAGACGGCGGCCACGTCGTCACCGATGATCCCGACGATGCAGGTGGAGTAGACGAAGGCGGCTTTGGGTTTGTACTGGTCGATCAGTTCGTCCAGCGCGGCGGCCAGCTTCTTCTCCCCGCCGAAGATGACGTCCCTTTCGCGCAGGTCGGTGGAAAAACTCATGCGGTGCAGTTCGGGTCCGGAAGACAGGGCCCCGCGGATGTCCCAGGTATAGGCCGCGCAGCCGATGGGGCCGTGGATCAGGTGCAGCGCGTCGGCGATCGGGTAGAGCACCACCCGCGAACCGCAGAAGACGCAGGCCCGCTGACTGACCGAGCCTGCCAGGCTGTGCTTGCCGCAGTCCATCTCGAAAGGCTGGCTGCCCTTCTGGTGAATCTGGGCCTGGCGTTCTTCCAATATCGGGATGGATGCCATGATCTTCTCCTGAATAAAGAAATTGCTAATAACCTTGTGAGGAACGGTTGGATAAAGCGCGTCGAAGAGCAAGCATCAGGCTGTCAGGCAAGGCGGCGGACGATCGGGAAAGCGCAGCAACCTTCTGGTTGTGAGCATTTACCGGAGTTCGCCAACGCCGCATGACCGCCTGAGGCGCCGCTATTCGACGCGCTTTACATGACCAGTTCCATGTCGATGTCATCCGCGTCACGATCCTTGCGGTCCAGGATGGCATCCAGCAGCTTCTCCAGGAGGCGCAGCGCGCCGCGGTAGCCCATGGTGGCGAAGTAGCTGTGCCCCAGGCGGTCGTAAATCGGGAACCCGTAGCGGATCAGCGGTGTGTCCTCGTCCTTGGCGATATACTTGGCGTAGGTGTTGCCGATGATCAGGTCCACCGGCGCGTTTTTAATCCACTGGTGGAAGAGCAGCATGTCGCCGGGAACTTTGATGTTCACATCGGCGGGCACCCCGGCCACGGCCTCACGCAGGGACTTTTCGTATTTCTTCCCGGCCGGAGTACCGGTAATGATGTGCACGGGCTGCATGTCGAGCGCGACCAGAAAGCGGGTCAGCGCCAAGACCTGATCGGGATCGCCCACAAGAGCCACGCGTTTGCCGTAGAGGTACTGGTGCCAGTCGGAGATGCTGTCCACCAGCTGGCCGCGCTCCAGATTCAGAGCCGCCGGCACGCTGACACCGGCCATCCGGCGCAGGGTGTCCACGAACGCGTCCGTACCGTGCAGCCCCAGGGGGAGGCCCAGGATCTCGCAGGGGACCTTGCACTTGGCATCCAGCGCCCGGGCCGCGGGCATGGACGCGGTGCGTCCCATGGCTATGGTGCCGACGCTGCTGCCGCTCTTTTTGAGTTCCTCGATCGTCACGCCGCCTTCGGGAAACATTCTGTACTTACCCGTGAGCGGCCCGTTAAGGACTTTGGCGGTATCCGGAAACATGATCGTGGGTACGCCCATAAGCTCGGCGATCCGCCGGATCTCGGTCATGTCCGAGGGCTCCACGTAGCCCGGAATCAGGTTGACGGTCTTCGCGCGGCGGCCATTGGACTCGGCGAAATAGTCCACCATGGCCTTGGTCATATTGGCGAACCCCGTGACGTGGGAGCCGACATAGCTCGGCGTGCTGGCATGGAGGACGTACTTGCCCTCCGGAACCTTGCCGTCGGCCTTGGCCTTGGCGAAGATTTGCGGCACGTCGTCGCCGATGGTCTCCGAAAGGCAGGTGGTATGCACCGCAATCACGTCGGGGTTGTAGACCGTAAAAATGTTGTCGATGGCCTGCACCAGATTGGCCTGGCCACCAAAGACCGAAGCCCCCTCGGTGAAGGCACTGGTGGCGGCGACGACCGGCTCCTTATAATGCCGGGTCAGGGCGCTGCGGTGATAGGCGTAGCATCCCTGGGAGCCGTGGCTGTGGGGCAGGCAGCCGTGGATGCCCAGAGCGGCATACATGGCCCCAATCGGCTGACAGGTTTTGGCCGGATTGACGGTCAAAGCGCTGCGTTCTTTGATTTCAGTCGGTGTATGTCTCAGCAACATGATCTGCAATCTCCTAAGGGCGTCGTTGGTCAGAACCACGCCGGTCGGCGTTTGAATTATTCCCAGGCATAGGTGGCGGACAGCTCGGGGTGCTCCTCCCAGGGCGCACGCATGTACTGCCACACCTTGCTGTTGACCATGCGGTCGATTTCCTTGTAAAAATTGACGGCCCCTTTGAATCCGGCGTATGGTCCGCCGTAATCGTAGCTGTGCAGCTGTTTCAAGGGGATGCCGTGCTTCTGAACGGCGTACTTTTCCTTGATGCCGGCGCAGAAGATATCCGGCTTGAACTGTTTGATCAGCTCGTCGGTCTCGTGCTGGCTGGGATCGTCGATCACCAGGGAGCCGTCTTCCATTTCAGGCATCATGCCCTCGTATTCGGCGAATTTCAGACCCGCGGCCTCCAGATCCGCTTTTTTCTCCTCGCTGATCCGGGGATTGAACCGTTCCGGGTCGGGCTCGATCGCCAACTCCTCGATGTTGCGGCTGTCGGCGTCCACCTTGATGTCCGGCAGCACGCGGCGCCCCTCGTAGTCGTCGCGGTGCCCGAATTCGTAGCCCGCCGAAAGCGTCTTCATGCCCAGTTCGTTGAAAAGCTCCTGGTAGTGATGGGCGCGCGAACCGCCCACAAAAAGCATGGCCCGTTTGCCCTCGGTCCGCGAGCGCACATCGGCACAGGCCGCCTCAACGGCGGGCATTTCCTCGGCGATCACCTTCTCGACCACCGCGGTCAGCTCCGGTTCGTCGAAATATTGCGCGATCTTGCGCAGGGACTTGGCCGTGGCGGCCGCACCGATGAAGTTGACCTTGATCCAGGGCACCCCGAACTTGGTTTCCATCATCTCGGCCACATAGTTGATCGAGCGATGGCACATGATCAGGTTCAAGTCGGCCGTGTGCGAGTTGGCGAACTGATCGATGCTGGAGTTACCGCTGTAGCTGGACACAAGCGTTATCCCGCATTTTTCGAAAAGGCGCTCGATCTCGAAGGCGTCCCCGCCGATGTTGTACTCGCCCAGGAGGTTGATGCGGTAGTTGCCTTCCTTGACGGTGTCGTCCAGACCGACCACATGCTTGAAAATGCCGTTGTTGGCGATATGGTGCCCCGCGCTCTGGCTGACGCCTTTATAGCCTTCGCACGAAAACCCGAAGACGTTGATTCCCAGCTTGGCTTTCATCTCGCGGCAGACGGCATGGACGTCGTCGCCGATCAGCCCCACCGGGCAAGTCGCGAAAACGGCGATCGCCTTGGGCTTAAAGTTGTCGTAGGCTTCCTGGATGGCCTGTTTGAGCTTCTTCTCGCCGCCGAAAATAATTTCCTCGTCCTGCATGTCGGTGGAAAAACAATAGGGCATGTAGTTCTGGCCGTCGCCGCTGTCCGGATCGGTCTGGTTGCGGCGGGTCAGCCAGCTGTAAAAACCGCAGCCGATCGGGCCGTGGGTGATGTTGATGATGTCCCGCGTGGGCCCCAGAACGACGCCTTTGCAGCCGGCATAGCAGCAGCCGCGCTGTCCGATCAGTCCGGGTACGGTCCGCACGTTGGAACTGATCACCGGCACATCACCGCCCGGTTTGACCTTGTTGACGACGATCTGCTTGGCACGCTTGCGGGCCACCTTGGGGGGATACTTGGCCAGCAGTCGGTCTTTGATGGTTGCAGGATCCTTGGGGTCCGGCCGGACCGTTTTGGTCGGTTTGTTATTCTTTGCGCCCATTGCCATGGGAAATTCTCCTCTTATGGAATACAGGGATACATGAAAGGGTTCGCACGACCGCGCGCTCACCCATCGTCCAACGTGTCTTCACCGCGCTCACCGGTGCGAACGCGAACGGCTTCGGTGCAGGGCATGACGTAGATCACCCCGTCGCCCGATTTGCCGGTATGATTGGTCGTAATGATGGTGTTGACGGCCTTTTCGACGAGATCGTCGTTGACCACCATCAGGATCGCCCGTTTGGGAATCAGGCGCTGACTCTGGCCCAGTTGGGCGATGGCCTCTTCGTAGCCGTGTTCCGCCCCCTGAAGCAGCTGCATATCGACGATCCCCTTGCCGCGCCCCAGGGCATTGCGGGCCGTGATTGACCCCAGCCCGGCTTCGGCCAGAGCCTGTTTGGTCTTGTTCATCATGTTCATGCGCACGATTGCGACCACTTCTTTCATATCGCCACCTCTTCCGTCTGGCCCTCGGCGGTTTCTTTGATGCCCGAACTGATGGTGTAGGCTTCCTCGACCGGCACCACGAATATGCGCCCGTCGCCGAAGGCCCCCTTGTCTCCCGTTCGCGCCGCCTTGATAATCGTGCGGATGGCGAACTCCTTGTCGTTGTCCTTGACCACGGTGAGCAACATTTCCTTGGGGATCTCGTCGTAGGTAATCTCGCCGATTTTTATCCCCCGCTGCTTCCCGCGCCCCACAACGGACATCTTGGTAACGCCGGGAAAGCCGGCCTCCATCAATGCGGCTAAGACGTCATCGACCTTTTCGGGACGAACGATGGATCGGATCATAATCATGGGTACGATTCTCCTCGTATGCTTCTGCGTTGGTAGTAAATGGGGTTCCGGGCCTTGCCGGCCCCTAAGCCGCAATCCCGTAGTCGATCAGGAGTTTTTCCAGTTCCTCGATGGGAAGCGGCGTCGGAATGACCCGCATCTCATTCGCGTCGATCTTCTTGGCCAGGGTCCGGTACTCCTCGGCCTGGGAATGGCCGGCTTCGAACTCGATCACGGTCTTGCGGTTGATCTCCGCGCGCTGCACCATGTTGTCACGGGGGACAAAATGGATCATCTGGGTACCGAGCTTGTCGGCCAGGGCCTGGATCATTTCCATCTCGTTGTCCACCTTGCGGCTGTTGCAGATCAAGCCGCCTAAGCGAACACCGCCGGCTTCGGCGAATTTGACGATCCCCTTGCAGATGTTGTTGGCGGCGTACATGGCCATCATCTCCCCGGAGACGACGATATAGATCTCCTGGGCCTTGCCTTCGCGGATCGGCATGGCGAAACCGCCGCAGACCACGTCACCCAGCACGTCATAGAAGACATAATCGAGATCTTCCCCGTCAGCGTATGCCCCGAGCTGCTCCAGGAGGTTGATCGAAGTAATGATGCCGCGGCCGGCGCAGCCGACGCCAGGCTCGGGGCCTCCCGATTCGGTACACATGGTCCCGCCGAAACCTTCCTTGCGCACATCTTCCAACTCGACATCCTCACCTTCTTCGCGCAACGTGTCGAGAACGGTACGCTGCGCCAGGCCGCCCAGTAGCAGGCGAGTCGAGTCGGCCTTGGGGTCGCAGCCGACCACCATGACTTTCTTGCCCATCTCGGCCAGACCCGCGACCGTGTTCTGCGTGGTCGTGGATTTGCCGATGCCGCCCTTTCCATAGATGGCTACTTTCCGCATTGCTTTTCTCCTTGATCAATTGAGTTTACTTCTTTTCAGTTGAAAGCCTATCTATCAAGGAGCGTGCCACAACTGACTCATGGAGGGGGTGAATCGCTTAAAACGCCGCTGATCCGGGGCTTATTTTTTTTTGAGCGTTGGGGGGAACGGCCTGTGCCGGCCTGATGGCATCCGTTGTGGGGAACAATTGTGTCGCCGGGCACAAAAGTGTAGACAAAAATGCGTCTCGGCGGCTATAACGCGCAGGCGAGATACACACGGCCGGATCGGTCCGATTTAAACGGGGTTCAAAGCCCTCAGGAAGAACGCTCGAGGGACTAGCAGATGGGAACAGGGAACAGAATACGTTTGGCGGGGTTGGTGGTTTTACTGCTCGTGTTCGGCTGCACCAAGGCATACCAGCAATATCCCGGTCCGCCGCGGCCCGAATCTGAGATTGCCGTCATCACCCCGGACCAAGGTGTCCGCATCCACGCCCTGGACGAAAAGGTCGTCAATGTGAGACCGGGATCGCCCAGGGGTCTGTATGTGGCGCACACCCGCCTGCACGTGGGTGCGGGACGCTACACCCTCACCTTGATTCCCCAAGGAATCACGACCATCAAAACCTTTACGCGGCTGGCCGTCGAGGTGGAGGCTGGCAAACGCTATAAGGTCCGCAGCCAGTTCTACCCCGGCAGCAACGAGAGGACCGGGTTCTACAAGTTGTGGGTGGAGAATGAAAAGACCGGCGCCGTCATCTCGGAAATCGCCGAAAGCCGCAATCCCTTCCAGCCGGCAAAAAAATAAACGGTTCTGGTTTCTCCGTTCCAGGTTCCGGTTGGTCGGATGCCGACGTTTAAAGCCAGAAACCTCTCAACCTCGAACCGAGCGCCCCGAACCTGGAACCCCCTCTAGATCTTGCGCAGGTCGATCTGGTATTTTTTGATGCGGTAGCCCAACTGCCGCGGCGTGATGCCCAGAGCCAGCGATGCCCGGTTCTGGACGAAATTGTTGTCCTGCAGCGCCTTGATGATCCGTTTCTTCTCAAGGTTCTGCACCTCCAGGCCCAGGTCGTCATTGCGGCTGCGGGATATGTCCATTCCCGGAGCGGTAATCATCCGTTCGACCGCCAGGTTCGACGGTAAATCGTCCAGCCCGACCACATCCTTGTCCGCCATGATGACGAAGCGCTCGATCGTATTGGCCAGTTCGCGCACGTTGCCGGGCCAGCGGTACTGAATCAGCGCTGCCAGCGCCTTTTCGTCCAGCCGTACCGACTGCCCGTAAACGCGGTTGAACTTCTGGAGGTAATACGCTGTCAGCAGCGGGATATCCTCCCGACGCTCCCTGAGCGGCGGCAGGACGACCGGAACGACATTCAGCCGCCAATAGAGATCTTCGCGGAAGTTGCCGCGACGCACCTCACCTTCCAGATCCCGGTTGGTGGCGGCCACCACACGGACGTCGACGGACTGGGATCGGGACGAGCCGATGCGCTCGAACGAGCGCTCCTGAAGAACGCGCAGAAGCTTTACCTGGCTGGCCAGGGGCAGTTCACCGATCTCATCCAGAAATAGCGTCCCCTTGTGGGCCGACTCGAAACGTCCCACCCGGCGCGCCGTGGCACCGGTATACGCCCCCCGTTCGACGCCGAAGAGTTCGGCCTCGATCAGGTTTTCAGGCAGCGCCGCCAGATTCACGGCCACAAAAGAATTGACCGCACGGGCGCTCTGGTAGTGCAGCGTTTGGGCGATGAGCTCTTTGCCGGTGCCGCTCTCTCCCAACAGCAGTACGGTCGTGTCCGTGGCGGCGACCTTCTTGATGCTTTTGAGAACACGCTGCAGTTCACGCGACTCTCCGATGATATTGGGCAGATTGAAGCGCTCGGTCAACTGCTGGCGCAACTGCCCCAGTTCATCTTCCTTGCGTTTGAAATGTTCATACAACTTGACGAACTGGGCAATGAGCGAGGCCACGATCTGCAGCACCCGCAGATCGTCATCCACACTGCCATGGGCCTCGGAGTAGATGCGATCGGCACTGATGACGCCCAGGGCGTTGTCCTCCAGCATGATGGGAATGCAAAAAAAGGAGATGCCGGATTTATCCGGGCGCGAAGCGGTTTTGTTCAGAAACTTGGGTTCGTCGCCGATATTGGGGATGAACATGGGGGCGCGGTTTTCAAGCACTTGGCCGACGATGCCCTCCCCGCTGAAATAGCGTCCGCGCTTGATTTCCTCCCGGCTTAACCCATGCGCAGCCACGATGTTGAGCGCCTGTGAGGCGGAGTCCAGCAGGAACACGCAGCCCCGCTGCATTTCAAGCCGTGAGGACAGGATCTGCATGGCTTCGTGCAGATTGTCGCGCAGATCGAAAGAGGCCGTCAGGACCCGGCTGACATCCAGAATGGCGTGAAGCTCTTGATTTTTGCGCATACCCATTTGCATTGCGACCATGGTTGAGACCTTTGCAGTTCCGGATACGGATACCGATAAGCCTGATGCAGACTGCAAACAACATACCATGCTCTATAAACCAGAGAAATAAACATAACCACCTATTATATCTATATTTTTACAATATACCCCTATAGATTTAAAAAATAATGTATTACATAACTGTCTTATGGCAATTAAATTTTTACATAATTGAATTATCAGAACGGCTTCGACGGAGGCTTCTCCCGTTGGATCGAAACGGGGATCATCCTCGGTGAGAATGCGATGCGGGCAGAAGATCGGAAGGGGTGCCCAACGGCGGCGTCCCTTGGGTGTGGGCCTGACGTTGTGCGGTGGGCGCTGCCCCTTCAGGGCTTGGCAGCGACCTGTTCCTTGAGCACGGCGGCGATTTCCCGGCTGAGGGTGGCCGCCGCCGCACTCTGGGCGGCGACCAGGGCATCATAGCCTTTGCCGGAGGCCGCCTCCTGGATAATCGTCTGGCGGACCACCAGCGGTTCGACGCTGCCGGCCTTTACAAGCATCCAGGTGGCGTTCAGGCTGGCAAATTCCCCCAGACGCCCATCGAATCGGCGGATGTCCATGACGACCCGAAAATCCGGCGAAAAATAGCGCTCCCAGGGCTGGGCCATGATGCGCTCGCTGCCCATCAGCAGCGTCAGGTTCTCGACCAGCACGCGCACGAAGTTGTTTTCAAGCGATCCGCCCCAGCGATGAAATTCATTGATCTCAAGCTGGTTGCGGCCGCTGCGGGTGACGATCCGCTGACGGTCGAGCTCGTCCGGAAAGGTTACCGGCCCGATCCCGATATTGACCGGGGCGGCTGAACCAGCAGCGGATGCGGCCGGGTCAGCCTCGATCGGACTGAGCGTATAAAAGGTGGTGGGGCCACTCTTGCCACCGCACCCGAAGAAGAGCAGGCTGGAAGCAAAAACAACGGTCAGAAGGCTTGGAAACGCAAATCGTCTCATGGGGATTCGGTTCCTTTCCCTCGAATCAGGGATTCGGGATGCCGGTCCAGAAATTCGGCCAGCTCACGCAACGCGCGGGCGGTGCCGGCAAGCTCATTCAGGGTCGCGCGCAGATCGTGCCGCAAGGGAGCGTCCGCGTTGATGACCCCGTTGAGTTCGAGCATGGTGCGGTCAAGCCGGTCAAGCACCGAATTGATCCGGGGCATGGTTTCCGCATTGGCGCTGGTGGTCAGCTGCCGGACATCGGCCAGGATCTGTTTCAGCGAATCGAGGCTTTCCATCAGTTCAGGCGAATTGACGATGCGGTCCACCCCGGCCACCGCCTGCTGAAGGTCCCGGGCGATGCTCTCCAGGGGCATCTTGTCGAGACGCTTCATAAAGCGGTTCAGGCTGGCGGTGATGGCCTCGATGGTGGTGGGGATGGTGGGAATGACGGCCTGGCCGTCGATGGAGCGCAGGACAGCCGGTTCGGCGTCCGGATGGAAATCCAGGTCAATAAAAAGCCTGCCTGTCAAGAGGTTGCCGGTCTTGAGTTGGGCCCGCAACCCCTTGTCGAGCAGTTTCTGGTCCATGGTCAGGTCCTCGGTTTGGCTCTGCTCCAAGTACCCCATCCCGATCCGTTCCGGCTCGATCTCGACTGTCACCGGGATCCGGAACTCGACCTTTTCCGGGTCGAACTGCAGATCGATATCGATGACCTCGCCGATCTTGATGCCCTGAAACTCGACCGGCGCACCCACTTCAAGACCCCTTACCGAGTCGCTGAAGAACATGATGCCGCGGCTTTTGACTGTATACTGCCGCTGGGCCGCAGTGACGAAATCATCGAAGAGGATGAAGCGGGTGTTTTCGGGCGCCTTGGCCGCGGACGGCTCGTGGGAGGGAACCCCAAAGGCAATCCCGCCGATCATCATGGAAACGAAGGATTCGGTATCTACCTGGACGCCGCTGGCACTCAGGTTCACCTGGACGCCGCTGGTCTCCCAAAAGCGCGTATTGGTGCGCACGTGATTGTGGTAAGGGGCGTTGATGAAAATCTTGATGGTCACGCTATTGCCGGTCGGATCGAGGGAATAGCCCATCACCTGGCCGGCCTGGATCTGGCGGTAGTAAACCGGGGATCCGAAATTGAGCGACCCCAGCCGGTCGGCGGTGAGGCTGAACTGGTAGCCGTCCTGGTCGGCCATCACCACCGGCGGCGCTTCCAGGCCCTCGAACTCGCGCTGCGGCTCACCCTCGGTGCTGGGTTCCATGCCGATATAGGCGCCGGAGAAAAGGGTTCCCAAACCCGATACATGGCCGGCCGCCACCCGCGCCCGCACCACCCAGAACTTGGCGCCCTGCTTCAGAAAGGGCCTGGCGCCCTTGACCATTTCCACGGTCAGGCGGACATGCGAGAGGTCGTCCGTGATGACGATGGATTGTACCGTCCCGACCTCGACGTCTTTGAACCGGACCTTGGTCTTGCCGGCCACCAAGCCTTCGGCGGTGCGGAACGTGATGAAGATCGTGGGTCCTTTTTCAGTGACGGCCTTGAACACCAGCCACCCCCCGATCAGGATGGCCACTACGGGAACGATCCAGACGATGGAAATCGAGCGTTTTTTCCTGATGTCCGGCTGGGGGGCATTGGTCGGCATAGCAGCGTCGTCAGTCGGCACGCTCATGGCTTTTCTCCATATTGTCCCAGATGAGACGAGGGTCGAAGGCCTCGGCCGCCAACATGGTGACCACCACGACGGCGGCGAAGAAGACGGCACCCGGACCGGCTTCGATGGTGGCCAGCGCTCCCAAGTGGACCAGCGCCACCAGGATGGTCACCACATAGATATCGAGCATGGACCAGCGCCCGATGACCTCGGTAAGCCTGTAAAGACGCGTGCGGTCGACAGGGCGCCATTGCCAGCGCCGCTGTACCGACAGCAGCAGAAACGCCAGGATCAGAAGTTTGAGCAGGGGCACAAAGACGCTGGCCACGAAAATGACCAGGGCCACCGGCCAGCTGCCCGAATGAATGAAATAGATCACGCCGCTCATGATCGTATCGGACTGCACCGCCCCCAGCGAGGTGGTGTGGGTGATGGGCAGTACATTGGCCGGGATGTAGAACACCGCGGCCGCCAATACCAGCGCCCAGGCCCTGGCGATGCTGTTGGGTTTGCGGCTGTGAAGCGGGGCCCCGCACCGGGGGCAGTCGACGGCCGTTTCCAGCCGCTGGTTCAGCAAGTGGCAACTGCGACAGGCCACCAGGCCCAGACGGCGCGCCGTTGGCGGTTGGTTTCTCATGGTGCATGCTCCACGCGTTCCCAGACTTCATGCTCGTCCAGGGTCACCATCATGGCGGCCAGAACGAAGATCAAGGCCAGAAAAGCATACAGCGCCACTCCGGGAATGATGGTGGCCATCTTGACGAGCTTGACCACGGATACCAGGATGCCCAGCAGGAAGACCTCCATCATGCCCCAAGGCTTGAGAAAAATCACCAAACGCAGCACACCGGCCAGATGATGCGGCACCACCTTCAAGTTCAATGGCAGGAGAATATAAAGCATGCTGACCAAATGGATTGCCGGGACGATCACCACAGTGATCAGCACGAGGGTGGCAATGGTTCGCATTTCCTGCTGGTAAAGCTGAAAAATGCCCGTGGCCAGGGTGGTTTCACGGATCTGGGCGCCGATCTGAAAGCCCAGGAAGGGATGCGTGTTGGCGATGATGTAAAGGATTACACCGGTCAGAGCCAGGGCCAGGGTGCGATTGAGGCTGTCGGCTTTGGGGCGGTAGAGGGTGGCCCCACAGCGCGAACAGCGGGCGGCACCGCCCGTCGGGATCGCACCGAGCTGGTGCACCAGATCGCATTCATGGCAGGCAATGAGGTGTGTGTGCGTCATCTGAATCCTTGGCCGTCGCGGGTCTGGATGATCATAGCCAAAAGCTTATTGATTGACAAGCGGCGGCCGAGCCAATCGCAGGGCGGCGCCGGCCTGTTGGGCCGATCTCATTTCACCCACCCCAGCACATCGCGGATCACGGACCAACGCGGCTTCTTTTCTTCCGCCTCGGCCCCCAGAATCCAGTGGTCGTAGATCCTTTGAAAGTCCAGGTGCTGCTTGTGGGTAAGCTCGATCCAGCGGCTGACGAAATCGGCCATTTCATCGTCGCGACCGGCCACGGGATAGGCCAGCGGGATCTTGACGATATCCGGTTTGGGTACCGCCACCTGGAAGTTGGGATAAATCAAGGTCCAGGCCGAGCCGGCTTCGGCCGTCAGCACGATGGCATCCATATTCGGATGCATGTTGCTGAAAAAATCACGGGGGGACTCGATGGTCGTCGTCTTGGCATCGGGCAGATAGAGCTGGAAATCACCTTCATGGATCCCCATCGTGCGCGGAATACCGATTTTGAGGTTCTTGACCTTACGGATCTCATCCGGGTGTGTGAATGCGCCCCGACGGTGGTCCCGCACCACGAAAGCCGCCGTGGCATCCAGATAGGACTCTGAAAAATGCATCTGCCGCAGGCGGTCCGCGGTCGTGTGGACCCCGGCCATGACGATGTCGACCCGGTGCTCGTTCAGGGCCGCGGCCATGGTGCGAAACGTAATCGGATAAAACTCCACCCGGACCCCCAGATCAAGACCGAGCAGGAGGGCCATGTCCACGTCGAACCCCACCAGCTGGTCGTTGATGTTGAAAAAGGAAAAAGGCAGGTTGTCCGGGTGATAGCCCACCCGCAGGATGCCGGTCTGGCTGATACGTTCGAGCACCTTCCGGTCGTCGGCCGGCGGCGGATCCTCCGGCATCTTGCGGTGCACCACCTTGGCCGTGGCGCCCACCAAGGTCTGCATGCCGGCCAATAACTTGTCCTTCTCGTACTGGTTGGTAACGGCGAATCCCAGATAGACGCGGGTGGCGCCGATCACACCGGCCGTAATCAGGAGCGACGTGGCCGCGTAAACCAGTATTTTCTTCGTGTTGACGGCCATGACCCCGGTCAGCGAGGCTGTCGCCAGGAGGGTGAAGACGATCAGGTTCATGGCCGCCAGCAGGGTGGCGAAACGCCCGTTGAGGATACCGGTGACCACATAGAGCTGATACATGTCCGCGGGCAGGCGCATGAGATCGAGCATGAAAGGCAGGGCCACGTCCACCCCCCCGAAGAAGCTCAAGAGCCCCGAGAAGACGAAAGTGGCGTAGTCCTCCACCCCTAAAGTTGTGCCCGTGAACCAGGCGGCAAACAAGATGAAGAGCAGCATGATCAGCTTGCCCATGTTGGGAAAGTTGAACGAGACCGGAATGATCACGTCAATGTAGGCCTCGGTCTTGTCCCGCTTGAGATTGTACTTCTCAAACAAAGACTTGCAGTTTTCGGTCAGCACGGTGAGCACCACGAAGAGGTTGCCCGTGGTGAAGGCCGTCACCAGCGCGTCGCGTGAGAGCAGAACCACGTCACGGTATTTGAAGGGCGTGACCGGCGCCAGCATCATGGGCAGCACCCAGAAGGTCAGAAGCAGTACGGCCGCGTTGAAGGTCACCAGGTAGACCTGCAGGCGCCCGAACTCCTCGATGGTCATGGTGCCGGCCGCGGCGGCCGCGATGGCGAAGACACCGAAGGGGGTCAGCTTCACGACCAGATTCGTGACCCGGATAAGGGCGCTGGCCGTCGCACTCAGACCGCTGATGAGGGTCTCCTTTTCCTCGATCCCGATCAGGGCCACGCCGACCAGGATGCTGAAGAGCACGACCGCGGGCACCATGTTGTCGGCCAGCGAGGCGAAGGGGTTGGAGGGAATGTAGAGCTGAAGAAAATCCACCGGGGGGGGGATATCGACCAGGGCCGTACTGAAGAAAGAGGCCGAAACCGAGTGGGGAAACGAAAGGGCCATGAGGACAATCACGGCAAAGACGATCAGCCAGAAGAGCAGCAATAGGATCCCGGCCTTGATCGCCAGCTGCCGGGCCTGATTGTAGCTCAGGCCGCCCAGCCCCTGCATGAGGGAGACGAAGATATAGGGCAGGATCGTGATCTGCAGCAGCTTGATGAACGCGTCGCCGAAGATCTGCAGAAAGGCGCAGTATTCCCCAAAAAAAATGCCGCACAGGATCCCGGCGGCCATGCCGATCAGAATCCAGCTGGAGAGACTCAATGGGTCTCGACGTCGAGCGGTTGTCATCATGCGAGTTCACCTCCGGAGCGGGCCACACCACCACACCAGCGGTAGCGGTTAACCGTGCCGGGGCAGCTTGTTCGCTGGGATGGCAGGGATTGGCCGGATCGCCACGTCAAGGCCGGGACCGCCCGGCGTCAGACTGCCGCCGGACCCGTCGGGACGACACCGTCCAAGCCGATACCTTGCGGCATTCTCAGCTGGCGGCCTTTTCTTTCACGGCGTTCTGCTTGCGTTCGAGCTTCTCGCCGGCCAGCCTGTAGGCGATGTAATATTTAAAGATGTTGCTGACGTACTGTACCGTTTCCCGGCCGATTTTCCGGGCGACGACGTTTTCCACGTTGTGAAACCAGCGGTTGGCATCCAGCCCGCGGCGGGCCGCTTCCTCGCGGAGGGCATTGATCCGGCTGGGGCCGGCGTTGTAGGACGCAAAGGCGAAAAGCGTGCGGTTAAGAGGGTCAAGGGCATCATCGGCCAGATAGACGTCTTGAATGTGGCGCAGGTATTTGACCCCGGCATGGACGTTGTCTTCCAGGCGCTTGATATTCTTGATGCCCACCGGCTCAGCGGCAGCCGTGGTGGGCAGCAGTTGCATGATCCCAACGGCTCCGGCCGGACTGACCTTGGAGTGGTCAAGGCCGGATTCCTGGTAGGCCTGGGCAATGATCATCAGATGGTCGAAATCGTAGCGCGCGGCGTATTTCTTAAAAAGCGCGGCCAGGTCACGGAAGCGGGCCAGACTCTCCGCCGAGAGGGCGTTACGGACCCAGTGCGTGTTCTGCAGGTAGCGCTTGAAAAGAATGTTGCCCATCATCGTACCCTTTTTATGCGCCCGCGCGAATTCATCGACCAGTTTTTTCAACCGGGGGCTGCCGGAGCGGAAGGCCCAGGCGATCTCGCCGCCGGTGCGCAGCGGGAAATCTTCGTGCAGCCGGATGTCCGGGAAGATCTGCTTCCAGAAATGCGCCTTGTGGCTGTCCATCACGATGGCGGGCAGCAGGCCGGCGTTGACCATTTCAAGCAGGTCTTCGTCTTCCAGTATTTCGTCGGCCGGTTCGATCCGCACGGGGGCAAGACCCCGGGATCTGAGCTTCCGGTTGAGCGCGTTCAGGCTTTCGTAATAGCTGCTGGATCGGCGCACCTCGATGGTCAGGCCGGCGAAGTCCTCGAGCCGGGTCAGGGGTGCGACCCCGGACTTCGTAACCACGAGTTCCTTGACGTCGGTGATAAACGGCGCCGAAAAATCGACCTGCCGGCGTCGCTGGGGCGTTACGGTCAGATTGGCGACGGCGATGTCACCGCGCCCCTTGACCAGGGCCGGCAGAAGCTCGTTGTGTGCCACCGGAATGATGATCACGTTGATTTTGAGATTGCCGGTGTTGAATTTGCGGTTGACGAAAGTCTCGAACTGCTTGAGCAGTTCATAGGATATCCCCCGCTGCCGCGGTCCGTCCAGGAAGTAGAACGTCTTGCTGTAAGTCACCAGGGCCCGGATGGTGCGGCGTTCCCGCATGCCGTCCAGATCCTCCGTCCAGGGTTTGGTGCTGCTAACGATGGTGGTCGTCGCGAGGCTGTCGGCGGCCGCGGCGCGGTCACCTGCGGCCAGTACTGATGTCAGTGCCAGAATCAGGATTATAGGCCGCATGCATCTCGTCTCTGGTTGGTGGGGACGGTGGGGGAAAAAAGGTTCCTGATAAGGGGCGAACATAGACAATTACGCGCCGGGGGTCAAGACGGCCGTCCATGGCCGTCCGGAGGCATGGTTTGGCTTGAAAGCAAGCGGGGATACGTCCACCCAGCGTTCGCTTGGGCTGGTGCGCGAGGCGGCGCTGGTGGTCGACAGCTTAAGAGACGACCATGTGTTGATGAATCTATGAGCCACCGCGACCCCCGGGATGCTCGACCTAAGTGGTTGCCACCACCGCCTGCAAGAGGGTCAAGACCACATTCAACAGCAAAGTCGCTTTCCTGATCCCTGCCGCGCGGAAGCGACGCCGGTTCGCGGAGCTATTCCACACGGGCATGGAGGCCCAGGCGTTCAGCTTACGGCCTATTTTAAGATGGATACGGCCATGGCCGGGTTGACGGCAACGGCCGGATCGCGGACATTCGCATGTGCCCTCCTGGGAATAATCCGCGCGGAAGCGGCCTTTTGTTGCCGGCCGGATCTCAAGTCAGGCCGATTCCTGGAAACAGATCCAGCTGGTTTCCGCACGATCGCTCTAAGTACGCGTCCGCCCTTACCCTGAAGCGCACGCGCCCGTGTTAAACGGCAGGGGAACTGCAAGCGTGCCCCGGCAGTGGTCTTGGGGATAGTCCATCCCCGAAACCGTACCCGGTCGACGATGCCATTCAGCGCCTTTGGGCGCTACTCCGCTATGCACGTAGACAATCGGTAACGTGAAAAGATAGGGCTGCGATCTCAATGGCTGACCGGCAGTTTATCGCGGTTTGGGGGAGTAAAGACGTCAGCGGCGGGTGCGGTGACAGCACTTATAAATGCGCTGTCGCTCAGTAAAACGATCTTGGCCTTTTTGAGCAGGTTGAAATCGGACGCCGAAGCGGCCGTGTAGGCACCCATCGTGTGCCCGACCACGATATCGCCGATCTGCATCGCAGGTAGATCGACATTCTCGGCGATGATATCGATGCTGTCGCAGGTGGGGCCGGCCAACACACTCGCATGGGTTTGAAGCGCATCGGAGAAGACTTCCAGGGGATAGCGCATGCGGTCGTAGATCTGTCCGCTGAAGGCGCCGTAGACACCGTCGTCCAAGTAATACCAGTTCAGCCCTTGACGGCGCGCTTTGCCGATCACGGTGGTAATGCTGGTCATGGCCGGCCCGGAAATGAACCGGCCCGGCTCGGCGATGACCTTCACGTGGGCCGGCAAAGGCGCCAGGGCATCGCGCAGGGGGGCGCAGTAGGCATTTATATCGACTTCCGCCCCGCCGTAGGCAATGGGGAAACCGCCACCGATATCCAGGATGCTTA
>JASJCV010000291.1 GCA_030065275.1 Desulfobacterales bacterium | reverse complement strand
TTACGAAACTGCAGCTCGTCATCGATGGCCGGTAAAATCGCATCGAATTCCTTTTCCATTTCGTTGCGGCAGAGGTAGGTGGTGCGGATCTCGTCTTTGACGACCCGAAACTGGAATTTCTCTTCAAGGGCCCGGAGGTGTTTGCGGTACATTAGATAATAAAGCCCGTTGGCGATCAGGATCCCTTCCACCGCTTTCCAGCCGAATTGTTTCAGCATGAAGACCATCCCCCAGTCCCAGGGCGCGGCCACCATCAATACCGGCGGGGCGGCAAAATGGGTCAGGGTGCCGCCCACGGAAATATTGACGAAGAGCAGCCCCAGGGTGGCGTATTTGAAGTTCTCCGGGGGGTCGAGTTCGTAGAATTTCTTGCCCAGCAGGATGGCGGAAATGGTCATGGCCGCCGGCTCGGTGATGAAGGACCCCAAGATCGGTCCGAAGGTCAGAATCGTGAACCACCAGGCCGTGAGGGAACCGCCCAGTCGATTGGCGATTTTCTGCATGAGGAGCTCGGAAAGCCTCAGGATGGGCCGGGTGGCCGCCAGGGTCATGACCACCACCACGAAGAGCGGCTCGGTGTAATTGACCCGCTCGCTCAGGTAGTATTTGGCCGTGGTCCAGTCGAAGAACACCACGATGGCGGCCACCAGGGCAATCGCCCAGATGCCGAAGATGGCCTCGACCTCGCCCAGGAAGTGAAACAGCTCGGCACTGTGGGACACCGATTTTTTGGGCACCTCCCCACGGGCCCGGCGTTCTTCGTGTTCGTGTTCCAGCCGGTGGGCGATGGCCATGAATCTCGAGGATAAAAAAGTGTGCACGATGGCCAGAAAAAAGATCAGCGTGGCCACGACATTGAAGGGCTGGGCCTTGGCCCGCGCCACCAACCTCCCCGCGATGCTTTCGATTTGGTGATCATTGTAACTCTGAAGATCGCGTGGAAACTCCTTCCCCCCCCACACCTGGGGAGAAGCGCTGCTTGCCAATTTGAGCAAACCGCCAGCGAGGATGATCAACGCCAGCAAAACGATCAACATGCGGCCGTGAATCATGTCGGGCTCCTTTGAAGCATGCGTCCGCGGAAGTGTTTCGCCATATGGGCAGGACCGTATTATTTAACCAAACTGTGAGGGTTGCGCAAGGGATTGCATATTCCGGTCGGCGCGGTCGTTTCAAAGCGAAGCGGTTCGACGCTGACCAGGACTGGCGCCCTTTCGGGGAATCGGCAGATGTCGTTTTGACTCCGATTGCGAGGTTGGATCGGATAGGCTAGTGGATGGATTGAGGTATCTGGCTCCCGCAAGCTTCGTCCAGCGCCTCACGCAACACCCGCGCCAGGTCATTGCGCAAGACCGGTTTGAAAAGAAACTTGCAGATTCCCAATCGACGCGCCTTGTCCTCGTTGATCTGCTCGCTGTAGCCGGTGGTCAAAACGACGGGAAGCCCGGGCCGGATCTGCAGCACGCGACGGGCCAATTCCTGCCCGGTAATGACGGGCATGGTCATGTCCGTCAGGACGAGATGAAATTCCCGCGGGTTGGCCTCGAAGGCCTCGAGGGCTTTGACGCTGTCGGTGAAGGCCAGGACGCGATAACCCAATGAAGCCAGCATGATTTCGAGCAGACTGACGATCTGGGGTTCATCATCCACGACGAGAATCGATTCCGCACCGGTGGCCGTTTCATCCGCCGGGCGGTCATGGTCCGCGTCCGGTCGCAGGGCATCGGCCACCGGCAGCAGGATACGGAAGGCCGTACCCTGGCCGGGCTGGCTTTCCACCTGAATTTCCCCGCCGTAGCTTTTGATGATCCCGTGAACCACGGCCAGGCCCATCCCGGTGCCTTTGCCCTTGGCTTTGGTGGTGAAATAGGGGTCGAAAATGCGGTCGCGGACGGAGGCCGGCATGCCTTTCCCCGTATCGCGAACGACCAGTTGCACCGCCTGGTCGCATGCGGCCAGACCTTCGATTCCGGCCCCCTCGGATCGCAGGTCGATATCGTCGAGTTCAATGGTCAGCTGGCCGCCTTCGCTCTCCATGGCGTGCGCGGCGTTGGTGGCCAGATTCATGACAACCTGGTGCATCTGGGTCGGGTCCGCCACGATGGGGGCTTTGGATTGGATGATCTCCTCGATGGTGATGGTGGACGGCAATGAGGCCCGGATCAGCTTGACAGCCTCGCGCACGACGTGGCCCAGCCGCATCGGACGGGGTTCGACCTCCGCCTGGCGGCTGAAGGTCAATATCTGTGCGGTCAAGTCCTTGGCACGGTGCGCGGCCGTCATCACCTCGCGCAGGTATTGGACCAACTGGGTATTGCCCCGGTCGACTTCCATCGAAATCTCGGTGTATCCGATGATGGCCGCAAGGATATTGTTGAAATCATGCGCGATGCCTCCCGCGAGCGTGCCGATGGCCTCCATTTTCTGCGCCTGGCGCAACTGAATTTCGAGGTTCAACTTCTCTTTCTGGATCCGGGTCAATTCCGTGATATCCATGGCAATCTGGAGCTGAACCAAACGCCCGTCCGTCCAGTGGATGGCGCGGTCCAAATTGAGGTATTGCCGTCCGGTGGATGCACTCTGATATTCCCACAGGTGCAGGCCGGTCGGCTGTCCTTCCACATCCACGAGCTTCGTCACCGGGCACTGTGAACAAACGGCCGTTTCTTCCTTGAAAACCCGCCAGCACTTCTCACCAGAACGATCGCCGCCGTAGTTGTCCTGCATATGTCGATTCATCAGCAGGATCTCGTGAGTTTCCATATCGGCAACGAAAATATCGGCGTCGATGCTGTCGACCACCGTCAGCAGGATCTCGTGGGAGCTCTTGAGTTCGCTCTCCGCACGCTGCCGCTCGGTGATTTCACGCGTTAGATTGATATTGGCGGTTTGGAGTTCGGCGTGCTTGTCTTCAAGGGACATCTGAATTTGGTGTTGCCGATCGAGGGTTTTCTTTAGACCGCGAAGCAGCACGGCCAGTGAAAGGGTGACTACCGTGTCCAGCAGGATAAAATTGGCACTGATGACCCACCATTTGGCAACCATGTTGGGCAGTGTGAAATCAACGGTTTGGGGGTTGGCGGCTATCAGGAAACCGAAACCGAACACCGTCAGGGCGTTCAGTCCCAGACAGACCAAAGAGACCTGCATGCCAAAGAGGAGCCCAGCCATGACCGGAAAGATAAAGAGCCAGAACGGACCGGCCGCAAACGGTCCCAGACGAAGGATCAGCGAAACGCCGAGAACGTATATGAAAAGGAGCAGAACCGCGGCTTTGGTCTTAAAGGCGATGCGCCGGGTAAAGGCGGCATACAGAAACCACGCGTAGCCCAGTGTATTGAAGAACGCCAGCCACCGGATTTCTTCCCTGATGGACAGGTACACACTGGGCAGATAAGCCGTTGCGCCAAAAACGGCCACCGTCAGATAAATCACACCGAGAATGCGCTCACGCCAGTATTGCAGACTGAACTGCGAGTCGTGCTCCGGATGGGTCGCACGGTATATGATGTTTTTCAAACGGTCGCTCGATGTCAGCACGAAGCCTCTCAGCTGAAGCGTCCCGGTTGGTCCTATCGTTCCGATGACCCGGCCAGGCGGGCCTCCTGCGGCGCCAGCCTTTCATGCTCTGGCTCACGCCTTCATGGCATTCACCTCATACGCAAGGCGGAACGCAAACCTGAACGGGTATCCCAATGGGAGTTAAATCTTGATTTTGCGTAAACATCTAACTAAATTAACCATAGTGACGGATTAAGCACCATCAACCCAACCGTGGAGGAACCTGATGAAAAACCCAATCGTGTGGCTGGCCGCCCTTGCCGCCCTCTGGTTCGCCGGAATATCGTCCGCGGAAACCGTTTACTACTGGACGGATGAAAACGGTGTGCGCCATTTCAGCAACACCGGCGCCCCCGATGGTGTCGGCGACGTGGGTTCCATTGCCGGAAGTTCGTCGCCTCCCGAAACAGAGGAGCAGGCTGAAGACCCGAACGAGCAGTCTCCTGACGCCGACCTTGAGGACGAAAACCGGGCCGACAAGCCCGATTCGACCGATTCGCCTCCCAGCGTGCGCGAACAGTTCGAAAACGCCCAAAGAGAGCAGGTTGCCAGAAGAAGCGAGGAAGAACGTCGGCGCCTCGAGGGTGAAATCGCCCAAATTGAAGGGCGCGGCCTGAGCCGAACGTTCACCGAGGGGATGCGCGCCGCGCGCCTGGAGCCGCTGAAAGAACAGCTTGCGCTTCTGGAAGCCGACCCGGTTCAGTATTTCCGCATGAAACAGCAGGGCGCTTTTGTCCAGGGTGGGCGAACCTCCAGCAACCGTGACCGCCGCGGCGGCCGGACCGGCGCCATGCGTGATGGACTTCAGAATAGCCCCTGATGGTTCGGGCACCGCGGTCCTCGCCGCACCAGGGCTATCAGGAAAAAGACGTTGCACGAAACAGCGAGTCCGCATGTGACGAGCGTGGGTATATGGGCGGCCTTGATGGGCGTTGCCCATGGTCGGCATCCGGACGTCAAAACCGCGACTGAAGGATCGCTTTGACCTGGCGGCCATCTGCGCGCTCTCCGAAATGGCTCATGATCTCCCCCATGGCCTGCATTTTGTTCTTGTAGCGCGCAAAATCAATATTCGCCTTGATCCAGTCTTCAATATCCGCTTCCGAAACCATCTGCGGCAGATACTGTTCCAGGACGGCGATGAAACGCGATCCTTCGGTGCGGCCCTGCCGGGCGAGAACCTCCTGCTCGGATTTCTGAAGCTTCTTCAAAATCTTGACGACCTCGCCGTCCGCAAGTGTTTTGCTGGGCATGCGCCCGAACTCTCCCATAACGACGCGCAATGCGGCCGTCGTCTCGGCGTCCTGGGCCTTCATTGCGGCCATCAGGTCTTTTTTGATTCTTTCCTGAAGCGCCATGCGCGCTCTCCTCTCTCTGCGACCCGCTCCGGTCAACGTTGTCTGAAAATGAAGCCGCCGCAGCGTCCGCGGCGGCGAACCTGTGCGCTACGATAGCGCGCTGGGTTTTAAAGTCAAGGCATTGCAAGCATCCTGTGGATGGCCTATAGAAGGTCTCTCGGGGCCGCATCACGGCCTCTTAACTGACAGTTTAACATGCGGAGACCCAGATCGTTGCGCAGCGCAATGCCCTCCTCCCGGGTCGAACTCCTGGCACCGGCAGGCAATTTCGAAAAACTTCAAACCGCGATCCATTTCGGTGCCGATGCCGTCTATCTCGGCGGGCAGGCGTTCAACCTGCGGTGCCACTCCGGCAATTTCAGCCGGGATGAACTGGAAGCGGCGGTTGCCTATTGCCGCGAGCGCCGTGTGAAGGCTTATGTCACCTGCAATATTTTCCCGCGCAACCACGAGCTGGCGGGCATCCGCCGGTTTCTGCAGGATCTGGACGACATCCAGCCCGATGGGGTGATCGTCGCCGATCCCGCCGTTTTCGCTCTGGCCCGGGAGGTCGCTGCCGCCATCCCGATTCATATCAGCACCCAGGCCAACACCACCAGCCTCGGCGCCGCGCGCTTCTGGAAGCGGATGGGCGCCGTGCGCATCAATGCCGCCCGCGAATTATCGCTCGAAGAGATTGCGGTCATCTGCGATCGAGGCGGTCTTGCCGTCGAAGTCTTCGTACACGGTGCCATGTGCATGGCCTACTCCGGCCGCTGCCTGTTAAGCACCTATTTGGCCGAACGGGATGGCAATCGCGGCCGCTGCGCCCACCCCTGCCGCTGGAACTACGCCCTGATCGAAGAAAAACGCCCCGGCGTCTGGATGCCGATCGTCGAAGCGGACCGCGACAGCTTTATCCTCACGGCGCGTGATCTTTGCATGATCGCCCATATTCCCGAATTGATCGCGGCCGGCGTTGCCGCCCTCAAGATCGAGGGCCGCATGAAAGGCATCCACTACGTGGCCACCGTGGTCAAAGCCTATCGCGAGGCCATCGATGCGTTCTACCGGCAGGAACCCCACGATCGCGTTCGGGCCCGGGGAGTCCGCGCCCTGGAGGCCGTGAACAACCGCGGCTTTGACACCGGCTTCTTTTTCGGGCCGCCGG
>JASJCV010000290.1 GCA_030065275.1 Desulfobacterales bacterium | reverse complement strand
CCGCTGGCGGTGGTATCGGACGGCCGGGATGCGGTTGTCCTGGACACGGTTTCCGGCCGGCGGATCGCCGATGGCATGGCGGCCATTCCAGACGCCCGTGAAGCGGCGCGTCAGATGGCCGCGTGGACGCCGGTCGCCTACCCACCGGAGCGCCTCGAGCGGGAAAAACGCATATTCCGCACCTACGACCGGGAAAACATCCATATCACCCGGCCATAAAAAAACCGGCGTCGGCCGCGTTACCATCGGCCCATCCGCCGGCTTTTTGATTAGTGGGTGCTGGCGCCCTACTTTCCGGCCACGTCCTGACCGCAGTGTTTGCAGATCTTGGCGCGTATTTTGATGATTTCCGCGCAGAGGGGGCATTCGCGGACAAACAGGCGCTGCTGGATCTTTGTGGCCGCCGCGTTCACCTTCTCCTGGACCAGATCATTGCCGATCTTGAGGTTGCGCAACGGCTCGATGGCGTCGATATCGCCAATGTCACCCAGCATTTCCGCCGCCTTTATCCTCACCCGCGAGGGCTCGGTGGGGTCCAGGAGGATTCGCAGGATCGTGGGGCCGTCTTTGTCCACGAAACAGGTCGCCAGAATATTGAAGCCCTTTTTGATGGCGGCCTTGAGGGCCTCTTCCTGAGCCAGCACCTGGTCGTCGATCATCTGCCCGGTGCCGCCCATCGGGCTGAAAACAGGCATGAACTCGAACGTATCCGATCCGGGATAGTTCATGCATCGATAGGATGCCTTGTGCGCGTAGGTTTCCTGCATGTGCTCCCAACCGTTGACGTAGGAGGGGCAGTCGTCGTTGAAACAGATGAATAGAAAAGGGGTACCCCACCCCAGCCCGTCACCGATGTTGACCGGGGGCACTTCCCAGATGCTCATTTCCTTGTTGCAATGCGGGCAGGCAGGCTTGGTCATCTCGAGGACTTTTTCGAGGACTTCTTCGCGTGTTTCAAAAGCCATTAAATTAATCTCCAAAGGTTAAATAAAAATGTATATATCGACTCACAAAAATCCAAGTGAATGCTATACCCGATCCGGTTGATGTCAACTCTGTCCACCGGCACCTGCGGACGCCGTCTTGATCCGGCCTGGTGGATATATTATGGATGGAAACACGTTTGACTTGCCTGAAGCGCGCTGACCACGGCGCCCGTCCACCAACGAAGACATTCCGCAAGGAGGGCCGATTGGATCATAAACACGTTGCCGTCGAAGAACTCGAAACCTTTGCCCGCGATACCATCCTGGCTGCCGGCGAGAAAGCCCTGAATTTTTACGGCCGGGGCGTGCCCGAGGTGAAATTTGACCGGGCGCTGGGAACCGAAGCCGAACTGCAGCTCAATCATTTCTTCAAGGAGGCCCTCGGCCAGCGTTTTCCCGAACATCAGCTTTTCGCCGGCCAGCAACCGGACGACGGCTACACGCACGAAGCGCGACGCTACATGTGGGTTTTCGATCCGCTGGACGGCATGTCCAATTTCATGGCGGGGATTCCCATCTGGGGAATGTCCGTGGCTTTGCTGGAAAACTTCTGGCCCGTGTTCGGCTATTGCTACATGCCGGCGACGGAGGACCTTTTCAATGCCCGCGCGGGCCAAACCGCCCAGCGCGGCGATACCCGTATCCAGGTATCCTCCCAGGAGAGCATCAACGACGAAAGCGTCCTGCTGAATTTTTCACGCTTTCACCAGCACTACCGCAGCACCTTTCCGGGAAAGCAGCTGAATCTGGGCTGCACCTCGGCGCATATCTGCTACGTGGCCATGGGGCGGGCCGAAGCCGCCCTGATCGCGCATGAATCCTACCAGGACCTGGCGGCGGTGCGGGTGATCATGCAGGCGGCCGGCGGAAAATTCATGCGCATGGACGGCACGATGTTTCCAATTGCCGAATACCTGGAGGGCGATACCGGCGATGTCCATCTCCTGGCGCTCTCCCCGGCCCTTTTCGACCAGGTCAGGGGGTGCCTGCACAAAGTCGTATGATCCGCGTCCGCGCCGCTCAGGGGACGTCCCGAAGCCCCTTCTCCAGCACCTGGGCCAGGATTTCGTTGATGTACCGCTGAAAATCGTCGGGCCCGAACTTCGGCGCCACGCGCTCCATGCGGATGTCCACCGGCCGGCGGTCCACACTCTTTTCGCCGACCCGCCCCAGTCGGAGTTCCAGTTCGATCTCCATCACCACGCGGGTGTGCACCAGTTTTTTCTCGGCTTCGCAATTGAATCGGCGGATGGTCCCGCCAATGAGGTAGTCCCGGTCCCCGGCCCGGGCCAGCATGCCCTCGGGCGTGAAATCCCAGCCGCTGATCTGCGCGACCTCCAGGCCCTTGCGCTGCAGCAATTCGGCCAGGGCGTCGCTGACCGACAGGGCGAGGTCGTCCGGGCTGGACACATAGCGCTCGTAGCTGCCGGCGCCGACGGCCCGCTGGCCGATCCAGTAGGCGTCCTCGTGACCGCGCCCATCCTCGAGCATCTGGAGGCCGGCCCGGCCGACACGCTCCGAGGCGATCGGTGCCTGCCCGGTGTAGGTGATGCGCACGGGGTGGGTGATCGGGGCGGCACAGGCCGCCAGCAGCGCCATGGCCGCCACCAGCCCGGCCAGTCCAATGAGACGATGCAATGGCTTCATGTCTTCTCCTCGCAGGGTGGATTGGGTTTGAGCCGCGTTGAGGTCCGGCGCCCGAAGCGCGATGGCTCTCCTGCGGCCCTGCAGGCTTTCTTCAGCCTACGGATTTTCCCCCGCGTGTCAATTCAAATCCAGATCCGGCCGGCGACCGTTGTCCCTTTCGCGCCGACGCCCCTGGCCAACGTCGTTCGCCCGGGCCATCTCGCCCAGCGGCGGCAGCGGGGCCACCCGGTCGACGGTCAGGGTGACGGCTCCCCAGTCCTGCTCCACCCGGCCTGTTAAAAGGTAAGGACGGCCCCAGTCGAGCAGGTGGCAGAACCGGTGGTAGACGGCCGGGAAAAAGGTGGTCTCGACGATGCCGGTCTCGTCCTCGAAGGTCAGAAACTCCATGGGGTCCCCGTGCTTCGTGTGGACGACCTTGCCCGTCACGAGCCACCCCGCAAAACGCACCCGACGACCCGGGCCCCCGGCGATGGCTGCGGCCTTGACCGTACCGGCGTTCTCCCGCACGGCCTGGTAGAGGCTCATGGGGTGGCGGTCGCACAAAAATCCCAGGACCGCGAACTCCCGCCGGCGCCGGGCGAGCGGATCGTCGGGCGGAAACGCCGGGTGCCCGCGCTCGGGCGGCGGGGCGAACAGCAGCCCCTGCCGGGCGGCCCTTTCCCGCCGGCGCCGCCAGCGGGCCAGCGACCACATGAGCTTCGCCCGGGAGGCCCCGGGCGCCAGCCGGTCCAGCGCCCCGGCGTGAATCAGGGCACGCGCCTCGGCCTCGTCCGGCCGGGCCCGTTGGAGAAAATCCTCCATGTTTTGGAAAACGGCCTGACGCCGGGCCGCCACCAGGCGTTCGCAAGTAGCGGCGCTCAAACCCTTCACCGCCTGCAGCCCGACCCTTATCGATCGGGAGCGGCCCCGCCAGCGCGCTTCGCTGCGGTTGACATCCGGCGGCCGGATGGTCAGCCCCAGGCGCCGGGCTTCGGACACATAGGCGAAGGTGCTGTAAAACCCGCCCTGGTTGCTGATCACCGCCGCCATGAACGCCGCCGGGTGGTGCACCTTGAGGTAGGCCGCCTGGAAGGAGACCTGGGCGTAGGAAGCGCTGTGGGGCTTGCAGAAGGAATAGCCGCTGAAGCTCATGATCATGTCCCATACGGTCCGGGTGGTTTCCACCGTAATCCGGCGCGCCTGCGCCCCGGCGAAAAACCGCGTGCGAAAGTCTTCCAGATGAAACGCCCGGTCTTTTTTGGACATGATCTTGCGCAGGCGGTCGGCCTCGGCATGCGAAAAACCGGCCAGCGCCACAGCCGTCCGGGAGACGTCCTCCTGGTAGACCATGATCCCGAAGGTTTCGTCGAGCACATCGGACAGCAGCGGGTGAATGGGGTCCCAGCGGGCGCCGTGCAGCCGGCGCAGGTATTCCTGGATGAACTCATTGGCGGCCGGACGGATGATGCTGCTGTGAATCACGAGGTGACCGAAATCGCCGACCCCGGCTTTCTGCTGCAGCAGTCGCATGGCCGGGCTTTCGATATAGAAGCAGCCCATGGTCTGCCCCTGGGCCACCGCCTGCTGGGTGGCGAGGTCGTCTTCCGGCGCCCAGCGGTTTTCGTCGAAGCCCTCCCCTTCGGCGCGCACGTTGGCCACGGCGTCCCGGATGACCCCCAGGCTGCGGTTGCCCAGCAGATCGATCTTCACCAGTCCGGCATCCTCGGTGGCGTCTTTTTCCCACTGAATGACGGGCACGCCCTTGGGGGCCCGCTCCACCGGGACATAGCTGTCGATGGGATCCGGGGTGATGACCACCCCGCCGGAATGCACCGCGAGGTGGCGGGGGGTGCCGATCAGGCCCTGGGCCCGGAAGAGGATCTCCGGCCAGGGCGGCGGGAAGTCGAGGGCCCGGGCCTCGGGACGCGCCTGAACGGCCGTGATCAGCTCGGTGGAGGGGGTTTCCACACGCCAGTACCAGGGCAGACGCCGCGTGACCCGCGCGATCTCGCTTTCGCTCAGCCCGAAGACCTTGGCGGTTTCACGCACGGCCAGGCGCGGCTGAAACAGCACATGGTTGCACACCATGGCGGCGTGCCCCTTGAAGTGTGACAGCACGGCCTGCTGAACGTCGTCGCGCTCGTCCCAGGCGAAGTCCACGTCGATGTCGGGCGGATCGCTGCGGCCCGGGTTGAGGAAGCGCTCGAAATAGAGATTGTGCTTCAACGGACAGACATTGGTGATGCCCAGACTGTAGGCGATCAACGAGGCCGCGCCCGATCCCCGGCCGCAGGTGCGCGGGCTGCGGCGCACGATGTCCCGCACGACCAGGAAATAGGCGCTGAAACCCATCCCGGCCACGATCCGCAGTTCGTGCTCCAGGCGTTCGACGACCGGCTCCGGCAACTCGCGGCCGTAGCGTTTTTCCGCTCCGCGGTAGGCGGCCGCCCGCAGCGCCTCCGCGGCCGGGCGCCCCCGGCGATCGGACCAGGGCGGCATGACGGTGCCGAAGGCCGGGCCGGTAAAGGTCAGCCGTTCGGCCACGGCGTGGGTGGCCGTCAGGGCCTGGGGGCAGGGGGCGAAGCGCTGCGCATAGATCTGCGGCGGGGCCAGCCAGGCATCGGCCGGGGCGGTTTCACCGGTGGCCAGACGCTCCAGGGTCGTGTTGCCCGCGATGGCGCGCAGCAGCCGGTGCCGGGCGAGATCGTCCGGGACGAGACCGACGCTGTCCGGTACGGCCACCACCGGCACCCCCGCGCGGGCGGCGGCTTTACACAGCGGATGAGCGGCTGCGAGCGGCCGGCGCGGCATGGCCGCCGCCACCCGGACGCCGGCCGCATGCCAGCGTTCCAGCAGGCCGGGATCGGCGGTCAGCACCGTCAAACCCCGGGCCAGGGGCGGCAGGGCCGTTTCCAGCCGGAAGGCCGCATCCAGATGGCGGCGGGTCAGGAGACGGCAGAGGTTCCGGTAGCCCTCGACATCCTCAACCAGACAGACGCCGCGCTGCGGTCTTTGCGGGTCGCTCACCTCGGCGCCCACGATGGGCTGGAGCCCCTCCCGCCGGCAGGCAGCCAGAAAAGGCCACAGCCCGTAGAGGTTGTCCGTGTCGGTCAGCGCCAGCCGGTCGTAGCCCATCTGGCGGGCCGCCCGGCAGAGCTGCCGGACCGAGGCGGCGCCCTGCATGAGGGAGTAGTGGGAGCGGACGGTGAGGGGGATCATGTTTGTCAACTATCCATAGGCCTCGGGATCGAAATCGAGGTTCATTGCCGACAGCATTTTTTTCTCGAATCCCGATTCGATAGCGATTCAGGTCCCTGTACAATATCGTATGTTCATTTTCTTACGCGCGTAAGAAAAGATGGCCCCGTAAAAAGTCATGCGGCCAGTTTGATCGTGCCGTAGGCGCCAACAAATTTTGGCGGCAACTTTTTCACGATTTTGGACCACC
>JASJCV010000289.1 GCA_030065275.1 Desulfobacterales bacterium | reverse complement strand
AAGGAAGACACCGGCCCCTGCATCTTCACGGCGACCGTTCGGCCGGAAGTCTGCGTCACCACTTTCTGCAGCGGCGACAGAACCATTCAAAAGGAAATCCGTCGGGTCAAACGAGAATTTTTCAAAATCGGCTGCTTTTTCTTCTGGCGCCGCCCCCGGGCCTTGTTCAAGCGGCTGTCGCGGCCCGCGCGGCGAGGCGCCCCATCGACGGCGGCCCCATCCGGCCAAAGCAGGCGCGGACAGCGCCTCGGGGCCGATCGCCCATTCCGCGGAGAGAAACATGGTTGATCCCGCCCACCCGGCACCCGACCTGTCATCCGTTCTGGCATCTGCTTTTGGCGCCGGCGACGGGGCCTATGCCTGGAAAAAAGAGGCCCTGCCCGAAGTGATCGATCAATTGGCGGCCGCCGGGATGGCCGTGGTGGGCGGTGAGGTCTGGGGCCTGCGGGATTTTGAAATCTTCGGCGCCGTGCCGACCCGGCAGGGTTCTACCCGGATTTTTTCCTGGAGCGCGCCGCCCCCAACAGCGGATACCGACTGGCCGACCTATATCCGCCAATGCGTGCGGTTTGCGCACCAGGCCATCCGCGACCTACGCGCGGAAGACGAAGTCGCGCCCCGGTTTCGCGATCAGCTTGTCTATCATCTACAGTTCATGCCGGAAGCGGATTACCCGCATCCGGGAATTGGATCCCACTGACATCGTCGGCCGACGGGCATGCGTCCCTGGCGCCTTCGGCCTCTGGAAATCATGATCGCCTTCTTGCTGAAAACCCTCAGTCTGCTAGTGCTCGGGTGCCTCGTCGGGACCCTGCTTCTCCGGCTGATCGTCGTTCGTCCGTCGGCCGGAGGCGACCAGAAATCCCCTGGCCAGGGGGCGCGCCTCGCACGGGAAGCCAATCTGCGCGCGCATGTGCGCACGCTGTCCGAGGAACTGGTGCCGCGCAGCTGGCGGCATCGGACCAACCTCAAAAAAGCGGCCGACTACATCGCCGCCTCGCTGCAGGCGAGCGGGGGCCACATCGAGATGCAGTCTTACGAAGCCCCCGGAGGTACCTACACCAATATCCTCGCCGCGTTCGGTCCGGACCGGGAGCCCTGGATCGTCGTGGGGGCCCATTACGACGTGGCCGGCGACGGCCCGGGGGCCGATGACAATGCCAGTGCCGTGGCGGGGCTGCTGGAACTCGGACGGCTCCTGGGCGCACACACCTTATCCCGGCGGGTGCTCTTGGCGGCCTATAGCCTTGAAGAACCGCCGTTTTTCGCCACACCCTATATGGGCAGCAACATTCACGCCCAATCGCTCAAAAAGGCCGGACATCAGATCGAACTGATGATTTGCCTCGAGATGATTGGCTACTTCTCCGATGAGCCAGGCAGCCAAAGCTTTCCCCTTCCCCTTTTACGGCTGTTCTACCCTTCGACAGGCAACTACATCATGGTAGTGGATCGGTTGGCATCAAACCATGGGCCCCGCATCCGCGATGGCATGCGGCGGGCTGAAGCGCTACCGGTCTATTCGATCAACGCCCCTTCATTTCTCTGGGGTATCGGACTGTCGGACCACCGCAGTTTCTGGGAGGCCGGGTTCGATGCGGTCATGATCACCGATACGGCTTTTTATCGTAATCGGGCCTATCACACCGCCGAGGATACAGCCGACCGGCTGGATTACACCCACATGGCCCGGGTCGTTGATGCGTTATTTCACTGCCTGCCGGTTCAGGTGTCTGGATACTCTACCCGCAAGCCCTCACCCTAATTCAGATGGACATAGGCGTATCCCCCCGGGCGCGGGCATGCCGACCGGTGGCGGATCGAGGCCTTGCGATCCTGGTCGATGTAAAGTAAATGGGAGCCTGCAGCCTTGCCCGGCAGCCGCCGGGCGATGGACTGTCAGGCTGACATTGGAAGTGATTTCAAAATTCTGTATCGCGTTCAAGGGCACGGCGCAGGACGCCAAAGGCGTCGTGTGCAACACATGAAAAAGCGCAGCATATTCAATTATATGTAGGCAGGTACCCTACGGTTCTGCCAAGAAGTCCGCAAAGCACATGGATCAACTAAAATAGGCGCTGAATCCAGCAGCGCTGGTAACACCGCCATTGGGCATTAGACGGGATCTTGAAACCGTTTATAGACGCTTTTCGGGTCAATACCGCCAGTTGGCCGTCAAAACCGCTGGACGCGCGCCAAACGCGACATCACGCAATTGAAATGAACGAGTCGATAAATTGAAGCGGGCCGCCGGAAAAGCCGCTGTGCTGTTCAACGCAAGAGCCGGACGCGGCCGGGGGGCGCTGGCGGCTACCCGGGCGGCCCGATTCATGGAAGGGGGCGGCTGGCAAATCACCGCGTGCGTTTCGACCCCCACCCACGCGGACGACCGGACCGACCTAATTGCCGAATTGGCCCGCAGGGTCGATCGCCTGGTGGTGGTAGGGGGCGACGGCACGCTGCGTGAAGCGTCCGCCGTCATCTTCAAGCAGGATTTAAAGACGACTGTGGGATTTGTCCCCATCGGCAATGCCAACGTTCTGGCTCGGGAACTGGGAATACCGCGCGCCACACCAAGGGCCATCCGGATTCTCACCACCGATAACACCCAGGCCGTGGATATCGCCCGCATAACGCCGGGCGACCGCGCCGGCGACCCGATGTTCTTCGTGGCCATGCTTGAGGTCGGCTTCGGCGCGGCGGTCATCCACAGGGTGCATCGCTGGCGAATGACCGGGTGGCGTCACCTTTACCGGCTGAATGGCGATCTGCTCTACCTGCCGGCAGCCTTGGTGTCGCTGCGGTTGCCGTCGCGCACCGCCTTCAAGATCAGGCTGGAAGACCAACCCCCGCTTGACAATTGCCGGCTGGCCGTGGTTGCCAACACCCGCACCTATGCCAAGGGCTGGTCACTGACACCCCAGGCGTCGCCTGTCGACGGTCGCCTGGATGTATTCAGCCGGCAGCGGTCGGACCCGGCCACCGTCATCCGCAATTACGCCGGCGCCCTGCGCCGCCGCAGGATCCACGGTGCCGATGTCCGTTATCAGCGCGCCCGACGGCTGGCGATTTCGGCCCCGAAACCGCTTTGCCTGCAGGCGGACGGTGAACCGCTGACGCCGTTGACGCGACTGGAAATCGAAGCGCTGCCCGCAGCCGTTCGCATACTGGTGCCCCTGGCGGCACGAGGCGCCAAATTCGGTCCACCAACCTGATCGTTATATTCCAGGAGAAATATCCAAACCATGAAACCATCCCTTGCCGAGTTGATGCGCTTCGCCGTGGAAACGGCCCACGACGCCGGTCGTTTGACCCTGGGCTATTTTCAGGCCGGCGTCCAGCCCGAATTCAAGCCCGATGATTCACCGGTTACGGTGGCCGATCGCAAAGCCGAAGAACTGATCCGACAGCGGATCGAAACGCGCTACCCGGACCACGCCATCATGGGCGAGGAATACGGAGAGACCGACCGCGACAGCGACTTCCGCTGGATCGTGGATCCCATCGACGGCACCAAGGCCTTTGTCCGCGGCGTACCGCTGTATGCGGTGCTCATCGGGCTCGAAATCGAAGGCCGCTGCGAAGTCGGGGCGGTCTACTTCCCGGCCCTGGACGACATGATCTATGCCGCCAGCGGTGAGGGCTGCTACTGGAACGGGCGGCTGGCGCGCGTGGCTCCCACGGAGAGCCTAAACCGCAGCTATCTGGCCTTTACCGGCGCGGAGAATTTCGCTCGTTACGGACGCCTGGAAATCTGGCAGCGGTTAGTCCAGAACTGCTATCACTGTGTGGGCTGGTCGGATGCCTACGGCTACGCCCTGGTGGCCACCGGTCGCGTTGAGATCATGCTGGACCCGGTCCTCAATCCCTATGACTGCGCCCCTTTTCCGCCCATCATGCGGGAGGCCGGCGGTTATTTCGGCGACTGGGAAGGCAACGAAACCATTTACGCCAACGAAGGACTCTGCACGACCCAGACCCTGCTGCCCCAGGTTCTGGCGGTGATCAACGCGAAACCATGAATGCCGTGACTACCGAAACCACCATCGAACCGGTAGCGATCAAAGCGGCCGGCGACGATCAAGACGCACGACTGGCCCTTCTGATCCGTCAGTCCTACGCCGATGTGGCCCGACGTTTCGAGATTTCGCCCCAGAATGCCCCCGCCCATCCATCCGCCTGCACGGCGGAATGGATCAGGTCGGACCGCCTTGAGGGGGTGCGCTACTATAGCGCCGCCTGCGGGAATATGCTCGTCGGCTGTGCCGCCTCCAAAGCGGCCACCGCGGAGACTTTCTACCTCATGCGCCTGGCTGTGCTGCCGCTGTTTCGCCGACAGGGCATCGGGCGCCGTCTCGCGCAGCATGTCTGCCGGCAGGCGCGGCGGGCGGGCGCGGCGGAGGTGAGCGTCGGCCTCATTGCCGCGCAGGAGGAACTGGCCGCCTGGTATGGACGACTGGGATTCGAGGCTGTCGAGCGTCGCCGGTTCGATCATCTGCCCTTCGAGGTCCTGCTGATGCGCCGCCATCTGGGTCCCGCCGAGGACGGACATCAGCCCCTCGGATCCGGGAAGAAATCTTCATGCCCCTAACCATACGCCCTTTTCAGGAAGAAGACACCGAGGATGTCATTGCCCTTTGGCAGGCCTGCGGGCTGGTCGTGCCCCAGAACGACCCCCGTACCGATATTCAGCACAAGCTCCGATTCCAACCCGATCTCTTTCTGGTGGGATGCGAAGCTGAAGGCGGCCGCCTCCTGGCGACGGCAATGGCCGGTTACGAAGGCCATCGCGGCTGGATCAACTATCTGGCTGTCGCCCCGGATAGGCGCCGTCAGGGGATCGGCAGTGAAATGCTGGCCGCGGTCGAGGCGCGTCTGCGCGGGTTGGGATGCCCCAAAATCAACTTGCAGGTGCGGGGGACCAACACGGCGGTGATGGCCTTTTACCGCCGTCTCGGCTTCCGGGATGACGAAGTGGTCAGCCTGGGAAAACGTCTGAAATAATGATGCGTCGTATCAAGGTTGTATTTGGGCCCTGCCCAGGCAATTAGGGTTCGGTTTCTATCTCGAACCTGGATACATGCCCCTGGTTTGCGACCCACCAAATGGTAAAATCATCCAGCAGGTCCCGTCATACAGGGAGAGTGAACTTCCTCCCGCAGAGCGGGAGGCATTAGATAGCCCCTTGAAGGGGGCTAGAAAACGGCTTTCGAACTTTTGGTTTTCCTATTTCCCTTTGTCCCGCGCCGAGCATCGACACGGCGGGCGGACTAAGCGCGCGGACCTGTCTGAGCGCAGCGAGTTTCCGCGCGCGCCGAACCGTAAACCGGATAATGAAGCAAGCATCATGCTGTCAGGCAAGACGCAGCGCCAAGTGAGGCGCGCAGCAATCGACAGATTGTGAGCACCCGAACGAGCAAGCGACTCACCGAGATGCATCTAAACAGATGAGAAGTCCCGCAAAGCGGGTGAACGCCGCATGGCAGCATTAGGCACCGCTTCATTATTCGCTTCGGCGACGCGCAGGATATGCAGGACACGGGCGTTTTCTTTTGGTTCGTTTTCTTTCGCGTGAAAGAAAATGAACAAATGAAATGGAAAAACACCCCGGATCGGCAAATTGCACCGGGCCCTTCGCTATAGGCGGGGGATTTAGATCAACATCAATCTGTAAAAGGACCGGGGCCCCGCCTGTCAGGCCTTGCTCCGCCTATGCCAAGGGAGATGGGCAGCATGAACAAATTAACGGTGGAAGATCTGGACCTCAAGGATAAACGCGTACTGATGCGCGTGGATTTCAATGTCCCGCTGGCCGACGGCCGGGTGGCCGACGACAAACGCATCCGGGCGGCCCTGCCGACCATCCAGTACATCTGCGAACAGGGCGGCCGACTGATCCTGATGTCCCACCTGGGCCGGCCCAAGGGGGAGCGGGTGCCGGATGGTCGGCAGGGCCGCCCGGATGCGTTTGTCGTCGGCCACCCGGCCGTCGGCCAGCGGGACATTGA
>JASJCV010000288.1 GCA_030065275.1 Desulfobacterales bacterium | reverse complement strand
GGTCTGAAAGTCCTCGAAGTACGGCGGGTTCTTGATGTACGTCGATTGATCGTCCCAGGCGTAGGTGACCGATTTGACATCGGGCAGGTCGCGCCAGAATTCGTCGCCCTCGAAAATGCGCCCGTATTCGATGGCGAAGAATTCCTTTTTGACATGACGGCCGGCCAGCTCGGCAATCGCCTCGTTGGTGGGCCAGATATCCTCCAGGTAGATCGCCTTGCCGTTGGGGTCCAGCCCCACCGGTTCGTAGGTCAGGTCGACATCGATGTGCCCGGCCAGGGCGAAAGCCACCACCAGCATGGGAGAGGCCAGAAAATTGGACTTGATATTCTGGTGGATGCGGGCCTCGAAATTGCGGTTGCCGGAAAGCACCGAAGCCACGTTGAGGTCGTTGTCGGTGATACACTTCTCGATCACCGGGTTGAGCGGGCCGCTGTTGCCGATGCAGGTGGTGCAGCCGAAGCCGGCCAGATGGAAGCCGAGCGCCTCGAGATAGGGCATGAGCCCGGCGTCCTGCAGGTATTGGATCACCACCTTGGAGCCCGGCGCCATTGAGGTTTTCACGTGGGCGGGCACCTTGAGCCCGCGTTCGACGGCGTTCTTGGCCAGCAGGCCGGCCCCCAGCAGGACGGAGGGATTGGAGGTGTTTGTGCAGGAAGTGATCGCGGCGATCACCACGCTGCCGTTGTTGAGCTCGATCGGCGTGCCGTGCAGGTCCAGGCGGCAGGCGCCGTCCGACACCGGCTGGCACCTGGACAGGCGCGAGGTCTTGGTGCCGGATTCGTCGTGAAACTGGGAGATGCGCGCCATCTCCTCGTCGCGGTCGTAGGCGCAGCCCAGAATATCGGCGAACTTGCCCTTGAGATCCGGCAGGGCGATGCGGTCCTGGGGCCGGGCCGGTCCCGATACGCAGGGCACCACCGTGGAAAGGTCCAGTTCGAGTACGTCGGTGTACTCCGGCTCTTCTTCGCCGGTGTAGAAGAGGGCGTTCTGGCGAGCGTAGACCGCCACCCGGTCGGCCGCCGCATCGCGATTGGTCATGCGCAGATAGTCGATGGTCTTCTCGTCCACGGGGAAAAAGCCCAGGGTGGCGCCGAACTCGGGCGTCATGTTGGCGATCGTGGCCCGGTCGGGGATCGAAAGCTTTTTCATCCCCGGGCCGAAGAACTCCACGAACTTTTCCACCACCCCGTACTCGCGCAGCATCTGGGTCACGGTCAGCACCATGTCCGTGGCGGTGACGCCGGGGCGCAGTTCACCGGTCATGCGAAAGCCGATCACCTGCGGAATCGACAGGTAGTAGGGCTGGCCCAGCATGACCGCCTCGGCCTCGATACCCCCCACACCCCAGCCCATCACCCCCAGCGCGTCGATCATCGTGGTGTGGGAATCCAGCCCCACGAGGGTGTCCGGAAAAGTCAGGGTGCGGCCGTCCTCCTCGGCCGTCATCACCACCTGGCCCACGTTCTCCAGGTTCACCTGGTGGCAGATGCCCGAGCGCGGGGGCACGACCTTGAAATTGTCGAAGCTCTTCTGGGCCCACTTCAGAAAGGCGTAGCGCTCGCTGTTGCGTTCGTACTCCTTGCGCACGTTCTCGACCACGGCGTCCACCGTGCCGTAGGCATCCACCTGGACCGAGTGGTCCACGACCAGGTCCACCGGCACCAGGGGATTGACCTTGGCCGGATCGCCGCCCATTTTTTCGACCGCATCCCGCATGGCGGCCAGGTCCACCACGGCCGGCACGCCGGTGAAATCCTGCATCAGCACCCGGGCGGGGTGATAGGGGACCTCCGGCGGTGTCTCGTAGGTTTTCTGCCAGCCGGCGATGTTGCGCAAGTCTTCTTCCTTGACCACGCGCCCGTCGAGTTTGCGCAGCAGGTTCTCCACCAGGATGCGGATCGAAAACGGCAGGCGCTGGATGTCGGCCACACCGTCGGACTCAAGCCGGGTTATATCGAACATGGTATAGGTCTGGCCGCCGGCCTCGAATTCACGCCTGAAGTCTTCTTTCTGCATGGCATCCCCCATAAGATATTAAGTTGGCTGAAATGACTGCTGACATCGGTGACGGGTTTTTGAAAACGGTTCCTTGAGGTGACACGCGTGCGGGCGGCAGCCAGCACTCCGACGGCAAACGAATCGCGGATGCCGCGCAGAATTGCGGCGCCGGACGACACGCCCCGTGGCGATGGATATGGGTTTCTAACATCGGCAGCGTGGCCGGGTAAAGTCCAAAATCGGGTGGCGGCAACCGGTCACGCAAACCCCTAAAACCCTCTGGACATTGTTCGTTGACGCGTTCGCCCGGGCCGCGCAATGATCGGTGGTTGCTTACATGGCGGCGACGACCGCGTCGGCAAAAGCGGAGCAACTGACCTCGTTGGCACCTTCCATCTGCCGCGCCAGATCGTAGGTCACGGTCTTGTGCTGCACTGCGCCGACAAGCCCGTCCCGCACGAGCGCTGCGGCCTCGTTCCAGCCCATGTGCTCGAGCATCATGGCCCCGGAAAGGACCAGCGAGCCGGGGTTGACCTTGTCCAGGCCGGCGTATTTGGGCGCCGTCCCGTGGGTGGCTTCGAATACGGCGGCTTCGGCACCGATGTTGGCGCCCGGCGCCATGCCGAGCCCACCGGCCATGGCTGCCAGGGCGTCGGACATGTAATCGCCGTTCAGGTTGGGCATGGCCAGCACATCGTATTCGGCCGGGCGCAGCAGAATCTGCTGAAACATGGCGTCGGCGATGCGGTCCTTGATCACGATGCGCCCCGCGGGCACCTGGCCGTCATGCCGGTCCCAGAGATCCTGTTCGGTGATGATCTGCTCGCCGAACTCCTCCTGCGCCAGCTCGTAGCCCCAGCGGCAGAAGGCACCCTCGGTGAACTTCATGATATTGCCCTTGTGCACCAGGGTCACGCTGGGGCGGTTTTGTTCGATGGCATACTGGATGGCCATGCGCACCAGGCGCCGCGTGCCGAAGCGACTGATGGGTTTGATCCCGATGCCCGAGCCTTCGCGGATCGTGAGGCCGGCCTCTTTTTCGATGAAGGCGGTAAGCTTGAGCGCCATCTCCGAATCGGCCTCCCACTCGTAGCCGATATAGACGTCCTCGGTATTCTCACGGAAAACGATCATGTCGACGTTCTCCGGCGCCACGACCGGGCTGGGAATGCCGCCGATGTGCCGCACCGGGCGCACGCAGCCGTATAGGTCCAGCACCTGGCGCAGCTGGACGTTGACGCTGCGAATGCCGCCGCCCACCGGTGTGGTCAGCGGCCCCTTGATGGCCACGTGGTATTCGCGCACGGCCGCCAGGGTATCCTCGGGCAGCCAGTCGCCGGTGGTGTTGAACGCCTTTTCCCCGGCCAGCACCTCTTTCCAGGCAATGTGACGGGCGCCGTCGTAGGCCTTGGCCACACTGGCATCCAGCACCTTCTGGGTGGCCCGCCAGATATCCGGTCCGATGCCGTCGCCTTCGATGTAGGGAATGATGGGGTTGTCCGGCACGCTCAGGCGGCCGTCGGCGGCCATCGTGATCTTGGATCCTTCGGTCATGGTAGCGCTCCATTCGTTGTCGTATCTTTGGAAAACATGCTCTGTGGATATGTCTGCCAGCCGTCGCCCGCGCGCTTGGGCGACTGTTGCGGGGAACCATCAAGCGAATTGAAAAACACGCTAAACTAATACATCTATTGCCGCAGGACAACCAAGGCGGTGCGCAGAGCGCGGATCAATCGGTTTCGATGGCCCCGGTCGCACGGAGCGCCTCGATCTCTTCTGCCCCGAAACCGGCCGCGCGCAGGAAAGCGCGGCTGCCCGCCCCGAGGGTTGGCGGTTGTTGCCGCACGCCGAAATCGGCGTCGCCCAGTCGAAGCGGCAGTTTGGGCAGCCGGGCCGTGCGGCCGTCCGGCAGGCGAACGTCGGCCAGCCCGCCGGACTGGACGAGGTGCGGATCATCGAAGAGATCCTGGGGTCGACCCAACGGGGCATAGGGAATACCGGCCGCATGTGCCCGGTCCTGGACCTCGCCGTCGTTCATCGATCCGATACGCGTCCTGATGGCCGGCAGCACCCAGTCGCGGGCCGCTATCCGCAGCGTGTTGTCCGCCAGACGCGGGTCGCTCAACCAGTCCCCGAAATCAAACGCTCGGCAAAACGCCTGCCAGTGGTTCTCGCTGGTGCAGCCGATAAACACCTGCTTTCCATTGGCGGTCTCGAATAGATCGTAGACCGACCAGCTCCGCCCCCGCTCGGGCATGGGCGGGGGCGGCTCGCCCGTAACGGCGGCGGCGGCCATGTGCTGACCCATCAGGAAGACCACCGATTCGAACAGTGCCGCGTGCACCAGCTCACCGCGCCCGGTGACCCGGCGCCGGTGCAGGGCGGCCAGGATGCCCACCGCGCCGAAGGTGCCGCCCAGGATATCCACCACCGAGGCGCCGGCGCGCAGGGGGCGCCCTTGCGGACCGGTCATGTAGGCCAGTCCGCCCATCATCTGGACCACTTCGTCCAGGGCCGGCCGGTCCTCGTTGGGGCCGGGCAGAAATCCCTTGAGCATGCAGTAGATCAACCGCGGGTTGATGGCCGCGCAGGCATCGTAGTCGAACCCCAGCCGCATCATGGTGCCGGGGCCGAAATTTTCGATGAGCACGTCGGCGCCCACGATCAGGCGCCGCAGCACATCGGCGCCCGTCCCGGATTTCAGGTCGATGCCCAGGCTGGCCTTGTTGCGATTGAGATAGGCGAAAAAGCCGGACCCGAAACCGGTCAGCTTGCGGGTGGTGTCGCCTCCGGGCAACCGTTCGATCTTGAGGACCTCGGCCCCCATATCGGCCAGAATCAGCCCGCAGGTCGGCCCCATGACCGTGTGCCCCAGGTCGAGGACTTTCAAGCCATTCAACGGCAAAGACGGCTGCGTGTCAGTCATCGGTCCTCACCCCGCAGGCGCCGGTCTTTTGGGCAGCGGCCCGCAGCACCGCGGCCATGCGCCCGGGCAGCCGGCGCTCGAGCAGGCGTTCGAGGTCGTCCACCACCTTGACCAGGGCGGCCAGATCGATGCCGGTGGGCACCCCCATGGCCTCAAAAGCGTGCGCGGCGTCCTCGGTGGGAACGTTGCCGGCTGCACCGCGCACGAAGGGGCAGCCGCCCAGCCCGCCGGTGCAAACGTCGAAGCTGCGGACCCCGGCCTCGAAACCTGCCAGCATGTTGGCCAGCCCCAGCCCCCGGGTGTCGTGCAGGTGCAGAATCAACCCGATGTCGGGCAGTTCCCTGAATAAGCGCGCGCACATATCGGCCACCTGTCGCGGGTGGGCCATGCCCGTGGTGTCGGCCAGATTGATGGCCCGGGCACCGGCGGCAGCCAGCTTCTCGGCGGCGGCCAGCACCCGGTCGGGGTCGATGGCGCCTTCGTAGACACACCCGAAGACACACTGCAAACCGCCACGCACGGCCATGCCGGCCTGGACCGCCTCGCGGATCAGCCCGGCCACGGCGTCGACGGCCGCCGCCGCGTTCTGGTTGGCGTTGCGGCGACTGTGGCTGTCCGAAACCGAGGCTGAAAGGGCCACATCGGACAATCCGCAGGCCAGGGCCCGTTCGAGACCGTGCGCGTTGAGCACCAACCCGCTGAAAACCACCCCTTCGGGCGGTTCCAGGGAGCGGACCAGCTCATCGGTGTCGGCCATCTGCGGCACGCGCCGGGGATGTACGAACGAACCCACCTGAATCCGCTTCAGGCCGGCATTCGCCAGCCGTCCGATCAGGTGCTTCTTCTCAGGCAGCGAAAAGCGCCGGGCCTCGCTCTGGAGGCCGTCGCGTAGGGTCTGGTCTTCGAAGCCGACATGGTTGTTCGCTGATGCCATCATCCATCCAGGGCGATTGAATCCGTATTTGCTGCGGACCTTATCGGCAGCCTGCGTCTCCCGTATCATGGGACGCGACGGTCTTCAACC
>JASJCV010000287.1 GCA_030065275.1 Desulfobacterales bacterium | reverse complement strand
GACCTTGAACATGCCGACATGCCCGTCCAGTAGAGCCACCAGGGACTCGGCCGCGTCGCGCGATGCCACGTCCAAGGGAAAAATAATGTAGTCCGCAGGATTTCGCATGGTCTTCTCCCAACGTTGCCGGCCGGATGGGGAACGGGGCCCGGCACATCCCTCGGCGGCCGGGTCGTTGGCCGGAATCACCACCATCCGCCGTGCCCGATGCCTTGGTAAGCCGTCGACCTGAATTTGCGATTGAACTAATTAGCGCTTAAATGATAGGAAGTAAAGTTTAAGAAATCATGACAACGACTTGATAGGGTTTCTTTATCTACCACCATGCCTGCCGATCCAGACGATAGAACCGCATTGCTGCGACGCCTGCCCGGCGTCGATCGCGTCCTCGCCGTGCTCGAACCAGATCTTGCCGTCAAAGGCATTCCGCGCTCGGTCCTGGTGAAGGCGGTGCGTGAAACCCTGGACGGCCTGCGCGCCCATATCCTGGGCGATCATCCGCCAGTGAGCGCGGAAAGCCTGAATGAGACGGCCGTGGCCCTGCGTGCCGCCCGACGGGCTCAAAAGGCCATGCAACCCAACCTGCGTGCGGCCATCAACGCCACCGGGGTGGTCGTGCACACCAATCTGGGCCGCTCGCGCCTGGCTGCGGCGGCCATGGATCAGTTGCGGTTAATTGCCGGTAACTACTCCAATCTGGAATTCGACCTGGCCACCGGGAAGCGGGGTTCGCGCTACAGCGCCGTGGAAGCGTTGCTTTGTGAAATCACCGGCGCCGAGGCCGGGCTAGTGGTCAATAACTGCGCCGCCGCCGTCCTGATCGTCCTGGACACCCTGGCCCGTGAACGCGAGGTCATCGTTTCCCGAGGGGAACTCGTGGAAATCGGAGGCTCTTTCCGGGTACCGGACATCATGGCCAAGAGCGGGGCCCGGCTTCGGGAGGTGGGCACCACCAACCGGACCCACCGCCGCGACTACGAGAACGCCATCAATGCCGAAACCGCCCTGCTGCTGAAAGTCCATCAGAGCAATTTCAGCATCAGCGGATTCACCAAGGCCGTCAGCTTGGCCGAACTTGTCGCGTTGGGCCGGAGCCATCAGATTCCGGTGGTGGAGGACCTGGGCAGCGGCACCTTCATCGATTTCAGCCGCTACGGTCTTTTTCCGGAACCCACCGTCCAGTCTTCGGTGGCCGCCGGCACCGACATCGTCACCTTCAGCGGCGACAAGCTGCTGGGGGGCCCCCAGGCCGGCGTCCTGGTCGGGCGCAAGCGATGGATCGACCGTATCAAGGCCAACCCGCTCAACCGGGCCCTGCGCATCGACAAAATGACGCTCACCGCCTTTGAAAGCACGCTGCGGCTGTACCGCGATCCCTCCCGGGCCGTGGCCGAAATCCCGACCCTGCGCATGCTGACCGAACCGCTGGCCGCCACCACCGCCCGCGCCGAGCGCCTGGCCGCCCGACTTGAGGTCCTGGGCACGGGTCAACTGACAATCCGCATGGCGGCGGCGGTGGCCCGCGCCGGCGGCGGTGCGCTGCCCCTGCTGGAAATCCCCAGCCACTGCCTGATGGTGCAGCGGGAGGGTTTCCGTGCCCAGAGCATCGAGCGCTTCATGCGGCGGCAGCTTCCCCCCATCATCGGACGCATTGAAAACGATTTTTTCATTCTGGATCTTAAAACCGTCCAGGAGGACGAATTGGCCGTGATTGAAACCGCTTTTCGCCATCTGCTGGAAAAGGAGCCGCAATGACCCACGCCGTTTCCACCGATTCCGGCCGCAGGCCGGATGAACAACCTTTTCTGTTGTCGAAGACCCGCGCCGGCGCCGCCCGGGGTGATGCCCGCCCGTCGAAGCCGGCGCCCTCCGCTACGCTCGCGGACGACCCTCTTCTGCAGGAATTCCCGCGCATCCAGGCCGGGTCGGCGTTCATCGAAACGGCCGCCGGACGCCTCGGAGATACCTCCGCGTTCAGCGTGCTGGCCTTGCGACCGGACAGCGCCAGTGGTGGCGAACCGACACCGGCTTCTTCCCGAAAACTGTTGTCCTACCGCATCAAAGCCGCCCAGATCGTCGCGCAGGTGGCCGACGACGAGGGCGGATTCTGGGGTCTCATGGCCGCCGAGACCCTTTGCTGTGTTCTGCCCGGGCGGGACCAGGCCTCGGGTGTGGCCGCGGCCAAAAAGGTGCAATCGCGCCTGAGCGCCCTCGACGGCCAGAGCTTCACGATCGGGATCGCCGCATTTCCCTGCCTGCGCTACACGCCGGCCGACGTTATTCACAACGCCGGCAAGGCGCTGAACCATGCCGCCTTTTTCGGCCCCGGCGGCCGGGCCTGTTTCGATGCGGTCAGCCTCAACATTAGCGGCGACAGCCACTACGATGCCGGAGAGATCGATATCGCCATCGCCGAATACCGCAATGCCCTCCGGCTGGACGCCCGCAATGTCAATGTGCTCAACAGCCTGGGCGTTTGCTTCGGCGTCCGCCAGGAATATGACAAGGCGCTGACGGCCTTCAGCGCCGCGGCCAAAGTCGACCCGCAGGAAGTGCTGGCCCTTTACAACGCCGGCCTCGTCCACCTGCTGCGCGAAGATAAAGAAACGGCCCTCAAGTTCTGGCTGCAGGCCGCCCCCCACGGCCAGGAGGTTTTCGAACTCCATTTTCAGATCGGCCGCTGCCTGCTGGAGACCCACCAGGCGGACAAAGCCCTGGCCTACGCCCAGCAGGCGGTCGCTCTCCGGCCGGAATCGGGGCCGGCCCAGCGGCTTCTGGGAGATGCCCTGCTGGCCCAGCGCTCAAGCGATCAGGCGATCGCCCCCTACAAAACGGCGCTGCGCATCACTCCCAACGACGCTGCTGCGCTTTCGGGTCTGGCCCGGTGCTATGAGCTGCGCAACGAAAACCTGGAAATCGCCATCTCCTTTTGCCGACAGAGCGTCGAGATCGCCCCCGAAAACGGCCGGACCCATCTGCGGCTGGGCCGCCTGCTGGCCAAAACCGAACAGCTGGAAGAAGCGCTGCAGGCCTTCCGGCAGGCCGAAACTCACGGCGAGGATGCCCGCGGCTTGATCCACTCGGTGGAAGAACGCCTGATCGAGAAGGCCTCCTGATATGCTGGCGCTCGTCGACGCGATCCTGGCGGAAAGCCTGCAGGTCAAACGCGAGGCGGTGACCGAACAGCGTGAAACCCTTTTAGCCGCTGCCGACATGCTCGTCACGGCCATCGCCTCCGGCCACAAGATCCTGCTATTCGGCAACGGCGGCAGCGCCGCCGACGCCCAGCACCTGGCGGCCGAATTCGTCAATCGCTTCCAGATCGACCGCCGCCCCCTGCCGGCCATCGCCTTGACCACCGACAGCTCGATTATCACCAGCATCGGCAACGACAAGAGTTTTACGCAGATCTTCGCCCGCCAAGTGGCCGCGCTGGGCCAACCGGACGACGTGGCCTGGGGGCTGAGCACCAGCGGCGAATCGGCCAATGTCCTTGCAGCCCTGGACACCGCCCGCACGGCCGGGCTGCACAGCCTTTGCATGAGCGGTGCCGGCGGGCGGATGGGAGACCACGCCGATCTGCGGCTGACGGTTGCATCCGCCAATACGGCCCGGATCCAGGAGACGCATATCACCATGGGCCACATCCTCTGCCAGCTGGTCGAATACAAGCTGTTCCCCCACAAGGTGCCCGACGTCCGGGCGACATAAAGCGGCGTGTATCCCTTGCCAAAGCCGACCAATCGGTGTAATTAAGGGCCCCTTTAAAGCATCCGATCCATTAAAAGGAGTTTAGTCCATGCCGATTTATGAATACGAGTGCCAGGACTGTGGAAAAACTTTCGAATACTTGGTCCTGGGTGATCCGGAGCCCGCGTGCGAGGCCTGTAACAGTAAAAAAGTATGCCGCCTGATGTCGGTCTGCGGATTTTACAGCAAAGGGGCGGGGGGTGAGACGATCAAATCGTCGGCCGCCGACTCGTCCTGCGGCGGCTGTTCAGCCACCAGTTGCGCTGGGTGCGGTCACTGATGCCCGGCACGGTGCGCATCGGCACCCGCGGCAGCAAACTGGCGCTGTGGCAGGCCGAGTGGGTCAAGTCCCGTCTGGAAAGCCTGCATGCCGGGCTCAAGGTCGAACTGACGATCATCAAGACCAAGGGCGACAAGATTCTCGACGTGCCGCTGGCCAAAGTGGGTGGCAAGGGCCTCTTCGTCAAGGAAATCGAAGAGGCCCTCCTGGCGGGCCGCATCGACCTGGCCGTGCACAGCATGAAGGATATGCCGGCCGAGATCCCCGCGGGGTTGTGCATCGGGGCCGTGCCCGAACGTGAAGTCCCTGCGGACGCCCTGATCGCACCTGAAGGCCTGACCCTGGATACCCTGCCCCGCGGCGCCCGCATCGGCACCAGCAGCCTGCGGCGTGCCTCCCAGCTGCGCCGGGTGCGACCCGACATCGAAATCGTGCCGCTGCGCGGCAACCTTGACACCCGGCTGCGCAAGCTGGACGAGGGTCAGATGGAGGCCATCGTGCTGGCCGCGGCCGGCGTTCGCCGGCTGGGACTGGAAAAACGGATCAGTCAGAAACTGGATACCGAGGTCATGCTGCCGGCCGTGGGCCAGGGCGCCCTGTGCATCGAAACACGCGACGGCGACACCACCATCGCGCCGTTGGTGGCCCCCCTTGAGGACGCGGCCACCCGGATCGCCATCACGGCCGAAAGGGCTTACCTGCACCGGCTGGAGGGCGGATGCCAGGTGCCAATCGCCGGCCATGCCACGCTCCACGACGGCCAGCTGACCCTCCGCGGCCTCGTCTCCGACCTCGAGGGCCAAACCGTCATCCAAGCAACGCAGGTCGGCCGGCCGGAAAAGGCCGAGACCCTCGGCCGAGATCTGGCCGAACACCTGCTTGCACAAGGCGCCCGGGCGGTGCTCGACCGCCTGCAAACGGAACTACCGACATGAAAAAAGGTAAAGTTTTCCTGATTGGGGCCGGACCGGGCGATCCGGGTCTTCTGACCTTGAAAGGGCGGGACTGCATCCGCCAGGCCGACGTGGTGGTATATGACTATCTGGCGGCTCCTGCGCTGCTGGCCCATGCCGCTCCCGGGGCCGATCTGATCTACGTCGGCAAAAAGGGCGGCGACCATACCCTTTCTCAGGAGGGGATCAATCGCCTGATCGTCGAAAAGGGCCTGCAGGGGCTGGTGGTGGCGCGCCTCAAGGGCGGCGACCCGTTCATCTACGGCCGCGGCGGGGAAGAGGCCGAAGCCCTTCTGGACGCCGGAGTGGCTTTCGAGATCGTCCCCGGAGTCACATCGGCGGTGGCAGCGCCGGCTTACGCCGGCATTCCCCTGACCCATCGGGACTACACCTCGACGCTGGCCTTCGTAACCGGCCATGAAGACCCCACCAAGGGAACTTCGCAAATCAACTGGCCGTCGCTGGCGTCCGGCATCGGGACCCTCGTCTTTTTCATGGGGGTCAAGAACCTGCCCCACATCACGGAACGGCTCATAGAAAACGGGATGGCCGCGGATACGCCTGTGGCGCTCGTGCGCTGGGGCACCACCAACCGGCAGCGCACGGTGACCGGCACCCTGGAGACGATCGTCTCCGTAGCCCGCGAAGCCGGCATCAAGGCGCCGGCCATCATCGTCGTCGGCCGGGTGGTGGAACTGCGCGAGCGCCTGCGCTGGTTCGAGGACCGTCCGCTGCTGGGGAAGAACGTCGTGGTCACCCGCGCCCGCGCCCAGGCCAGCGACCTGGTGGCGCTTCTGGGGGATCTGGGCGCCAATTGCCTGGAATACCCCACCATCGAAGTGGCGCCGCTCGAGGACCAAACCCGGCTGGACCAGGCCATCGACGAGCTGGGCCGCTACGACTGGATCGTCTTCACCAGCGTCAACGGCGTC
>JASJCV010000286.1 GCA_030065275.1 Desulfobacterales bacterium | reverse complement strand
ACATCTTTGAGGGGTGTCAGCCCGTTGTCGGCCAGGATCTGCAGCGGGGCCAGATGCTTGGACGTCGAGCCCACCCCGCCGATGGCGATTTTTTGTCCCTTCAGATCGGCGACCGTGCTGATGCCGCTATCCGCGAGGACGACCAGGGAGCAGTAATAATCCGGGCGGGAAAAGCCGATCACCGGCTCGGCGTTGGAAAGCTGTTTGAAGACGACATACTCGGCCGGACCGGTGAGCACGAAATCAACGTTCTTTGATTTGACCGCCTCGACGGCGGCCGTCCGGTTGGGGACCGGAAAAAACGCAACCTCCATTCCCAGTTTATCGGCCAGCACATCCCTGAAGGCCCCGAATTCGCGTTGCAGCATTTCCAGGCCTTCGATATCCGTGACCGCCATTCGCAGGGTGGATGACGACGCAGTGCTCGCGGTTGGCGCGAGCATTACCGCCATTGCCAGGGATAAAATCACGATCAATCCTTTTTGCAGGCCATTCATGGAATCCTCCTTGGGGGCTTGGGGGGTAATAGCGGAATCCATACCATTCCGATCCGGGTGGCTTACCGCCTGTTGGTCTCGGAGGATGTCGGGTGCGTGTTGTGCCAACATAAGCTTAACGTTAGCTTCATATATGTTTAACTGATTTAATTTTATAAAGTTTATAAAGAAAATCGATATATGCCGGGGGCAGCTTGTGGATTTTACCCTCAAACAGTTGCAGGTTTTCGTTGCGGTGGTCACGCACGGCAGTGCTCTGGCGGCAGCGCGCGCCATGGGGTTGTCGCAGCCGGCCGTCAGTTCCGCGATCGCCGAGCTGGAAAAACATCTCGGCACGGCCCTGTTTGATCGCTGGAAAAAGCGGATGGTGCTGAACGAGAGGGGACGGACCCTCCTGCCGATGGCTCGCCTGCTCCTGGTCAATGCCCGTGATCTCGGCCAGATGTTCGGTGCCGGCAAGTCGCAGGTCGGCGGCACGCTACGTCTGGGCGCAAGTCTGACGCTGGCGAATTACGTCATGCCGGACACCCTCAGCGGGTTTGTGGCGGCTTACCCCCATGTGAAGGTCGAGGTCGCCTGCCGCAACAAGATCGGCATTATTTCGCAGGTCGAGGATTTCGCGATTGATATCGGGGTAATCGCTGGGGAATGCCGCCGACCGGACGTGGAACACCGGCCCTGGCTTACCGATGAACTGTGTATCTTCGCCGCGGCATCGCATCCCCTGGCCCGGCGATCACGCGTCACGCCGGCTGATCTGTCCGCGGCGCAATGGATTTTAAGGGAGGAGGGCTCCGGGACCCTGGAATTATTTCTGAAAGCACTGCCGTCCGGAACCCTGCCGCTGCGAACGACCATGGAGTTCGATAACCTCGAGTCCATCAAGCGGGCGGTGGAATACGGCAGCGCCCTGAGCTGCCTTTCGCGCATGGCGGTGAAACGCGAGGTCGAAGCCGGTCGTTTGCGGGTCTTGCCCACACCATATCTTGACCTGCGTCGCGATTACTACTTCCTGGTTCATCGCAAAAGGCACCAGAGCGCCTTACTGAACGCGTTTTTGAGCCATTGCGCCCTTGATGGTGGAACGCTGGCGCATTCCGTCAATCGCCCAGCGGGGTGGCGCGGTGGCCGCAAAGCGCGACACCCGAAGGCGACGATGCGCCACAAGGGGGTCAGACCGGATTGACGGCCACGCCGAACAGGTAGGGGTGCAAACGGACGAGAAGAAGATAGGCGGCCGTTCCGACCGCCACCAGCACGCCGTCGCGCCAGATGGGAAAGCGGGTGCGAGATACTTCAGCCCCGCGACGATTGGCCGATTGCATATCGTATACGGCATAGATGGCAAAGGATCCGAAGAGCAGGATGGATGCCAGATCGCCGTTGGTCAGCAGGTGGGCAACCGCCCACAGGGTTACGCCCCACAGAAACGGATGCCGCATGAAACGTTTCAGATTGGTGGGCAGGTAGGCCGCGGGGAAGATGGTCACGGCCAGCCACATCAGCAACCAGCTCAGATGGGCGGTCCAAGCCGGCGAATCGTAGACCATGACCCGCGGTGCCACGGATTTCCCATACCCCGCCAGAACGAGGCCGGCGGCCGCCACCAGGCTGAATCCCAGTTTGTACATATCTTCGCCCTTCCAGGCGACCAGCCGTGTCCGCCATCGATCGGACGTCGGCAGCAGGTGAACAGCGAAGAAGACGGTCAGCCCAGCGATGAGTAGCCACATGATCTGACTCCAATTCCACTAAAAATCATTTTCGAGAACGATCCGGTTATGCGGCTTACCCGAGTGCAGCCGCTCCATGGTGTTGTTGGCCTGGGACATGGAGAAGGTTTCGAACAGCGGGTTCCAGCGGTGCACCGACGGTTTCAGCCGCGTAAGCTTTGAAGATCATGGAGAACCTCCAGCGGTTGAGGGTAAAACCAGGTGACACTGAATTCCAACGATTGAAAATTAAGGGTCGACGTCATGATTGCAAGCGAAGTCCACCGTCTACCCGGAAGAACGCTTGAATCCCCAAAGCCGATGCTTAGTATCCCATATTCAGAAAGCAACCCGTCATAGGGTGATGCCTTCGAAAAAAAACCGAAATCGGCCGTTAGCGGCCGTAGATATCAGGAGAGTCAACCATGAACAATATCCATGAGCAGTTTCGTAAAGACGCCCTGGAAGCTTGGGGGCAGTATATGTCCGCCCTGGAAACCTCGATTCGCGATCTCGAAGCCGACATCGAAGAGGCGGCCGACATGAGCGACCGCTGTACCGCCGAGTGGTGCGAAGCCACCGAGCATGTCATCGACGAAATCAACGATGCGCTTTTCAACATCAGCGAGCCGCGCTGGTCCTCGGACGAGGATTCCAAGCGAATCAAGACGCTCAAACGCCGTGTGCGCGAGCTCTACGTCAAATACAAGGGCACGCAGCACTAACCGTCGGCAAACGCGGTGGATATGCCGGGGCCGGCGTCATATCGACCGGCCCCCGAGCCAAGCTTCCCTCCCCCGATACCATGCTTCCGAAGCATTTCAGCCGAATCCTCGATGCGCCGACCGCTGATGTCTGGCGCCTGATCACCGATACCCACGCCTGGCCTCAATGGGGACCGACTGTCCGTGCCGTCGACTGCGCCGAGCGTTATATCCGGGCAGGATCGACCGGACGGGTGCTCACGCCAATCGGCCTCTGGCTGCCATTCGCGGTGGAGCGTTTCGAGCCCGAGCGCTTTTGGGACTGGCGGGTGGGCGGCGTGGCCGCCACCGGCCATTGGTTAAAGTCGCTGGGCCGTCGGCAGTGTGAACTGGCTTTCAGCGTTCCCTTCTGGGCCGTGGGATACGGCGTGGTCTGCCGAGCGGCCCTGGCACGGATTGACCGGCTTTTAGCCCGCGTTGACCGGGCTATTTGAGTTCCTGACAAATCCGAAAAATCTCACCGATGCCCTGATTTGATGGTGGATGCCGACCGTATGGTATCCCTCCCAATTACCCACGAGGGAAAACACCTATCACTTTCCGATGGGCGGGGCGACATCGTCTTGGGGGCACGACAGACAGAATTAATATGTTTTACGTATTGCTACCAGAAGTAGACGCACGACTGGGGTGTGCGCGTCGCAAGACGCAGGTGCGACGGGGAAGAGAAGGATTTCAAACGATCGGATCGCAGACGACCTGCCGGCGGATGGTCGTTATTCCTCGACAGCGGCGCTTGCGTCCAGTATCTTGCGCACCTGGATCGACAGTTCAGTCATATTGAACGGTTTCTGAATAAAGCCGTTGCAGCCCCGCTGGATGATATCATTGGCCTGGCCGTCGATGGCATACCCGCTGGAAAGCAATACCGGTAAATCTTTCCTGAGACTGCGCAGGCAATCGAAGGTTGTGCCACCATCCATACCGGGCATGATAAGATCGAGAATGACCAGATCGATATCGTTGGCCGCCTTCCGGACCACCTCCAGGGCCTGCTCGCCGCCCTTGGCCGCAACAACCTTGTAGCCCAGTTTTTTCAGGATGGCCTGTCCAACATTGAGGATCATATCTTCGTCGTCCACCAGCAGGATCGTTTCCGCCCCCTTGAGCAACTTGTCCTCCAAGGGAGGCTCGCGATAGGCTTTTTTGTCTGAGAGCGGCAGGAAGATATTGAACGTGGTGCCGTGGCCGAGTTCGCTGTCCACGGTGATGGTGCCCCCGTGATTTTTAACGATGCCATAGGCCGAGGCCAGCCCCAACCCGGTGCCGCGCCCCTTATCCTTGGTGGTGAAAAAAGGATCGAAAATACGCGGGCATATATCCTCGTCCATGCCCGTGCCGGTATCGGTGATCGCGATGTGGGTAAATTCCCCCGGTTGGATTTGATAGGCCTCACAGCGTTCACGGTCGAGCGACACGCGCACGGTGCGCAGATACAGCGCGCCGCCCTCCGGCATGGCCTGCCAGGCATTGATGAAGAGATTCAGAAAAACCTGTTCGATCTGTCGACGATCAGCATCGACGACAAGGGGGGCCTCGCCGACATTCGTCTGGATGCGCAATTCCTTGTGGGTGCGACCGAACAGGGTTGCGCTGTCGACCAGAAGCGAATTGATATCGACGGGCTTGACCTCATATTTACCGCCGCGGGCGAATCCAAGAAGCTGTTTGGTGAGACCCATTGCACTGCGAATATGCTCTTCCACGACCGTGATGTGCTCCCGGCTGGGATGCATCGGTTCGATTTCAGCCGACACCAGCGACACATGCCCCAGGATCGCCATCAACAAATTGTTAAAGTCGTGGGCAATTCCGCCGGCCAGCGTTCCGATGGCTTCCATCTTCTGCGCCTGCTGCAGCTGGGATTCCATGGCTTTGAGCTGGGTTATGTCCGTGGCGATCTGCAGTCGCACCATGCGGCCGTCGGTCCATTTGATGGCCCGATCGTAGTTGACATACCACCCGCCTGTAATGGGATTCTTGTCTTGCCAAATGACCACGTCCCGGGGGTGGCCGGCGTGATCCAGTAGCTGTGCATTTTTACAGGCTTTACAGGGCGCCGAGACTTTTCGAAAAGCTTCGAAACACAATCGGCCGGAAAATTCCTGTCCGAAAACATCGATCATGTGCTTGTTCATGAACAGAATGCGGTAGGTCTCCAGATCCACGACATTGATACTGGCGTCGATACTATTGAGAACGGTCAGAAGCGTCTGGTGAGACGCCTTTAGCGCTTTTTCGGAAGCTACCCGCTCGGCCATTTCCCGTTCCAGTTTTTCGTTGGCGGCCGTCAGGTCGCGCGTGCGGTGAAGGACACGTGCTTCCAGGTCTTTATTGGCCCGGGTCAAGGCTTCGATCAAAAAGAGGTTGTCATAGCGCGTCGCGGCCATGTCGACCACCTGAGTCAGCAGCATCAGCATCGGTGCCAGGCGATTTTCTTCTGGGGTGTCGTCCATGAATACGAAGACCCCTGATGTGATCTCCTGGGTTTCGAACGGGATTATGGCGATCGTTAAGGGGCGGAAGACAAAATTTTCGAAATGGCAGCTAAGGCCGTCGTCTGCGCTGATGATTACCGGTCCCAAAGCAAGCTCCATGAGGGTTTCTGGCCCGAGAGCGATAGGGTAGCCGACATCCGCTTGATCGGAAAAGGCGCAATAGCTTGCAATGGGTTTCAACTGGTTGCCGACGATCGCACCGCAGGTGACGAAGGGGATTGCCTTTAGAATGGCGATCTGTTCGAGGCAGCGCTCAAAGGTTTGGGTTCTCTCTGACAGATTCTGGATGTTCGCCGTTATCAGGCTGATCAGCAGTGAGTCCTCGGCCCGCTCGGCCAGCTGGATATTTTCTTCCTCGAGCACACGGATCTTGTGCGCCAGCAAGGTTATCTGTTTGGAACGATTGTCAGACATCGCGACGGCCTGAAAAAAATTGCGTGAATTCGCGAGCC
>JASJCV010000285.1 GCA_030065275.1 Desulfobacterales bacterium | reverse complement strand
ATCGAAGGAACGTTTAATATCAGCCCGAGTAATAAAAAGATATTGGTACAGGTTGAAGATTCTAGTCTGAATAACATCGAGGATGGCTGTGCGGAGATTTTGTCTGACCTTGCCATTGACAAGGGGGTAAGCCTTGAACCCTGGGAGATTACATGTCTGGTCCAAACAGTCAAACTATCCAAGCTTAAAATAAGAAAAGAGGCTGCCGAAGCAAAAGGAAAATTAAAGATTAAAGTTAAAGGCGTGGCCAGCTTCGAAGTCGACGGCGATATGAAAGAAAAGAAGTTTTCCTATAAAAAAGGATGTGAGATCATCAAAAAAAAGGCCAGGATTGATGACTACTATGTCGCTTTTGGCGACAGCATCACCTTCGGGTCAGATGATGATATCATGGCCGATGGTTTTGGGTATCCGCCCGTCCTGGACGATCTACTGGAAAATTACACCGGCTTTATTCACACCATTGTCAACGCTGGTATCCCAGGAGAAAAATCGATTGACGGTTTGGCCCGTGTCCAGAGCTTGATCAATTCTCATCCTCAGGCGACCATATTTCTGATTCTATTCGGGACCAATGATTCACGTGCTCTTGGCACCGTGCCCGTACCCAGTGGACTGAAATATTATGGATTAGATCCAGGCGATCCTGGTTATGGTGAATTATTAGATCCAGGCGATCCTGGTTATGACGGCTCTTTTCTCGACAACATGCAACAAATCATCGATGCGATCGTCGCCAGTGGCAAAACACCCATACTGGCCAAAGTACCTTTCGCTTTTGGCCCCTGTGGTGGTGGATGTGAGCCATTTACCGACCCAGATTCAGCTTCACGCAACATCCTCATCCAGGATTACAATACAGTTATCAATGCCCTGGTTGCGGATAACGGAATTAGCGTGACGCCGCCGGATTTTTATGAGCATTTCAGAGCAAATCCAGAAGAATTCAACGACAATATCCACCCTGACGGTACAGGCTATCAATCCATGGCCGATCTCTGGTTTGATGCACTTCTACCCTGAGATGCAAATAAATGAACCGGTGCAATGACCATCAATGGGTTAATTGATATACGCAATGCTGATCTAAACTGTTATCCAATCTCCTTGCCTATCAAAAAAATCAGGGGGGTTACGGTTCATACCGTGCCCCCTTTTGGGGCAGCCCGCCCAAAAGGGGTCTTACAGGCCAAATTTGTCGGTAGCTTTGGCGCAGAGGTATTCGGCAATGGGCATGGCCGAGGTGGCCGCCGGCGAGGGCGCGTTGCAGACGTGCAGGGAGCGTTCACTCTCCGCAAACAGGAAATCGTGGACCAGCGCCCCCCGGCGGGTGACGGCCTGGGCGCGGATGCCCACGGGATAGGGCCTGAGATCCGCCAGGGTCAGCGCAGGACAGTATTTCCGGACCCGCTCAAGATAACCGGGGCGGTGGAAGGAATCGCGAATTTCGGCCAGGCCTGATTTCAGATTGCTGCCAATAACCTGCCAGAAGCCGGGGTAGGCGAGCATCTCCAGGCTGTCGTAAGGATCGATATTGAAACGGCCGTAGCCCTCACGCTTCCAGCCGAGGACGGCGTTGGGGCCCACCGTCACCGATCCGTCGATCATGCGGGTTAAATGAACGCCAAGAAAGGGCAGTTCCGGGTCGGGGATAGGATAGATCAGATGGTTGACGATCCGGTTGCGATGTGGCGGTAGTTGAAAATACTCTCCCCGGAACGGAATGATTTTAAAATCGAGCGGTATCCGCATCATCCTGGCGAGGCGGTCCGCCATCAGGCCCCCACAGACAACCACGTAGCTGGCTGAAACCGCTGTGCGTTCCAATCCGATGCGCACCCCGCGGGTGTCCTCATCGAGCCCGCGGACGGCCTGGCCGGTCTTGATTTCACCGCCGCAGGCCTGGAACATTGCCGCCATCTTGGCTGTGATGCGCGTGTAGTCGGTAATCCCTGTCGCTGCCACGTAGATGGCACCGACGCCGGAGATGTGGGGCTCGCGTTTGACCAGTTCGGCCTCTGAAAGACGTTCCGTATCGATACCATTCCGGCGGCAGCGTTCCTCCAGCGCGGCCATTCGCTCGAATTCACGGCGGTCGGTGGCCACCAGCAGTTTGCCGCATTGTTCGTAAGGCAGGCCATGCTCCTGGCAGAAGGCCATGGTCCACGCGGCCCCGCGCCTGCAGAAATCCGCCTTGAGGCTCCCGGGCGCGTAGTAGACCCCGGCGTGGATGACACCCGAATTGCGGCCCGTCTGATGTCGGGCCAGGTCCGGCTCTTTTTCGATCAGCAGGATGGAAGTACCGGGATGCCTGTGTTTGAGTTGCCATGCAGTGGCAACCCCGACAATGCCCCCGCCGATTACGACAATGTCGAAGGACAACATGAAATGCTCCCGGGCCCCTCAACAACCCAGCAGGGTGGTTTTCCCATAAAATGATCCTCAGGATCGGCGCAGCAATTCACTTGCGCCGTCCCGCGGTCCGCACCCGGTCGGAAAAGAGCTTGCTGCAGGTCGGGCAGTACTGATGCTGCTCCTTGACGTCGGGATGGGGTGCGATCCGGTCATGGATATGATTCAAGAATCGCGGGGTCGCGAAAAGGGCGCCGCAACCCTCACAGCGTTCCAGGGGATGACGGCCGATGACCTCGTCGCGGATCGAGATGGTGCGCACATTGTCCTGATCGCCTACCTCGATGACCCGGGTCGGACAGATATTTACACAGGTACCGCAGCCGATGCAGCGTCCCTCCAAAGGAACGACATAGCTCAAGGCGCCGTGCTTTTCCATGGTCAGGGCGGCGGGCCCCACGACCTCGCGGCAGACCCGGATGCAAAGCCGGCAGCGGATGCAGCCGTCGGGGGCCGGACCGATATCGACGCCCCAGTCGACGGCCATTTGACGCAGGCTTTGGGATTGCGGCGCCATGGCCAGCAAATGTTCAAATGCGTGGCGCCGCGCCTGCCGCACGAGTTCTCCGCCGGTTTTAACCCTCAGCCCTTCCTTGGGCTGCAGGACGCACGCAAGCTTGGTGGTCGGCCGCCCGCTTTTGCCCACGGTTTCCACGGCGCAGAGATGACAGACCCCGGCCGGTTTGAGGGCCGGGTGATGACAAAGGGCCGGCAGTTCGATTCCGTTGGCCCGGGCCACGTCAAGGACGCTCTGGTCGGCTTCGGCTTCTACGGTCAGATCGTCGATTTGGATTTGGATCAATGCTTATTTCTCCATGCAGGGCAGGACTTTGATTAACACATAAGGCTTGTCGGCTTGCCAAATTGAGAAACCGCGGCAGGGGCTTATCCCGTATTATCGGCGCAGGGGGCCATCGATGCGACGGTTTCGCAGAGAGCCCGCGATCAAGGCTTGCGAAGTCCGAGGAAAGAGGCGTACTCATCGTACGCCGCAATGACGAGGATTGAAGCGTAACGCTGCTATCGGGCTCTCTGCGAAACCGTCAATCCAGGGGGCGCAGGCAGTCCTGAGGCAGGCGATGCGTGCCCTTGCCTTCCAGGCTGACCTCCACCAGCGCGTCCGGATCGTTGATGGCCGTATCCGGGTCGGTCACGATGCCGTGCAGACCGACAAATTGGTCCATGTAAGGCTCCCAGCTTTCATCGTCGGATTTGCGGAAAAGCTCGATTTTCTGTCCTCTACGGAAAACCATGGTCGCCTCTCTTGCAAATGGTTCGGTGTTACGCTTCGGGCTGCAGAGCCGTGGCCGCGGCCTTTCTGGCGCAGGCCTCGCATACCGGGCGGTTGTCCACCAGCGGGCTGACATGACGGGTCTTCTTGCGCACGTATTCCAGGTAACGGAAAGGTTCCATCTCCTTATGGCACAGGGCACAGGAGGTCAACGCCTCGTGGTTCAGGGTGGTGCCGCACAGCGTGAGGACCCGCTCCCCGTCGCGGTCCTCGATCTGCATGGCACCGGTAGGGCAGTTGGCGGCGCAGGCTCCGCAGAGGATGCAGCGCTCGGCCGTGACCCGGTAATCCGTCTCCACCGGATGGTCGAAGTCGAAATAGCCCATCTGCAGGGCATCGACCCCCATTTTGTCCCGGCAGATTTCAACGCACTTGCCGCAACGCAGGCAGATATCGCAGCGCAAGCAACGCCCGGCTTCCTCGCGTACCTCCGATTCGCTGTAGCCCAGTTCGACCTGCTGGAAGGTGGTGCGGCGGCGGTCGATGTTGAGCAGCGGCATCTCCGGCCGCCGGGCCGTCATCTTCCGGTTGGCGGAAAGCGGGCGGCAGGTGATGCGTCCCCGGCGAACCGGAACCGGCGGTATCTGGGGCTGGGGAATACCGGAGAGGTAGCGGTCGATGCCCTCGGCGGCCCGCTTGCCGGCACCGATGGCCTCGATCACCGTAGCCGGACCGGTGACCGCATCGCCCACGGCGAAGATAGCCTCACGGCTCGTTTCCGTGCTCACGAGATTGGTGTCAATGGTATTCCGACGGGTCCATTCGAGTTGGTCGACCGAAGCCAGACAGTCCGTGTCCACCCGCTGGCCGATGGCGGAGATGACCGCGTCGGCCGCAATGACGAAATCGCTGCCCTCGACCGGAACCGGGCGCATCCTCCCGCCGCCGTCGGCCGCCACAAGTTCGGCGCGCAGACAGCGAAGTCCGGTGAGCCGGTCCTTCTGTCCGGCAATCTCTTCGGGGATGGTCAGAAACCTGAGCTCGACGCCTTCTTCTTCGGCCTGTTCGACTTCCTCTTCGTCGGCCGGCATTTCGTGGCGGGTGCGGCGGTAGGCCAGGACGACCTCTTCGGCGCCAAGACGCAGGCAGGTGCGGGCGGCGTCGATGGCCACGTTGCCCCCGCCGATGACCACCACCCGTTTGCCGGGCACCTCACGGTGTCCCAACGCCACATCACGCAGAAAGTCGACGGCCTCGAGTACCTGGGGAAAATCGGATTCTCCCGGGATGCCGAGCCGATAGGCCTTGTGGGCGCCGATGGCCAACAGGAAGGCCTCAAAGCCCTCCCGTTTCAATTCCTCCAGCGAGACATCGCTGCCGTAGCGGGTGTTGAAGCGGAACTCGACCCCCAGGTCACGCAACATGGCCACTTCCCGGTCGATGACTTCGCGGGGCAAACGGTAGCGGGGGATGCCCAGCAGGATCATGCCCCCTGCGCTGGGCTGGGCCTCTAGGACCCGCACGCGGTAGCCTTTCAGAGCCAGATAGTAGGCCGCGCTCATGCCGCCCGGGCCGGCACCGATCACACAGACGCTCTGGCCCTTGTCCGCCGCCGGTTCCGGGTTTTTATAGGCTGCCCGGGAGAGGGCCCGCTCAGCGGCGAAGGCCTTCAGAAATTTGATGGATACCGGCTTGTCGATGCGGCCGCGAACGCACATGAACTCGCAGGGGCGCGTGCAGACCAGGCCGCACACCCAGGGAAAGGGGTTGTCGTGGCGGATGACCTCGATGGCTTCGGCGTCGCGTCCCTCGCCAATCAGTGACACATAGGTGGGCACATCGATGCCGGCCGGGCAGGTCATCTGGCAGGGGGCCGGGGCCAGGCACAGGCAGTCGCCGGTGGCGCAGTTGTGCGTGTCGATGTGGCTCTGAAAGGTTTCGGCGGCGTCGGTGATGGACTGCCGGACGAGGGTGCCGGTTTCGGCACCGGCATCGCCCGCCTCCCGTTGCTGCATTTCCTCCGCCAGCCGGGTGATGGCGTCGAGATGTTGATCGCCGGCGCGTCCCGTGGCCACATCCGTCAGCAGCGCCAGGATCTCCTCGCCGCGGCGATGGTTACCGGGATCGTGCAGGCGTCCTGCATCCAGGATCCCGGACACCTCCTTGATCAAGCCGTCTACCGGACAGGTTTTATCGGGCATGCGATCAGTTCCTCCCGGAGCGAGGCCTCAGCTGGTCTGAACGTCCAGGGCCGCCACCGCCTCGGCGTGCCGCTGTTTGCGCACCTTTA